>LADQ01000230.1 GCA_000961635.1 Hoeflea sp. BRH_c9 | reverse complement strand
GTCGATGCAATCTTCGACGGTGACGCGGGCCATTGCCTGTCCTTTGCAAACTGCTGTGGGGAGGTTGGCCCTGCGATAAACACATTGTGTGGCTAATTCAAGTCTTTTGGATCAATCCGCATCGTTTAAAGATGCAAAACCGTAAACAGCCATGGAACAAGAGTCCGCTCCGCGACTTGTGTATCATGGCGGATTTGCAGGCCGTGGCACTTGAAAATGGCCACGCAGCGCAGCATTTGGTATCAAATCAAGAAAGCATGCGTCTTCGCAAACATCGAAATGAAAATTGGCCTGTGAAATACGACAATGATTGACTGGTTCGTTCTCGAACCAAAACTGCCGATTAGACCTGTTGAGGTCAACATGCATTCACCGCAATTGATTGAAAGGAATATCCAAAATGTTTGATCCCAGAGAGAAAATTGCTTTGTTCATTGACGGGGCGAACCTCTATGCCGCATCGAGAAGCCTGAATTTCGATATTGACTACAGAAAGCTTCTCAAGGCCTTCCAGTCTCGCGGCTATCTCCTGCGCGCCTATTACTATACGGCGCTGATTGAGGACCAGGAGTATTCTTCGATCCGGCCGCTGATCGACTGGCTTGACTACAACGGCTACAAGGTGGTGACCAAGCCGGCGAAGGAGTTCACCGATTCCATGGGACGCCGCAAGATTAAAGGCAACATGGACATCGAACTGGCCATTGACGCCATGGAACAATCCGACGTGGTCGATCATCTGGTGATTTTTTCCGGCGATGGCGACTTCACCTCGCTGGTCGAGGCGCTTCAACGCAAGGGACGCAAGGTGACCGTGGTCTCCTCGCTCTCCTCGCAGCCGCCGATGATTGCCGACGATCTGCGCCGACAGGCCGACTATTTCATTGACCTGACCAGCCTGAAAGCCGAAATCGGCCGCGATCCGTCGGAGCGCCCCAACCGGCCCCCTCTGCCTGGCGATGATGACGAGGAAGAATTCGACGACTGACCGGCGCCAAGGGCGGTTGGATCTGAACCGCCCTACCCCCGATCGCGCAGCAACCGCGATTTATCCCGGTTCCAGTCGCGTTCCTTCTCGGTCTGGCGCTTGTCGTGCAATTTCTTGCCCTTGGCCAGGGCCAGTTGCAGCTTGGCTGTGCCTTTGTCGTTGAAATAGACCTTGAGCGGCACCAGCGTCATGCCGTCACGCTGGACGGCCTGACCCAGCCGGGCGATTTCCCGCGCTTTCACCAGAATCTTGCGGCGACGCCGGGGCTCATGGTTGAACTGGTTGGCCTGGAGATATTCCGGCACGTAGGAATTGATCAGCCACATCTCCCCGCCCTCTTCATTGGCGTAGGAGTCGGCGATGTTGGCCTTGCCTTCGCGAAGTGATTTCACTTCGGTGCCGGTCAGAACCAGACCTGTTTCGAACGTATCGACAATTTCGTAGTTGAACCGCGCCTTGCGGTTTTCAGCCACGATCTTTCCATACTGCGATTTGTCTTCTTTTTTTGGAGCCATGATCAGCCGGCCACGCCTGCCTGAGCCATCGCCTTATCCAGCAAGGCGGCAGTGCCTGGTTCAACCGTGGTCAGCGGCGAGCGGACGATATTCTTGATCAGGCCCATCTTGCCCAGGCAATATTTGACGCCGGCCACCCCGGGTTCGGTGAAGATCGCCTTGTGCAGCGGCATCAACCGGTCAAGCATCGCCAGCGCGCTGGTGTAATCTCCCCGCAGTGTCGCCTCCTGGAACTCGGCGCATTGCCTTGGCGCCACATTGGCGGTGACCGAAATGCAGCCAACGCCGCCATGGGCATTGAACCCGAGCGCGGTGGGATCTTCGCCCGAAAGCTGGATGAAATCCTTGCCGCAGGCCTGGCGCTGCTCGGGCACCCGGGCGAGATTGCCGGTGGCGTCCTTGACGCCAACGATGTTGGAAAAATCGCGGGCAAGCGCCGCCATCGTCTCCACCGACATGTCGATGACCGAACGCGGCGGAATATTGTAGATGATGATCGGCAGGCTGGTTGCTTCGGCGACAGCCTTGAAGTGCTGATACAACCCCTTCTGCGTTGGCTTGTTGTAGTAAGGCGTCACAACCAGCAGGGCGTCGGCGCCGGCGCGTTCGGCGTGAACCGCAAGCTCGATGGATTCCGTCGTGTTGTTGGAGCCGGCGCCGGCGATCACCGGAACCCGCCCGGCGGCGACTTCGACGCAGAGTTCGACAACCCGCTTGTGTTCGGCATGCGACAGCGTCGGCGATTCGCCGGTGGTGCCGACGGGGACCAGACCGCGGCTGCCGGCATCGATCATCCGCTCGACATGGGCCGCAAAGCCATCCTCGTCCACCGCGCCAGTTTCGGTGAATGGGGTAATGAGGGCCGGAAGGGAACCCTGGAACATGCTGATCTCCAAAAAACTGTCATTCCACGCCGCAAGGACGCGGTTAATCATCTGTCCCTGAGCCGATACAGGAATTCTGCGCCGGCGAAAAGCCTTGCGAGACTTCAACCGCCGCTTTTGCGCGCAATCGCGGCCAAACCAATGGAACCGCCGCAGATTACCCGCAATTGCAGGCTTATGCTTCAATCCGAGGGAAGCTGATAAGCTTTTGTTAATTCTTGCTTCACCGGCGCCGGATAAAACCAGACAGGGTTTTGGCGGCACGGCGGCTTCCATGCGGGAAGCGGGTCAGCCGCCAGCAGACAGGCTCACAGTTCGAACGGAATGCCATCATGTCGAAGATCGCTCTTGCCGCGCTGTTCACGCTTTCCACAGTGCTTGCCACAGCCGCGCCGCTGCCAAACGGCGCGATCCCCCTGCCTGCGCCCAGGCCTGAGGTCATTGCTGCTGAAACCACGGCGTCGGTGCTCAAGGCCAGCGTGACGACACCGGCAAGCCTTGAACTCAAGGCAGGTTTGGAAGCGCTTGGCGACAACGACGCGGCCGGCGCCCGGGCGATCCGCGATTCCATTCCGCGCAACACGCTTGATCATCATATCCTGACCTGGGCGATCGCGGTGTCGGGCCTGGAAGGCGTGCCCTCGGACGAGATCGCTCTCGCCGCAACCGAGCTGAAGGGCTGGCCCGGGCTCACGTCGCTGCGCCAATTGTCGGAACGCGCCCTGTTCTTCGAAAACCCCGCGGCAGACAAAGTGCTCGCCGCATTTGGCAAATCGGCCCCCGAAACCGCCAAGGGCGCCATCGCGCTGATCAGGGCCCTGAAGGTCTCGGGCGATACCAGGCGCGCCCGCGCTGTTGCCGCCAGCAGCTGGCGCAGCCTCACCATGGACGACCGCGACGCCAGGATTTTCCTGGCCGAATTCGACGGCCTGCTCGACAAGACCGATCATCTGCGGCGAATGGAGATGCTGCTTTACCGCGACCAGGTCAGCGCCGCCAAACCTGTTTCCCAAAAAGCCGAGGCCCAGTCGCTCTACCGCGCCTGGGCTGCGGTGATCGCCAATCCGGCCAAGGCCGCCGGCGCCATCGCCGCGGTTGACCGGTCCTGGCACGACAAGCCATCCTACCTCTATTTGCGCATAAGGCACTTGCGCGAACTCGAACGTAACAAGGAAGCCGCGGAGCTGCTCGCCAAAATGCCGCGCGACCGCGCCGCCCTGGTCGACCCGGATGAATGGTGGGTCGAGGCGCGGGTGGTCAGCCGCGGTCTCTACGAGAAAGGCAACGCCAAGGCGGCCTATCGACTGGCCGCGGCGCATCTGGCGGAGAGCCCGGAAGAATTCGCCGAGGCTGAATTTCACGCCGGCTGGTATGCCCTGAGGGGGCTCAAGGACGCCACCACGGCAGCGAAGCATTTCGCCGCCATCCTCACCGTTGCCGACGGCCAGATTTCCCGGGCCCGCGCCCATTACTGGCTGGGCCGCGCCGCGGAAGCCGGCGCCGATGGCAAGTCAGCGGAGCACTACGCCCAGGCAGCCGTATATCCTTCGACATTCTACGGCCAGCTTGCCAGCGCCAGGCTCAAGCGCAAATCCCTCAACATCGCCTATCCGTCGCCGTCCGAACCGGACCGGGTGCGGTTTGGCGGACGTGAAGCCGTGAGCGCCATCCGCAAGCTCGAGGACGCCGGCTTCGAGTGGCGCGCCGACATGCTTTACCGTGCGCTCGCCGCTGAACTCGACAGCCCCGGCGAACTGGCGATTCTCGCCGCCATGGCCGAGAAACGCGGCGATCACCGGGTCTCTTTGCAGATCGGCAAGATCGCCTGGAACCGGGGGATCGATGTCGCGGCATTGGCCTATCCTCTCGGCGCCGTGCCCGCCAACGCCAATATCACCGGCGCCGGCAAGGCGCTTGCCTATTCGATTGCCCGCCAGGAAAGCGCGTTCAACACGTCAGCCGTCTCCCCGGCCAATGCCCGCGGCCTGCTGCAGATCCTGCCGGGAACCGCCAGGGGCGTGGCGGCGCGCCATGGCCTGCCCTATTCGCAGGACCGGCTGACCACGGACGCCGGATACAATGCGACGCTGGGCGCGCATTTCCTGGGCGAGCAGATCAGCGGTTTTGGCGGCTCCTACATTCTCACTTTCATCGCCTACAACGCCGGCCCGCGCCGGGTCTCGCAATGGATAGACCGGTTCGGCGATCCGCGCGGCCGGCCGCTCGACGAGGTGATCGACTGGATCGAGATGATCCCCTTCACCGAGACACGGCACTATGTGCAGCGCGTGATGGAAAACTACCAGGTCTACAAGGCGCGTCTGGGCCAGGCGGCCAGCATTGAAGACGATCTGAGGTTCGGCCGCCGATGAGGCCTGTCGCATTCTACGGAAAATGCGCTATAGGCAGGGTCTTGTGACAAGCAAGATCGGGCAGCAAGATCAGGATCTGACAATGGCGGATGACAAGCGCGGGACGGCCGCGATCAAGACACCGGCCGGGTGCGAGGACGTGTTTTTTTCGGCCAGTGACGGGCTCAGGCTGCATGCCGCCGACTATGGCCGCCATGATCTTGCCACCCGGGATCGCCTGCCGGTGGTCTGCCTGCCCGGACTGACCCGCAACACCCGCGATTTTCATGATCTGGCGCTGCTGCTGTCGCGCGATGAAGCCGCGCCCCGGCGCGTCGTCAGTTTCGATTATCGCGGCCGCGGACAGTCCGGATGGGACAAGGATCCGGCCCGCTACACCATCCTTGTCGAAGCCGAGGATGTGCTCGCCGGCATGGCCGCGCTGGGGCTGGAGCACGCCATTTTTGTGGGCACCTCGCGTGGCGGCCTGATCATGCATGTGCTTGCGGCGATGCGGCCCGGCGTCATGGCGGCCGGCGTCCTCAATGACATCGGACCGGTGATTGAAGGCGCCGGCCTGGTCCAGATCAAGGCCTATCTGTCGCGCACCCCCACCCCGAGGAGCTGGGCCGAGGCGGCGGAAATCCTGGCCGACGCCCATTCCAAGAGCTTTTCCACTCTCACACCGAAGGATTGGGAAGACTTTGCCCGCGCCATCTTCATTGAGAAGAACGGCAAGCTGGTGCCCGATTACGATCCGTCACTGCTGCAAGGGCTCAAAGGGGTCGATCTGAGCACGCCGGTGCCAACGCTGTGGCCGCAATTTGAGGGTCTCGGCGTCATGCCGCTGATGGCGCTGCGCGGCGAGCATTCGACACTGCTCTCGGCCCAGACGCTGATCGAGATGAAACGCCGGGTCCCGTCGCTGCAGACCGTCACCATCCCCGGCCACGGCCATGCGCCGATCCTGCATCTGTCCGGCATTCCGGCGATGCTGAAAAAATTCTTCGCCGCGGTCGACAAGCAGCGCCGCCACTGAGACAGGCCTGACGGAGGCGCTGCGGGCGGCGGTCACACGACGGCGCGACCCCGTGGACTATGGCTTGCCGCGCTTGGGCGCCGCTGAACTCGCGACCTCGCCCTTGGCGACACGTTTGGAGAATTCGGTGGCGCCGCCCTTGGCCAGCAGCTTGGCCTGACTGACCCAATCCTCACGCTCGATCCGGCCCGCGAACGACAATTGCTCGGAAAATTCGGCTTGTTCCTTCTTGGTCCAGGCCGCGATCTGCGCGAAACTGTTGATCCCGGCGGCATTCAACTTGGCTTCAATCGTCGGGCCTACACCCTTGATTTGCTTGAGATTATCAGGAACATCAGCCGCCACCGGCTTGGCTTTCGCTGCCGGGGTTTTCGTTGCCTTGGGCTTCACAGCTGTTGGTTTGGCAGGTGCTGCTTTGGCTGCGGCCGGTTTCGCCACGGCAGGTTTTACCGGCGTCGCCACAACGGCCGGAGTGCCGGCGGCTTTTTCGGTGCGTGGCCTGGAAGCGGCAACCGGTTTTGCCGTGGTTGACGTAGTCGCCGATTTGGCGGCGGCCGGTCTGGTTGCTCTCGGCTTGGCAGCTTTCGGCTTGGTTACACTTGGCTTGACTGGCTCTTTGACCGGCGCGGGCGGCGTCACGACCGCCGCGGGTTTCGCCTTGGTTTCCGCCGCAGGCGTCGACGTCCATGAAGCGGAAGACGTGCTTGACGGTTCATAATGCGGCATCGGCGCCGCCAGTTCGCCCGATGTCACCGTCCTGGCGGCGCCCTCGTGGGTGACAGCGCCGGCGGCCCCGGAGTGATGCCGGGGGTGCCCCATCCTGCCTTTCAGCCAGCAGCCGAACAGGCATCCCAATCCGAATACAACAGCGATAAAAATCAGCGCTTGTAAAAAAAACATTGTCATTTCTCCGCCTCCAAACCCGAGCCACATCCAACTGGACGGGCAAAGCACGCTCCGTCACTTTGCTTCCACGCCACTTCATCCGGATCAGCCAATCCCGCCGCACGGCGAAACCGACTGACCAACAAGGTGATCAAGTGCGCTTGCCGCCGCATGTCTTCCAGCCAACAAACGAGCCGATGACAAAGGCGCACAACAGCCAGAACCAAAGATGCGAGAACATATACCACATAGTGACCTCCCCGGGCGTGGGCCCGTTAGTTGAGAACGCGGAATTCGATCCGGCGATTTGCCGCCTTGCCCGCGTCGCTTGTGTTGCTTGCCACGGGTTTGCCTTCACCATGACCGATCGCCGTCATCCGGTCCGCCGTAACACCGGCGGCGATCATGAATGCTAGCACCGATTTGGCCCGGCGTTCGGACAAATCAAGATTGGCCGCCGCCGCCCCATCGGAATCAGTATGACCGGATATTTCCAGCCGCGCCTGGCCGCACCGCCGCATTGCAAAAGCCACGCGGTCGAGAAACCCGTAGGAATGGTCCTGAATCGCAGCCTCCGCCGTGTCAAACAGCACAGTGTTGGTCGCCGCCAGCCGGTTCAGTTCCGCCTGGCAAGCGGCTGCCGATAACGGCGCTTCCGGCGCGGCGGCAAGATCGATGGCCGGCTGGCCGGCAAACCCCTCGGGCAACCCGTCTTCCAAAAGCCGGGCAATCTCGCTTTTGGCTGACTGGTTCAAGGCGGCGCCCCGCAAGATCAGTGTTTGATCCTCGATACGCGCCACCGCATCATCGTCGAGCCGGCTCAGCGCCTGCAGCGCCGCCAGCGCCGCGGCTTCAAATCCCTCCGGCGCGCCGGCCGCGATTTCCTGCGTGTCGACGATCCCAAGCGTGCCGAATTTCAGACGCGCAATCTGCGACAGCCGGGCGCGAACCGCTTCGTTGGGAAGGACCCCGGACAGGACAATCTCAGTGTCATCCCGCGTTGCCGCCCAGACATAGGGTGACGTCACGGCCAACCCGATATCGGAGGTGCCGAGAACCAGCCCGCTGGCAAATCCCGCCGAAAGCCTCTCCTGAACCCGCCGGAAAGCCTTGCCGTCGATGGCCCGGCCCGAGACATCGAGAACCCTGCCCCGGATCGAGACCGTGCCATCGGACAATGACGACGTCAGACCCAAGGCTTCCGTCGCCGCAGCCTGCCAATCAATGCCCGCCGGAACGCCCGTGGCGAACCGCATCCGGTCGTTGACCGGCAGCTCCGGTCGGGATGCTTTCGCCGCGGCCAGAATTGCGTTGCGCGCATCGGCATCGGGCGCATAGCCCGAAAGCTCCATCCCGTCCGCTTCCATGAGGACCGACCAGATATAGTCTCCCGCCACCGACGCGGGCGCTATGTCGACCGATTCCAGAACGCCGCCAGCGGGAGGCTCGGCCGAGAGCGCCGCCAGCGCTGCTTCGTGATCATCCGGGTTGAGCGCCTGGCCCGTCACCCGCAATGTGGCATCGGTGAGTTCAAGCGACCCGGTTGAAAACCGCGTCAGCGGCGCCATTCCATAGCTGACGAGCTCGACCAGACCATCGGGCGCGCCGCGCGCCAGTTTCATCTGGTCGGTCACGGCAATTCCGGGAAGCAAATTGCTCAGCGCCGCCACGATATTGGCGCGCGCGCTTTCATTGGGGACGAACCCGCGCAACGCCACGCCATCCGCCGTCTTCTCAACGCTCAGACGATAGGGTTTTTCCTCAGGCAGCAAGGTTGAAGCGTTATTGGCGACACGGACGCCATGAATTGACCGGACAGTTTCGAGAGCCTGGTGTTGGCTCGCCTCATCGGGCGCCAGGCCGGTCAGGGTCAGATCGCGGCCTTTGAGCGACACTTTCGCCCAGCCATTGTCCTCACTCAGCGCTGCGAGCGCCCGGGACTGCAGATCACTTTCCACGATTCCGGCTTGAAACCAGATCGCCAGAGCGGTGAGGCATGCGACAGTGGCCAGCCCGGGCCATATCCAAAGCTTCCAGTTGCGCATGAGGTCTCCGCTGCAATGATGATGCGCGCAAACCTAACACCCTTGCTCCGGGCAGGCCAAGCCAAAAGCGGGGGAGCCCGCTAGGAGGCCGCCATGGCCGGAATCAAAAAGACCCGGCAGCTGAGCTGCCGGGTCCAATCTGATCAAACCGTGGTTTGATTAGAACGAGCGCTGTACGCGGAGCATTGCGCCGAAGGAACCATCGACACCTGCAACGCCGCTGTCGACGTAAGCCACTTCAGGAGTGACAACGAGGCCAGGGACAACGGTGTAGTTGACGTTGGCAACTGCAGCCCAGTAATCGCTGTTGGCAGCAATGTTGGATTCAATCCACTGGACCTGACCGTTAACTGTCAGCTTGTCGGATGCCTTGAACGATGCACCACCGATGACCGACCATGCGTCGCCGAGGCCGTAAGGAGCCCAGGTTGCGTAAGCGGACGAGTCTTCGCCGTACATGACCATTGCGAATACCGAAGCGGCATCGTTGATCTTCACGTCAGCGCGAACCTTGGCAGCCCAGCCACCAACGTTAACCGGAATGGTACCGATGATATCGTCGCGGGTGTCGTAAGCGAAGACCGCGCTGAGGTCGACCATGCCGGCATTGTAGCCGAGACCGACAACGATGTGTGGCATGTAGTCGTCAATGCCCCAGCCGGTACGTACGCCGGCGATGAGCTGATCGTCGTCACCCTGTTCAAGAGCGATACCGGCCCGGAAAGCGCCGCCATTATAGGTGTAGCTGATCAGGTTGGTGTCGAACGGGCCGTAGTTGCCGTCGTTGATGACTGCGCCAGCATAACCGGTCCAGGTGGTGAAGAACGATTCGTCCTTACCGATGCGGAGGCCGCCGAGCTGGATCCATGCGAAGTTGACCGAGAATTCGTTGTCGTTGGTGTAACCAGCGGCAGTGTCGTTGGTATCCCACTGGAAGCGAAGCTCAGTGTAGGTGCGCAGGGTGCCGAGTTCGGTTTCCGAAGCAGTCGAGGTGCGGAACGAGAAACGAGCGCGCTTGTTGTAGGTTGCGTCGCCGGTTGCCGACGTCACAGCGAAGAGATCGCCAACGCCGATGTCGTAACGCAGGTAGCCGTGGATGCGCAGGCAGGTTTCGGTGCCCGGGATGTAGAAGTAGCCGGTGCCGAAAGCGTCGCAAACGCGAACGTATTCAACGGGCTCAGGCTCAGCTGCAACAATGGCGTCTGCAGCGCGAGCGCCGGATACAGCGACGAGGGCCGCTGCGGAGCCGAGGAGAAGGCTCTTAATGTTCATTTTCTGACCTCCAGTCAAAAGTTGGTACGATCTGGGTTGTCGCTGAAGGACAGTATTCCCTGTCCCATCCCCACAATGGAAGAAGACAAGTGGTTGTCCCTTGGCTTCGAGAGTGAACATACTCGCCAGCGCGGGCCGCGCAACGCTCATCACTCGCTTCACCGGGTCGGCGCCATGCCTTCACATAGGCCTGTTGCACAAATGACACGAAATCTCCGGCGGCAGGCCGTTTTGTTTACCTCTCGTTAGGAAGTTGGCGGCTTTGCATCGGAAAAATCCGGGATCTGACCGGCGGGAATCATTGCTCGCGCAGGCATTCGGGATGGAATCGACGGGAATCGGCGGAGCGCCGCCGCCTGGCAGGGAATCACATCGACCCAGCGCGCGCACTCCGCAATGCCCGATACCGCAGCCACATTTCAGTGCGAACGGCCGGCGCGAAGCTCATCCCCTCCATGGACTATATATGCGCTATATATAGAGGCGCGCTCGCGCGACGCTGCCCGCGCCTCAAATGGGGTTACGCAAAGGAGGCGCGAACACTTTGAAATGATGCAGGGACGTTACCCCCAAAACAATCCATTCGGGCGCGACATACGCATGAGGCGGTTTGCCCCCACATGGCAAGCATTCCCCGGGACAAATCCAAAGGCCAAACGGGTTTGGCAACTCGGCTTGTTCCAGGGCCACCTGGCCGCGAAAAAGCCGGCCGCGCGAAGCGCGCGCACAGCGGGGTGAGCCGGCGCCATCGCAATGCGCCGGCATTGATGAAGCAAGGCCTGAATTCCGGTTGATTACCCGGCCACGCTAGGGTAACAGACGGGCAACGGAGAGGTGGCCGAGTGGTCGAAGGCGCTCCCCTGCTAAGGGAGTATACCCGGAAGGGTATCGTGGGTTCGAATCCCATCCTCTCCGCCATGCCCTATTCAAACTATTGTTTTCCAAGATGAATAGAGCTTTGCGGGTTCGCTCCAAGGCCTCTTGCCACCATAGCGCCGCGAATCCAATCGCAAGCTCAGCTCGACATGCGCTCGCCGCTCAGCAGCAAGGTGACGATCGCGCCGCCTTTTGACCATTCATAGCTGACCGATCCGCCGAGCTGGCCTTCCAGCGTCTTGCGCACAAGGCTGCTGCCATAGCCGCTGAGATCCGGCGGAAAAGCCACTTCCGGGCCGCCTTGTTCCGACCAGGAGATCTGCACATCCTCGCCCGCCATAGCGCCGGAGACATCCAGGGCGCCGCCTTCCACCGAAAGCGCGCCATATTTCACCGAGTTGGTCGCCAGTTCGTGCACGACCATAGCCAGTGCGGTCGCGGTGACCCGGCCCACCCCCATGCGCGGCACCGCCACCCGGATACGCCCCGAAAACGCGCCTTCATCGTCATAGGGCGCCAGGAGCACGGTGAAGATGTCGCCGAGCAGGGCGGTCTTGCCTTCCTCGCCGGGCAAGGGCCGAACCAGGTCATGGGCACGGTCAAGCGCCGTCAGCCGGCTCATCAGCTGTTGCGTCATGTCCTCGATCGAGGTCGAGGAGCGCGACGTGATCCTGGTCAGGCCGGTCGCGATCGCCAGCAGGTTCTTGACCCGGTGGCTCATCTCGCCCGCCAGCAGCTCATGGCCCTCTTCTGCCTGCTTTCGATCGGTGATGTCGAGGAAGATGCCGGTGACCACGCGCTTGACAATGCTGGCGTCGTCGCCTTGCCCCCGCGCGGAAATCCAGCGGACACGGGGCCCCACCTTGGTGCGGAAATCGATCTCATAGGAGCCGACGGTCGCCCTTGTGGCGGAGAAGGCCGCGCTCACCCGGTCCCGGTCCGCGGGATGGATCTTCTCGGACAGGAGCTCGAAAGTGAGTGTATGGCCTTGAGGTATCTCCCAAAGCTCATAGCCGCGCGGGTCCATGGCGAACTCATCGGTGTCGACGTTCCAGGTCCATAAGGAAACCCCTGCCGAATCTATGGCGCGCCGCAATGCGTCATAGTCCCATTCAGGATGGTCAGTATCATTATTGGACAAATCGCCTCGCCTATCCGGAACAGGGGTCAACCATGCAAATTTCGCAATTTGTCACCAGTACACCACGCAGAGTGTGGTGTCAGCATTGACATGACCCCGGTTTTTCGAAGGTTGCGGCCGTAAATTCGCTGAAACGCGCAGTCCGGGCCGCTTTCTTGCATTCTCTGCGATGGCGAATGTCTCAGGCGGGCCTGCCGGTGATCGCCGGGCTGAACACCATCAGGCTGAGGATCTCGAACAGCACCTGCGCGCCAGCCTGCGCCGTGTTGGTGGTGGAATCATATTGCGGGGCGACTTCGACGACATCGCCGCCGACAATGTTCATGCCCTTCAGTCCGCGGATGAGATCCAGCACTTCGCGCGTCGTCAATCCGCCGATTTCCGGCGTTCCGGTTCCCGGCGCGAAGGCCGGGTCGAGACTGTCGATGTCAAAGGAGAGATAGGTCGGGCCGTCACCGATGATCTGCCTGGCGCG
>LADQ01000090.1 GCA_000961635.1 Hoeflea sp. BRH_c9 | reverse complement strand
GCCGGCGCCGCCGCCGATGACGACCACGCGGGGTTTGCCCTGCGCGCGCAGATAGGTGGGAAGCGTGAGTGCAGCCGCACTCGCGCCGGCGAAAAGTCCGAATTGGCGTCTGGTAAGGCGTGTCATGGTTTCCTCCCGGTTGCAGTCTATTGCGGATCAAGCGAACTGAAATAGGCCGCCAGCGCAGCGATCTCGTCATTGGCGAGATTGGCGACGCGCAGCTTCATGACTTCATTAGAGCGAACATTGGTGCGGTATTCAAACAGCGACTTGACGAAATAGTCCTTTGGCAGCCCGACAATGGAGGGGATGCCGTCGGCATGACCGGTGGCCTGATGGCAGGTCACGCATTCGCCGGCGAGATATTCGCCATATTCTGGATCGCCGTCCATCTGCAGCACAATATCGGCAAAACTCCGCACCAGCCCGTCGGTTGGCGCTTCGCCGGTCACAGGATCGGCTGCCGGGGCCTGTTGGGTGGCGGACTCAAGCCAGGCAACAAGCGCCGCGCGTTCGGCGTCATCCGGCATGCCGCGGAACGACATCCGGTTGCCCTTGATAAAATCGCGTGGTCTCTGGAGGTATTCGTCGAGCGCTTCGGGGGTCCAGACAAGCCCGGCCTCGCCTGCGGCGCGCATGCCGTCCGAATAGCGGAAGCCCTCGAGGCTGCCGGCCTTACGGCCAAACAACCCGTCTAGGTGAGGCCCGACCTTGTGCTTGGCGCCCGATCCGATCTCATGACAGGTCGCGCAAGGCTTGAACACCGCATCGGTGGCGCCGGCCTGATCTGGTCCGGCGAGTATCCATGACAGGCTCAGCAAAAATACAGACACCACCCAGCGCATGATCTCGATGCGCCTGTGGTGTCTGCCCCGCTCAACCATTTCTGCCTGTCCTCCCGGGCGCCCTCCAGCGCCCTATCATCAGTCGATGCCGCCCCCGGTGTTTTCATCGCCCTCGCCTTCCGGCGTCACGTCGATGATCTGGGCGCGGGCGGTGATTTCCACCGGACCGGGCTTGCAATCGGTCATGCAGGGCTCCAGGCCCTTGGCATAATGCGGTTCGTTCAACCGGTCATCCGGGATGAAGTTATCCTCATTCGGCAAACGGATCGATGCGAAATTCTCGTTGGAGAGTTCGAAATCCTCATCGTCGACAATGTCGTTTAGATACAACAAATAGGCCGTCAGCGCATAGACGTCGTCATCTGACAACGAGCGGGCATCGCCGAACGGCATGGCGCGGCGGACATAGTCGAACACGGTCGACAGGTAAGGCCAATAGGAGCCGATGGTCTTGACCGGCCGGTCCTTGAGCAACGTGTCCTGTCCACCCGCCAGCACTGGCCAACGGCCAGCGCCCTCGCCAAAATCGCCATGGCAGACAGCACAATTGTCCGCGAACAAGGGTTCGCCCTCGGCGACGGTGCCCTTGCCCTCCGGCAAGCCGGTCCCATCGGGGCGGATATCGATATCCCAGGCCGCGATCTCATCGGCCATGGCGACGCGACCAAGCCCGAAGGCGCCTTTGCTTGTCTCGACGGCCATCGCCTCGACAGGTTCAGCTTCGGCGGCAGGGCTGGCCTCGGCGGTTTCAACCGGCGCTGCCTCGGCGGTCTCTGCAGCCGCCGGAGCGCTTGCTGCCTCGCTCTCGGAGAAGGATTTGAGATAGGCCAGCACATTGGCGATCTCGTCATCCTTCTTCAGCCCGGCAAAGGCCATCTTGGTGCCTTTGACCATGGCCTTGGGATTGGCAAGGTATTCAGTCAACGTTGTGTCGTCCCAGACCAGCCCGCCTTCGCCCGCGGCCATCATCGGCTTGGAATATTTATAGTCGTCCACACTGCCGGCGGTGCGCCCGAACACATCGTTGAGCTCGGGCCCGACCTTGTGCTTGGCGCCATCGCCAACCGCATGACAGGCCGCGCATTTCTTGAACACTTTCTCCCCGGCGCCGACATCGCCATCGGCCAGCGAAGGGCTGGCGAGGGCTGCGAACGCCAGGGCGGCAACTGCCGCGAACTTAGGAAACTTCAACATTTTCAACCACCCCGTCAGTGTTGACGTGCCATGTCTGGATGCCATTGTTGTGATAGATCGAATTTTCGCCGCGCGCCGCGCGCAGCTCGTTCTTGGTCGGCTGGACCAGACCCTGATCATCAATGGCGCGCGACTGCAGCAGCATTTCCGAGCCGTCCCAGTTTATGTCGAGATAGAACCGGTGCAGCGCCTTGGGCAGGCTTGGCCCGTCGATGCGCGCCGGCTGCCAGCTGCGGCCGCCATCAATCGTCACATCGACCCGTTTGATCGTGCCGCTGCCTGACCATGCCAGGCCCGAGATAACCAACGGCCCCTTGCCATGGGTCACCGGCGCTTGCGGGCTCGGGCTGGTGATGACCGATTTCACGTCCATCACAAAGGTGTGGCGGCGCGCTTTGCCGTCGGCCAGCAGATCGGTGTATTTCGAGGTCTCCTCGCGCTGGGCCCAGGGTTCGTCGCCAATTTCCAGGCGGCGCAGCCACTTGACCCACATGTTGCCTTCCCAGCCGGGAACGCACAATCTCAGCGGATATCCCTGTTCGGCGCGCAGCGCCTCTCCATTCATCTTGAAGGCCACAAGGCAATCATCCAGCGCCTTTTCGATCGGGATCGAACGGGTCATCGCCGCCGCATCGGCGCCTTCCGCCAGCAGCCATTTTCCGTTGGTCTTGACGCCCGCTTCTTCCAGCAGGTAGCGCAACGGCACCCCGGTATAGACCACGCAATGGATCATGCCGTGAGTGAACTGGCAGCCATTGAGCTGCGAGCCCCTCCACTCCATGCCGCCATTGGCGGCGCATTCGAGGAAGTAGACCCGGTTTTCCCGCGGGAACCGCTTCAAATCTTCCATGGTGAAAACCAGCGGCGTGTCGACCAGGCCATTGATCATCAGCCGGTGATCGGCGGGATTGATGACCGCCGTGCCGCCATGGTGCCGCTCGAAGCACAGACCATTGGGCGTGATGATGCCTTCGAGTTCATGCAACGGTGTGAAGTTGATCGACGAGACCGGATCGGACGTCAGCCAGGGAACGTTGCGGCGAACCACATTCGCCTCGAATTCGGACGGCTTGCCATAGGGGGCCACGTCAACGCCTTCGCCCAGATAGCGGTTCCAGTCCTGAATCTCGGTGATCAGCGGTTCACCCGCCGCCCGCGCAACGCCGGCGCTGGCGGCCACCGCGGCGCCTCCGAGCAGTCCGGCCTTCAGGAAGTCGCGCCGCGAGGCGGCCCGCTTGGTTGCTTGGGGATCGGTTTTATCTACCATGAGATCCTCCCGTGGCGCGTGTCCAGCATCTGCATCTTGGTCTCCGTATCTATCGCCCGGTCTTGCCCTCGGCGAAATCAAGCCTCAATCGGGATCACCGGATCACCCGGACCGCCGCAGCGTCCGGATCCAGTGAAACCACCGATTTTTTCGTGATGTAGTCTTCCATCAGATCGTAAATCGCGGGTCCTTCGACCCCCTCATTGACCGACGCCCAGCCGCCGACCGTGTAGGTCTTGTCGGCTTCCATCGGTTCGCCGCTGCCGGTGAGCCGCATGTCCGAGATCCGGCTGCCCATCTGCCCTTCAGGCGTACAGGCATAGGTAAATCCGCCTACCCGGACCATGTCGCCGCCCTGCTGCAGGAACGGATCCTTGTTGAACAGATTGTCGCAGACATCTTCCATGATGTCCTTGAGTTGGGCGCCGGTGAACTCGAGCCGGTAGACCTCCGGATAACTCATCGATGTTTCGGTGTAGAGGTCGTCAATGGTGATGTCGGCGCCCGGAAGCAGCGTCGTGCCCCAGCGGAACCCCGGCGACAGCGCGATCTCCGTATCCCGCTCTTCCATGATGCCCTGACAGATCAGATCATCCCACGTTCCGTTGAAATTGCCGCGCCGGTAAAGAAGTGTATCGGTGCTGCCGATGACCCGTTGCGTCTCCGCCTCGTAAGGCGCGCGGACTTCGGCGATCTTGGCGGCCATTTCCGGATCGGGCGTGATCACGTCGGCGAACACCGGGATCAGGGTCGAGCTGTAGCCCGCGACCTTGCCGTCCTTGATGTCGAGATCGATGCGGCCGAGATATTTGCCATGCGACCCCGACGACATCAAAAGAGTGCCTTCGACTTCCAGCGCCACCGGTGTTGCATCATGGGTGTGGCCAGTGACGATCACGTCCAGCCCGCTGACAACGCCGGCCAGCTTGCGGTCCACATCAAACCCGTTATGCGACAACAGCACCACCACTTCGGCGCCTTCGGCGCGCGCGGCGTCGACATTGGCCTGCAGCACTTCGGGACGAATGCCGAACGACCATTTCGGGAACATCCAACTTGGATTGGCGATCGGCGTGTAGGGCATCGCCTGGCCGATGACGGCCACCTTGACGCCACCGCGCTCGAAATAGGCGGTGTGCTCGAAGGCCGGCTCATCCCATTCCGAGTCGAAAATATTGGACGCCAGGAACGGATAGCCCATGGCCTCGACCAGTTCCAGAAAGCGGTCCTGGCCCAGCGTGAACTCCCAATGCCCGGTCATCGCGTCGGGCTTGAGCAGCTTCATGCACTCGACCATGTCCATGCCATTGGTCTTGAGCGCGGTGTAGGAACCCTGCCAGGTGTCGCCGCCGTCAAGAAACAGCACCTTGTCGTCGCCACGCTCGGCGCGGATCGCCTTGACCAGCGTCGCGGTGCGGTCGAGACCGCCGAGCTGGCCATAGGTCCGGGCCAGGTCGACATAATCAACCATGGTATGGGCATAGGCGTAGGGGCTGCCCTTCTCGATGTTGAAATAAGCAAGGAATTCTTCAGCCACCAGATGCGGCGGCAGGCCGGCATAGGCGCCGACGCCAATATTGGTGTCCGGCGGGCGGAAGAACACCGGCTTGAGCTGGGCATGGCAATCGGTGAAATGCAGCAGTGTCACCTGACCCTTGGAATCAAACCTCAGAAGGTCATCCTGGGTGAGTTTCTGCTGCGCCAGCGCGCGGGTCGGATTGGCGCCCAGCCCGGCAGCGCCAAGCACAAATCCGGCATTCAGCGCATATTGCAGAAAATCGCGTCTGGTGTGCATCTCTTTCTCCATTCGGCAAAAAGCGGACAAATTGTTCCGCTCCGGTTTTCGCCAGATTCGAATTTCTCTGTTATTTCAACTCGTTAACGCATTACCATCGAAACCAGAGCCGGTTTGACGGAGCGCCGAAGCGCAGTCATATGATGCGACGGCGGCCTCGCGGAAGGCATGGCCGTGGCGCCGGAGGCGTCTCAAAACGCCTCCGGCTGATCTTGTCCTAGGGACGGACAGCGGGGGTCTCGACCGAAAGGCCGGTGCCGCGCCATGTCACATAGGTCTCAAGCGCCATCAGCTCGTCCGAGAACGCCTTGGGCATTTCAGCGCGGGTATCGCGAATGCAGCCGCGGAAGCGGTTGTGCAGCGAGGTGAAGCCGCTCTTCAGCCGGTAGACCGGGAAGCCGTTGATCTGGCCCTGGCTCAAATGGTCGGCGCGAATGAACTTGCCGACACCAACTTCATGGCAACTGGCGCAAGCCAGATTCAACTGGCCCGTGCGGGTATAGTAGACCTCTTTGCCTCTTTCCCACCAGGACTGCATGTCGCCTTCCGCAAGATCGATACTAACCGGCATGCCAAGCGACTGGTGCTTGATATAGGCGGTCAATTCCTTCTGACCGCCCTTGTCAAACGGCAGCGCCTCTGCGCCCATCTGTTCGGTGCGGCATTTGTTGATCTGCAACTCGACATTGATGGGCTTCTTCGAATCCGCGTCCCATTTCGGAAAGCGGGCTCCGATACCCTTCATGCTTTCGGCGGCATCGCCATGGCAGGTCGCGCACGACTTGCCGGCTGTGCCGTCGACCTTGTTCCACAGAACCTCGCCATCCTCCACCGACACCATGGCCGGATTCTCGAAAGTATCGCGCTCCAGATCCCGGGTTTCGGTTTCTCGGTAATGCCAACCCGAAATCACTTCGTCAAACGGATGCCCCTCAGGCGCCTTGGTGCGCGTGATCATCGGTTTGCCATCAATTTCAAGCGTATCGTCAACTGGCTCGGCCATCGCCCAGCTGGTTGCGGCAAGTCCCGCCACCAGTGCAACTCCGGCAATCAAAAGTCTTTTCATAACGGTCTCCGTCCTCCCGGGATTGCACCTGCACGAATCTCCGGCCCGCGCAGGCTCCCTCTCGTTGTTACTTGACTTCGATCGGTTCCTCGGCCTCGTAGACCGACCCGTCATCATCGAGCCAGGTGAACTTGAAGGTCCCGCTGGCCGGTACCTTGGCGTTGAACTCGAAATAGGGATTGGCGGAAATCGCCGGATCCAGGTCGCACTCGAACACCGTCTGCCCTTCGAAGGCGCAGGTGAACTTGTTGATGATCTTACGCGGAATGGGGTTGCCATCCTTGTCCTTGCGCTGACCAGATTCCATCTCGTGGCTGATCAGGGTCTTGATGGTGATCACCTCACCGGCCGAAGCCGACTTGGGCACCTTGATGCGTGGTTTTGATGCCATGTTCGTAATTCCTGTACTGGCTCAGCCGCCGCAGCCGCCGATGGTTACCTTGACCTGCTTCTTGTCCATGAAGAAAGAACCGTCCTTCATCTTCGCAACCGCGACGACGTTCTGGGTCTTGGCAAGCCGCATGCGGGTCGTTGCGAGCGCAGCACCACTCATTTCAGTGAAATGAAAGGTGGCGACGGCCGGACTGGGGTTGCCGTCGGCGAAAATGATCACCGATTCTACCAGGTCATCGCCCTCCATGGCGCTTTCCACGCTCACCGAAATCGGCACCGTGTTGCCATTCTCCGCGATTTCCGGCGCGGTCAACGTGATCTTGCCTTCGCCCGGGGCGACGCCGCCGGTGAAATCCATGATCGATTTATCCGTGTCTTCGACCGAAGCGAGAGCCGGCGTGATCCGCGCTCCGGCAACCGCGAATGCCGCGGCGCCCACTGTCAGTCCTAAGACATGTCGTCTTGTCAGTTTCATGTGCTTCGAGCTCCTCTGCTCCAGATAATTACGTGCACGCTCACTCCTTGAGCGTGCCGAGATAGGCCAGAACATCCTCGACCTGCTGAGCAGTCAGGATCGTCTTGCCGACAAACTTCTCGGCGACATTCTTGCCGACTTCCATGGAATAGAAGCCAGGCATGAGCGTTTCCTCGGAGAGCGCCTTTTTCGAATTCACCAGAATGGCCCTGAGCTCTGGCTCTTCCCAGCGCGAGGCGACGCCATCCAGCGCAGGTCCCACATCACCGTGGAACTGCTCCGTCGCCATACTCGCGTTGACGTGACAGGCCAGGCAATTGCCCAGCGATTTGTTCTTGAATGCGTCCGCGCCGGCGACAGGATCGCCCGGCACGCCGGTCAGCGACATGGTGACGCCATCATCGGTGAACTCCACGGCGTCCGGCGCAACTTCGCTGGCCATCGCCGATGCCGACAATGCAATTGCCGCGACCGCCCCCAGTGTAAATTTCAATCGCCTCATCATTTGGCGTTCTCTCCTCCCGTTGTCCGGACACAGGCCGTCCGTATCTGCTCCATTTGCAAGAATAGTCATACTTTGCCGCACAATCAATGCAAAAATATGATTTCTTGAATGTATCTTTCGTCCAATTTCATTCCGCGTCAAGCCGACCCGCCGCGCGGAGCTCGTTTATGATACGGGCGTGATACTTCTGGAAGTGCTCATCGCCCTCATAACCCTTTTCGGCCACCCATTTGAACATATTGAGAAAAGTCCACTTGCCGAAGGCCCCTGGCATGGTCGCGACCGCGGCCTGCGCCGCATTGAGGCCCTCGGGCGCTTCCTCGGGCAAAAACATCAGCGTCGGGGTGAAGACATAGCCCCATTTGCGCGCAGCCGTCTTCTCGGTCAGCACCTCGCCATCGAGATCAGTGACCTCCTCGTCGCCGAACATGTTGTATTGAACGACCTTGAAATTGGCCTTGATGTAATCCGCGACTTCCGGATCCGCCAGCAGCACTTCATGCATTTTGGCGCAATAGATGCAGCCACGCTGCTCGAAGACCATGACCAGCCGCTTGCCCTCATCCTTCGCCGCGGCGATGTCTTCGGCGACATCGCGGAAGGTGAGCGAGAACCAGTCCTCCTTGTGCAGGCCATCCTCGCCGATTTCGGATGACAAGGCCTGAGCCGTCAGCGCCGCAACAGCGGCGAAAGCCAAAAACGCGCGTCTGAACATGATACCTCTCCTAACCGATAGTAGCGAATGCGGGAAACATCTCAAGCAGCCATTGCGCGATCCGCGACATCTGACCGGTCATGAACAGGATGCCGGTAATGACCAGAAGTACGCCCATGGCCTTTTCGATCACAGCCATGTGTTTCTTGATTCGGGTCGAAAACCGGATGAACCGGCTGGCGAAGACGCCTGCGACGACAAAAGGGATCCCTATTCCCAGCGCATAGAGACCGAGCAGCAGCGCGCCCTGCCCGGCGCTTTCCTTGGCCGCGGCCATGAACAGGATTGCCGCCAGAATCGGTCCCACGCAGGGCGTCCAGCCAAAGGCAAATGCCAGCCCCATGATATAGGCGCCGACCATGCCCGCGGGCTTGCGCTCGACGGTAACCCGCGCCTCCCGGTACAGAAGCGCAAACCGGAACACGCC
This sequence comes from Hoeflea sp. BRH_c9, assembly GCA_000961635.1. Lineage (GTDB taxonomy): Bacteria > Pseudomonadota > Alphaproteobacteria > Rhizobiales > Rhizobiaceae > Hoeflea. The sequence continues at coordinate 14,168 of LADQ01000090.1, read as the reverse complement.
GAGGAAATGCAGGCCCATCAGGAGGATCAGAACCCCGGCGACAATCGACAGCACGTCGAAATAGCGCGCCACCGACTGGCCGATCACGCTTGCCGTGGCGCCCAGTGCCACGAACACCGTGGTAAAGCCCAGAACAAAGGCGACGGAAGCCAGCGCAATGCGGCGCGACGCGACCTTGTCGGCATCGGCGTTCTTGACTTCATTGAAGCTGATCCCGGCCAGATAGGCGAGATAGGGCGGAACGATCGGCAGCACACAGGGCGAGAAGAACGACAGCAAACCTGCCAAAAAGGCGGCTCCATAGCCAACATCAATCATTTTCCGTCGTCCTCCCGCTGAAGCGCCTCAGGTTCAACCGAATCGCAAAAGCTGCTCCAGCACAATTCACAAAAGCCTGCGCGTCCCAATCATGATACCGATTTGGATGCAACATGCATGGATCGCATCCAGCCTCCTCATGACATGTCGCCGGTCAGAATGCGTTTGCAAGATATGCAAAATACAATATATATTGCAAATACTATTTTTCGGGAAGTGGACACGCGCCATGACGTCGCCTTTCGCAGCAGCGCTCGCCATCTTCATGACCCTGTCCGCGCCAGTCATGGCCGCCGAAATGGTCATGTTCGAGCAGCCCGGCTGTGTCTGGTGCGCTCGTTTCAACGAGGACATCGCGCCGGCCTGGCCGAACACCGAACAGGGCCGGCGGGCGCCCTTGCGCCGGGTCAACATTCATGAGCCGCTTCCCGCCGATCTGGCCGAAATTCCCATTGAACGGTTCACGCCGACCTTCGTTCTCGTCGATGACGGCCGTGAGATCGCGCGGTTGCGCGGCTATCCCGGCGATCAGTTCTTCTGGGCGCTCGTTGATGACATGCTCTCAAAGCTGGAGCCATGACAAGCCAACCGTCATCCGGCGAAACGTCATCAGGCCCGCCATCACCAGGCCAGGACTTCACCGGTCGGGACATCACTGTTCTCGCCGGTCAGGCCCGCAAGGCGAGCGACGTTCTCAAGGCGCTCTCGCATGAAACCCGGCTGCTGATTCTCTGGCTGTTGTCGGAGAATGAAAAATCAGTCTCCGAGCTCGAGGAACTGCTGGCGCTGCCGCAGGCCGCCGTGTCGCAGCAACTGGCCCGGCTGCGGCTGGATCATCTGGTCAGCACCCGCCGTGAAGGCAGAATAATTCACTATTCGATCACCAACCCGGAAGTCTCGGCCGTGGTGACCTCGCTTTACGATTTGCTGTGCGGCACGGCGGACCAGGAAAGCTGACGCGCTTGCGTCGCTTGCAATGGTGCGCAGCGATGCCTAAGCTTTGCCGGAAGGTCCGTGGGAAGACCTGCCAAGGGAGGAGACGACCATCATGATGGATTCTGGGTGGGTGCTTGCGCTGTCGGGCTGTCTCGTCGGCTCAATCATCGGGTTTGCCGCACGAAAGAGTCATTTCTGCACCATGGCTGCGCTGGAGCGCCATTGGTACGCCGGCGACGACCGCCCGCTCAGGGCCTGGGCGCTGGCTGCCTTCACCGCGCTCATCGTCACCCAGCTCCTGGGCGCCGCGGGCATCGCCAGTCTTGATCAATCCTTTTATCTGACCGAACCGCTGCCGCTGGCAGGCAGCATCATCGGCGGCCTGATGTTCGGCCTGGGCATGGCGCTGGTCGGCACCTGCGGCTTTGGCGCGCTGGTGCGGCTGGGCGGCGGCAATCTGCGGGCGCTGGTGGTTCTCACCGGTTTGGGACTGGCGGCGCTCGCGGCCCAGCGCGGCGTCACGGCGCATATCCGCGCCGCCCTGCTTGATCCGCTGTCGATTGATCTTTCAAGCTACGGCGGACAATCGGCGGGCGCCCTGCTGTCACGCGCCACGGGATTTGAGCTCGGCCTGCCGCTGGCGCTGGCAATCGGCGTACCGGGACTGTGGTGGGTGTTCAGATCCGCCAGTTTCCGCGCCGACCGCAACCGGCTGATCGCTGGCGTGGTCATCGGCCTGAGCATCGCCGCTGGTTGGGCCATCACCAGCCTGTTTGCCGCGCGGGCGCTTTACCCGGTTCAGGTCGAGGCCGGCTCTTTCGTCATGCCCGTCGGTGAAACCATCCTGCAGATCATCACGGTGACCGGCGAACTGCCCGATTATGGCATCGGCATTGTGGTCGGCGTGCTGCTTGGCGCGGCAATCTCGGCATTCCGCTCCGACGACATGCGTTGGGAAGCCTGCGACGACGCACGCGAACTGAGCCGCCATTTGCTCGGCGCATTCCTGATGGGAACCGGCGGCGTCTTCGCGCTCGGCTGCACCATCGGCCAGGGCGTCAGCGCCTTCTCTGTGATGGCGATCTCCGCCCCCATCGTGATGCTCTCGATCGCCGCCGGCGCGCGGATGGGCCTGGGCATGCTGGTGGAGGGCAATCCGTTCAGCTTTATCGCCGACTGGCGGGCGCCCAAGCTTCAGTCCGACGCCACGAAACGGTAGGCCGTCCCGTCGCGCTCGACCCGGCCCTCGCCGGGCTTGGGCAGATGGTAGGCGGCAAGCGCTGCCTTGTCCGCGGCCAGACGGTCGAGAAGCTTGAGCCGCGTGGCGATGCCCATCTCCGGATCCTGATCAGAACCGCTGGGCCAGGACGGGTGCGCAAACGAGATGGCTCCATGCGTGATCGCGTCACCGGCGATCAGCACCGGTTTCGGCCCGCCATGCAACATGAACGACATGTGCCCCGGCGTGTGCCCGGCGGTGTCGACTGCTTCCACGCCCGGCAGCACTTCGGCGCCGGGCTCGAACAGAACGACGATGTCCTCGAGATGCGCAAGCCGGTTCTGCGCGCCGATGGCGAAGGTCTTGCGCTCTTCCGGCATGGCGTCGACCGTGGCGGGATCGCGCCAGAACTCAAACTCGGCGCGCCCCATGTGGAAGCGTGCATTGGCAAACACCATCTCGTCGAAATCATCAATCAGGCCCCAGAGGTGATCCGGATGGCCGTGGGTGAAGACAACGTCGGTGACATCCGCTGGATCGATCCCGGCGTCCGCCATGTTGTCGAGCAGCTTTCCCGCCGATGGCATGAAATTGGAACCGGAGCCAACATCGAACATGATGAGCCGCTCACCGGATTTCAAAACCGGAACATTGCAGTCAGGCAACAATTGATCGGTCGGCAAGCCGTGCTTGACCAGCAGCGCCACAAGCTCATCCTGCGGCGCATCCGGATAGGAAAAGCTCATCGGCAGCACCAGATTGCCGTCGCTGACGCTGGTCAGAACGGCATCACCCAACTGAAATGCCTTGACCGGACGCAGCCCCCCCGGCACCAGCGCCGTCGCGGCAGCGCCGATGCCCATCTGCAAGAGTGTGCGTCGCGTCAGATCAAGCTGTGCCATGTTCCATCTCCCATATAGATTCATTTGAATATTTACTTTTGCCTTGACCGAGGTCAATGCCTGATCCCGGAAAACCGGCATAAATAGGAAAGTGGGAAATGGTGCGATGGAACTTGAACTGCTTGCCGACAGGTTTGGTGACAAAGAGGCGCTGCTGATCGGCGGCGCGGCGATTGGCGCGTTGTTTGGCGCTTTCGCCCAGCAGAGCCGGTTCTGCCTGCGCGCCGCCGCGATCGAATTCTCCCGCGGCAGTGTTGGCGGCAAGATGGCGATCTGGCTGATCGTATTCTCGACCGCCATCGCCGGAACCATGCTGCTCTCCTGGGCGGGCCTGTTCACCGCCACGGAAGCGCGTCAACTGGCCTCGCCGCAAAGCCTGTCCGGCGCGGCCATCGGCGGCTTGCTGTTCGGCACCGGCATGATTCTGTCACGCGGGTGCTCCTCGCGGCTGCTGGTGCTCTCGGCCACCGGCAATCTGCGCGCCCTGCTCTCCGGGCTGGTGTTCGCGGTCGTGGCCCAGGCCAGCCTGCATGGCTTCCTCTCGCCGCTGCGCGACGCGCTGGCGGCCCCGCTGACGACCCTGTCAATCGGCTCGAACGATCTGCTGGTGCTTTCGGGCGTTTCCGAACCGACAGCGCTTGCTCTCGTTGTGATCGGCCTCGTGGCCAGCCTGTCGCTGGCAGTCTGGCGCAGGATCGGGCTGTGGAAGACTTTTGCCGCCTTCGCGGTCGGCGCCTGCATACCGCTGGCCTGGTGGTTCACCAACGCCATGAGCTCGATCGCCTTCGAACCGGTGCAGCTGGAATCCCTGAGCTTCACCGGGCCATCCGCCGACACGCTGATGCTGTTTCTGTCCCCGCCCGGATCGATGATCGATTTCGATGTCGGCCTGGTTCCGGGCGTGTTCCTCGGCGCCTTCATTGCCGCCTTGCTAACCGGCGAACTCAAGCTCCAGGGGTTTGAGGGTGGAGGCTCGATGCGCCGCTATCTGGCTGGCGCTGCGCTGATGGGCTTTGGCGGCATGCTGGCCGGAGGCTGCGCCGTCGGCGCCGGCGTCACCGGCGCCAGTATTTTCGCGCTGACCGCCTGGGTCACGCTGTTTTCGATCTGGCTCGCGGCAGCGGCAACGGATTGGGTGGTTGACCGCAAATGGTCCGAACACAAGGCCCGGACTGACGCCATGGCGTCCCAGGCTCCGATCACCAGCTTTCAACCAACTGAATGAAAGGCCGCCAGGCCGGGCGCTGTCCGTACATCCGGGACTGCGCAATCCTGCCTGACGGCCTCTGCAAATGCGCTCTTTGCGAGCGTCGTTATCGATCCCCTCTGGATCTGTTTTCTACAAAGCAGGAACCGTGCCAGTTCGAGAAAACAAGCCCGGGCGACCTGTGACGGCGTTTCCGGCCAAACCATTGAAAACAATGCCCCGGCAATAAGCAGATCCCGCTCAAAATGACATGCATTCGCCCAAATCCTGGGCAGATGCCTGACGGCGGCGGGACGCAGGTCATACCGACACCGCCTGGCGCAAACTGTCCTTGCTCACCGACACCCGATCGCCCGCCATTTTGACTTCACCGCGCTCGATCACGCAGAACCGGTCGGCCAGGCCATAGGCAAACTCGAAATATTGCTCCACCAGCACGATCGCCATCTTGCCTTCGTCGCGCAGCAGCGCGATGACGCGGCCGATCTGCTGGATGATATTGGGCTGGATGCCTTCGGTCGGCTCGTCCAGCAACAGAAGCTTTGGCCGCGTGATCAGCGCCCGGGCGATGCTGAGCTGCTGCTGCTGACCGCCCGACAAATCGCCGCCGCGGCGGTTGCGCATGTCCTTGAGCACCGGAAACAGCTCGTAGATATGGTCCGGCACCTTGCGCTCCGAGCGCGGCAGGCAGGCAAAGCCGGTTTCCAGATTCTCCGTCACCGTCAAAAGCGGAAAGATGTCGCGGCCCTGCGGCACATATCCCACGCCCTTGGCCGCCAGCTGGTGCGGCGGCAATTTGCCGATCACCTCACCGTCCAGCCGGTAGTCGCCGCCGGAGCGGTGATGCACCCCCGAGATCGCCTTCAACAGGCTGGTCTTGCCGACGCCATTGGTTCCCATCACGCAGGTCACCTGCCCGACATCGGCTTTGAGCGAAATGCCCTTGAGGATTTGCGACTGGCCATAATGCAGGGTCAGGTCCTGGATATCGAGCATGCTCTAGCGCCCCAGATAAACGTCGATGACTTCGGAATTGGCGGTGACATGATCGAGCGTTCCCTCGGCCAGCACCGAGCCCTCGTGCAGCACCGTCACCTTGCAATCGAGTCGCCGGACAAATTCCATGTCATGCTCGACCACAACAACCGCGCGGGTCTCGGCGGCCCGGCGCAACAGATCGGTGGTGTGCTGGCGTTCGCCCAGCGTCATCCCGGCGGCGGGCTCATCGACCAAGAGCAGCTTTGGTTCCTGCGCCAGCAGCATGCCGATTTCCAGCCATTGCTTCTGGCCGTGGGAGAGCTGGCCGGCGGTCCGGTCGAGTTCGCTGGACAGGCCGATTTCCTCGGCAAGCGCGGAAACCCGGTCCGTGTCTGCAGTGGAGGGTTTGTACCGCAGCACCGCCAACGGCAGCCGGTCATTGCTCAGCGCCATCATCAGATTGTCGCGCACGCTCTGCGCCTCGAACACCGTCGGGCGCTGGAACTTGCGGCCGACCCCGGCGCGGGCGATCTGGCTTTCGGACAATCTGAGCAAATCCAGTTGCGGCTCGCCGAACCGCACCCGCCCCGCGTCGGGCCTGGTCTTGCCGGTGACGATATCCATGAATGTGGTCTTGCCGGCGCCATTGGGACCGATGATGGCGCGCAATTCCTGTCCGCCGATTTCGAAGGACAGATCGTTGATGGCCTTGAAACCGTCAAAGGAGACGGAAATCGAGGTGACTTCGAGAAGAGCGCTCACGACGCATCCTTTCTGACCAGCCGGTCAAACAGCCCGCCAATGCCCTTGGGGACAAACAGCGTCACCAGCACGAAGCCGAGGCCGAGCAGCACCTGCCACCAGTCGACCCAGTCAATGGTGTAGAATCCGAGCGGAATGCTCGGCGCCTGTCCGCCGGTAAACCAGGATGACAACAGCGACACCGTGGCCGCTCCGATGACGGCGCCATAGAGCCGCCCGCGCCCGCCGATCGCCACCCAGACCGCCAGATAGATCGAGGCGATGGGGGCGATCTCCGCCGGATTGATGATACCGGCCTGCGGGTAATACAGCGCGCCCGCGATCGCGGCGATGACGGCCGTCAGCGTGAACACCACCAGCTTGTAGGCTTCCACCGGATAGCCCATGAAACGGATGCGCGTCTCGTCATCGCGGATGGCGCGGACGACGCTGCCAAATTTGCCCGAGACCACCCAGGCGGCGACCAGATAGCCAACCCCGAGCGCGAAGGCAGAGGCGAGAAAGAACCAGACCGAGACCACCGCTTGCGGCAGATGGGTGAGGCCCGGGATGTTCTGAAGTCCGGACAGGCCGTTGTTGCCGCGCAATCCGCTGTCGTTCTGAAACAGATAGAGCGACAGCGCCAGCGTCATCGCCTGGGTGAGGATCGACAGGTAGACGCCGGTCACCCGGGAGCGGAACGCCAGCCATCCGAACACCAGTGCCAGCAGGCCGGGCACCAGCACCACCAGCGCCAGCTGCGCCCACAGACTGTCGGCGAAATACCAGACAACCGGAATCTCCGCGCCGCCGACCACGCCAAAAATCTGCGTGCCGATGCCCTCGCGGATCTCTTCCGCCGTTGCCGGCAATTCGGCGCCGGCGAGCGAGGCAATGACGATATCCTTGGTCCGCTCATACATCAGCCACATGCCGATCATGTAGCCGCCCAGGCCGAAGAAGGCGAAATGACCGAGAGACAGGATCCCGCAATAGCCCCAGACCAGATCCATGGCGATGGCGACCAGGCAGAGACACAGGGTCTTGCCGAGTATCTTGATGAAGCTGGTCGACACCAGCCCCAGGCCGAAACCTTCCGACAGCACCGTGATCGCGATGGTGAACGCGGCCAGAAGCCCGATGAAGATCAGAACCGACGGCTGTCTTACAAACAGGGAACGCTGCATGACCTAGTCCCCCGCGGCTCTGCCCTTGAGCGCAATGATGCCCTTGGGTCTGAACTGAATGAAAATGATGATGAAGATGATCATGTAGGTCTGCGCCGCAAGCGTGTTCGAGGGATTGAAGAACTCGATCACCTTCTGCAGCGAGCCGATCATGCCGGCGCCGGCCAGCGTGCCCCAGATATTGCCCACCCCGCCGACCACCACGGTCATGAAGCTCTGCACGATGTAGCCCGAGCCGAGTTCAGAGGTCACCTTGGCGAACAGGCCGATGGCGACGCCGGCGATGCCGGCGATGCCGGAACCCAGTCCGAAGGTCAGCATGTTGATGCGGTCCGGGTTGATCCCCATCGACGAGGCCATCCGCGGATTCTGCGTGACCGCCCTGACCTCGAGCCCGAGCCTTGTGCGGTTGAGGATGAACAGCAGCAATCCCAGGAACGCCAGCGCCAGAACAAAGATCGCGATCCGTATATAGCTGATCGAGACCACGTCATTGTAGACCCAGGCGCCGTCGAGCCAGGACGGCGAGGTCAATGGACGCGCCTGCGTGCCAAAAATGTTCTTGGCGATCTGCTGAAGCGCGATCGAAATGCCGAAGGTCGCAAGCAGGGTTTCCAGCGGCCGGTGCGCCAGATGGCGGATCACCAGCCGTTCCAGCGCCACCCCGGCGAGGAACGCGACGGCGAAAGCCAAGGGCAGCGCCACGATGATCGAGACCGTGTAGTTGGGGATGATCTGCTGGACCACATAGCCGGTATAGGCGCCGATCATGATGAACTCGCCATGGGCCATGTTGATCACGCCCATGACGCCGAAGGTGATGGCGAGTCCGATGGCCGCCAGAAAGTAGATTGACGCCAGCGACAGGCTGTCGAGCACCAGATCGGCAAACTGATAGAGACCGACCGTCGTGCTGATATCGGAGAGCGTCTCCCGGGCGGCGGTGGTGAGCGCCGGATCGGGTTCGGCATAGACCTCAGTGAATACATGGTTGGCGACAGCGGAGCGCTGCTCGTCACGGCTCACCAAAGGCGGCACGGCGCCGGTGGCGGCAAGCGCCAGATAGGCGCGGTCGCGCGCCTCCTGGGTCACCAGTTCGGCCACCGGCACACCGCCCACCACGCCATCCTTGATGTTGGCGATCAGCGCCTGCTTGCGCTCGGCCAGCGGCACGATCGGCCGCGCCTTGCCGGCGTCCACCAGCAATTGATAGGCCGCATCCTGCTCGATATCGCTGCCGGGCGTCAGGATTTTGGCGACATTGACGTCTTCGGGCGCCGTATCGAAGACTTTGACGCTGGTCGCCAGCAAAGGATTGAGCGCCGCGCGGGCGTCCACGCCGGGATCGCCGGCAAAACTCCTGATCGCAGCCACACGATTGGCGGAATCGCTGCCAAATTTGATGGTCAACAACAGTTGCAGCCGCACCTTGCGGGCTTTGATGGCCGGATCGGTTTCCTCTTCGATTGCGGCCCTGAGGATGCTCAAATGCGATTCATTGGCGTCGCGCTCAAGCGCGGTCAGCGCCTGCAACCGGCGCTCCGGATCCGGATCGGACAGTTGAAACTGGACCAGCTTGGCGGCGATCATGGCGCGCACGCCGCTGTTGGGTTTGAGATTGTCGAGTTCGGCCTGCTCGGCCAGTCCGGCTTCCGCGCCGGTGTCGACATCAATCAGCTTCAGCTTGCCGCCATCAGCCTTCTCGACATAAAAGAAGCGTCCGTCAGCTTTGCGCTGCCACAGCTGCTTTTCGCGCCATTTTTCCAAGAACACCGCGACACCGGGCGATTGGCTGGTCGCCAAGGCTTCCAGCACGGGACTGATCGTCGTTCGCGAGGGCTTTTCGATCTTGGCGCGGTGGGTTTCGAGCAGCGTGTTGAAATCGCTTTGCTGCGCGTGGGCAGGCGCCACCAAAATCAGGGCGGTCAGTAAAACCAAAATAATGCGGAGCATGGGAATCCGGAACCTTTTGGAAAAGCGGAAGGGGGCCTGAAGGCCCCCCTCCTTTCCGGGTGATCAATAATTGGAATTGAGCTGCACGCAGGTCTTGGTCTCGGTGTTGTACATGCCACACTCGAGCTCCGTCCAATTTGACTCCAGCACCTTGGATTCAGGCAGGAAGTCGGTCCAGGCGTCGCCGGGAACCGGCTCGGTCTGGCTGACGATGTCGAACTGGCCATCCGCCTGGATTTCGCCGATCAGCACCGGCTTGGTCAGGTGGTGGTTCGGCAGCATTTCGGATTCCGTGCCGGTCAGGTTCGGGAACTTCTGGCCGACCACTGCGGCAGTGACCTTGTCGACATCCGTGGTGCCGGCGGCCTCGACCGCGTTCACCCACATGTTGAAGCCGATATAGGTGGCTTCCATCGGATCGTTGGTGACCCGCTTTTCGCCAGCGAAGGCTTTCCATTCCTTGATGAACTCGGCATTCACCGGAGCATCGGCGGACTGGAAGTAGTTCCATGCCGCGAGGTGACCGACCAGGTTGGTGGTGTCGAGGCCGGAAAGTTCTTCCTCACCCACCGAGAAGGCCACGACCGGAATGTCGTCGGCCGAAATGCCGGCGGCGGCAAGTTCCTTGTAGAAGCCGATATTGGCGTCGCCATTGATGGTCGAGATCACGCCCACCTTCTTGCCGTCGGCGCCAAGCGCAACCACGTCGGCAACGATCTTGGACCAGTCGGAATGGCCGAACGGCGTGTAGTTGACGAAAATGTCTTCAGCGGCGATGCCCTTGTCCTTGAGATACTGCTCGAGGATCTTGTTGGTCGTGCGCGGGTAGACATAGTCGGTGCCCAGCAGCGCGAATTTTTCAACGCCGAGTTCTTCCAGGAAGTAATCGGTGGCGGGAATGGCCTGCTGGTTTGGCGCCGCACCGGTGTAGAAGACGTTCTTGGACGATTCTTCGCCTTCATACTGAACCGGATAGAACAAAAGGCCGTTGAGCTCTTCGATGACCGGCAGAACCGACTTGCGGCTCACCGAGGTCCAGCAACCGAACATCACGTCGACCTTGTTGACGGTGAGCAGTTCCCGCGCCTTTTCGGCAAACAGCGGCCAGTCCGAAGCCGGATCGACGACGACTGCCTCAAGCTTCTTGCCCAGCACGCCGCCCTTGGCGTTCTGCTGCTCGATCAGCATCAGCACTGTGTCTTTCAGCGTTGTTTCCGAAATCGCCATCGTGCCTGAAAGGGAGTGCAGCACGCCGACCTTGATTGTTTCCTCCTGCGCATAGGATGCGTGGGTCAATATGGTCGATGTAACAATTGCCGCCGCCCCTGCGATCCGCATTCTTGTCGTTATTTTCATGTCAGCCTCCGTGCTGTTCTGGTCTACGGAGCTGTGCAATGCAAACACCTTGCCAGTTGCGATTCTACAGGTTTTAGGGAGTTATTAATAAGTTCCGACGCCTGTCGCGCACAAATCATCCTCAATATTGCCTATATTTTGTTCATTGCACAGATATTGAACAAATTAGCCCGGATGGTGGGCAGGCAGGGTCCCTCCCGCCCGGCACACAACCATGCTTCATCCCCAGCCGTGGGGTCTCATCCCCAGCCTGCGCTTGCATACGCGCCGCTTTTCACCTCTTATGTGCTCAAGAGACGCCAATTCTTGTATCCTCGGTCGATGCACAAGACTGTGTCATCAACTGACAATCTGGGAGCTCCGTCGCACACATGACCCTGCCTCTACTCTTGCTCGCCACTCTTGCGGCTTTGTTTTCTTTCCTGGCGCCTTGTCTGGCTTCGACCTGGCTCAAGACCGGCAAGGAAACCTCCCGGCCCTATGGCCATGTGGAATATTGTTCGCGCAATGCTTCTGACTGCCGCAACCGATCAGCCGGCTCCAAGCTGCAGCCGGCCCGCATGGATGTGTTGCAAGGCGTCAACAAGGCTGTGAACCGGGCGATCAAGCCAACCTCGGACAAAGCCGCCTTTGGTCGCGAGGAATTCTGGACCGCCGATGCGCGGGCGGGCGACTGCGAGGATTTTGCGCTTGCCAAGCGCGCCAAATTGCTGCGCAAGGGTTTCGAGCCATCGCAATTGCTCCTGACCATGGGACACAATAGCGCCGAACCCCATGCAGTTCTTGTGGTCAGAACCCAGGATGGCGACTATGTGCTCGACAATCTTGATGATGATGTCCGGCCGGTGCAGTCGGCGCGGATGAGTTTCCTCAAGATCCAGTCGCCCGAACATGGCGGTCTCTGGCTGCGCGTCACCGGCAAGACCGGCCAGAAACCCTGAGTTCAGCGTCATTCGCTGGCAACGGCCGGGGCCGGAAACCGCGCCACCGCAGGCCAAATTACCTGTGATCACCGCGAATGTCTGTGTTATGGCTGACCGCCCCGCTCACCTGAACGGCAGTCAATCCGCCGGAGGAGCCGCCGATCGCCGCCTATCGTTTCATCCATACCGCTGACATCCATCTCGATTCGCCGCTGAAGTCGCTGGCTCTGCGCAATCCTGACCTTGCCGGCCTCATCGGCGCCGCCACGCGGCAAGCGTTCAGCGCCATTATCGACCTGTGCCTGGAAGAGCGCGTCGACGCGCTTGTCATCGCCGGCGATCTTTATGACGGCGACCAGACCTCGATGAAGACGGCTACGTTCCTGTCGGATGAATTGAGACGCCTGGCCGCCGCCGGTATCCGCAGCTTCATCATCCGCGGCAATCATGACGCCCTTTCCAGGGTCACGAAGGAGTTGGTGCTGCCGGATCTGGTCAAGCTGTTTGGCGGCCGGGCCGAGCATGTGCTGATCGAGCGCGCGCCGGGCGAGAAACCGGTGGCCATCCATGGGCTCAGCTTCGCCAATCCGACCGCGCCCGAAAGCCTGCTGCCACGCTATGGCCGGGCGATCCCGGACGCCATCAACATCGGTATCCTGCACACCAGTCTTGGCGGCGCGCCGGGCCATGATCCCTATGCGCCGTGCAGTCCCGCCGATCTGCACGCCACCGGCTTTGACTATTGGGCGCTCGGCCATATCCACAAACGCTCGGTGGCGACGCCATCTGGCGCTGCGGGCCGGAACATCGTCGTCATGCCCGGCATGCCGCAGGGCCGCGACATCAACGAGGACGGCGCCAAATCGGTGACACTGGTCGCAATCAGTGATGACGGGACCGTCAGTCTTGAGGAACGGCAGACGGCGCTGGCGGAATTTGCCCGCGTCACCATCGATGCGGGCGGGCTTTCGGACTGGAGCGAGCTGGCGCAATCCATCACCCATGCGCTCACACAGGCCCGCGCCGGTTCCGCAGCCCCCGAGCTTGTGGTGCGGCTCGGCTTTTCCGGCGCCACTGATCTGGCCTGGCGCATGCGCCGCGACGCGGATCTGTTGATGACCGAAGCCCACGACCGCGCCAGCCGCATCGGCGCTGTCTGGGTTGAAAAGATTGATGTCGGCTGCGTACCGCCTAAGGCCGAAGGCCCAGCCTCGTCCGATCCCCTGCACGAATTGCACGCGCTGATGCACACCGACATTCTGGGCTCGCAGGGCTATGGGACAGCACTCGCTGCCATGGCCGAGAATTTGCAAGGTCAACTACCACCCGAGCTTCGCGACCTGCTTGGAACCGACGAGATCCGGACTGCGCAAACGCTGGAAAATCTGGCGCGTGAAGGCGCCGAAGACGTGCTGGCGCGGCTGCAGGGCGGACCGGCGACCGGACCCGCGAGCGAGACCGCCTGATGCGCCTCAACCGCCTCGATCTGACACGCTACGGCAAGTTCACCGATCACGTCATCGATTTCGGATCGCGGACCGATGGCAGCTGCGACCTGCACATTGTCTATGGCCCCAACGAGGCCGGCAAATCCACCCTGTTCAATGGCTGGCTCGACCTGCTGTTCGGCATCGGCGCGCAGAGCAGCTACAATTTCCTGCATCCCTACCCTGCCATGCGCATCGGCGCGGCAATCGAGCTGGACGGCGAAGCCCGCGAATTCGTCCGCATCAAGCGCCCGCAAAACAGCCTGTTCGATGGCCGCGACCAACCTCTCTCCGAGACGGCGCTCATTGCCGGTCTCGGCGGCCTTGGCCGCGACGGCTACCGGACGATGTTCTCGCTCGATGACGAGACCCTCGAACAGGGCGGCGAGAGCATCCTCGCCAGTCGCGGCGATCTGGGCGAACTGCTGTTCTCCGCCAGCGCCGGGCTTGGCGATCTGTCGCAACAGCTTGTCCGGTTGCGCGCCGAGACCGAGGAATTCTACAAACCGAGAGCGCAGAAACGCCGGCTGGGAGAACTCAAGGCCGAACTGGCCGATCTGAAAGCCGAGCGCGAGCGCATCGACACCCAGGCCAGCAAATATGCCCAGCTGACCAAGGCGTTTGAGGACGCCACGGCGCGCCACGATGCGGCGAGTTCCGAGCGAAAGCGGCTTCGGGTCCGGCTGGCGGCGATCAACCGTCTGCTGACGGCGCGGCCGCGCTTCGGTGAACTGGAGCGTTTGCAGGGCCAGTTCGACCAGCTCAAGGACCTGCCCGAGGTGGCGCCGGAGTGGCGGGAACAAATCCGCGATCTTGGCAATGAAGAGGCCGCTCTGATGGCCAGCGGCGCGGCGCTGAACGACGAAATCGAGCGCCTGACTGCCGAACTGGAAAGCATCGGCGTCGATGCCGAAATGCTGGCCCTGCGGCACCGAATGGCGGAGCTTGACCGGCTGCGCAC
>LADQ01000243.1 GCA_000961635.1 Hoeflea sp. BRH_c9 | reverse complement strand
GGCCCTGACCGCGCGCTGGTATCGCGATCTTCTTGCTGGCCGCTCCGGCAGGGAGCTGTGCGAGGAAGACCATAGCGCCTATGTACATGCGGCCCGCCGGTCATCCTCGGGGAGCGAGCGGTGAGCGCGTCGCCCTTCACCCTGACGCCGCTGATGCCGGACTTGACTGCCGGTCCTGTGCTGGTCCGCCGCACGCCGCATGTCGACGATCGCGGCGCCTTCGCCCGGATTTTCTGCGCCGAGCTGCTGGCCGAGATCGGCTGGCCCGGACCGGTCGCCCAGATCAATCACAGCCGCACCATGCGGCGGGGGGCGGTGCGCGGGCTGCACTTTCAGCTGCCGCCGCACTCCGAGGCCAAGCTGGTCGTCTGCATTCGCGGCGCGGTCCAAGACGTCGCCGTCGATATCCGTGCCGGCAGTCCGGCCCGCTATGCCCATGCCGCCGTTGAGCTGTCGGCGGAAACCGCCACGGCGATGTATGTGCCCGAAGGTTTTGCGCACGGGTTTCAGGCGCTTACTGACGATGTCGAGTTGATCTATGTCCATTCGGCCCCCTACGCAGCCGCCGCCGAGGCCGGCCTTCGCCATGACGATCCGGGGCTCGGCATTGCCTGGCCCTTGCCTGTGATCGGGATGTCCGCGCGCGACGCCTCGTTTCCGCTGATTGCGGGTGCGGCGGCATGATGGCATGCAGGCATTGCGGCGGCGCCGATTTCATCCCGTTTCTCGACCTGGGCATGGCGCCGCCCTCCAATTCCTATCTCGAGGCCGGGGATCTTTCGCGACCGGAAAAACGCTATCCGCTGGTCATTCGCACCTGCACGGAATGCTGGCTGACCCAGACCGAGGATTTTGCCGACCGGGAAGAATTCTTCTCCGGCGACTATGCCTATTTCTCCTCGTTTTCCCGCACCTGGCTCGATCACGCCAAGTCCTATGTCGAGGCCATGCGCGGCCGCTTCGGTCTCGGGCAGCAGAGCCTGGTGGCGGAGATCGCCGCCAATGACGGCTATCTGCTGCAATACGTCCAGGCGCTCGGCATCCCCTGCTATGGCGTCGAGCCGACCCATGGCACGGCCGAAGCTGCGCGCGCCAAGGGCATCGACATTGTCGAGGAATTCTTCGGCGTCGCGCTGGCCGAAAGGCTGGCGGGCGAGGGACGGCAGGCCGATCTGATCGCCGCCAACAATGTGCTGGCGCATGTGCCCGACATCAATGATTTCGTGGCGGGTTTCGCAGTCCTGCTCAAGCCCGCCGGCGTGGCCACCTTCGAGTTTCCGCATATCCTCGAGATGGTGCGCGGCAACCAGTTCGATACCGCCTATCACGAGCATTATTCCTATCTGTCGCTGATCGCGGTCGAGCGCATTTTCAGCGCCAACGGGCTCACGGTCTTTGATGTCGGGACCACGCCGCATCATGGCGGCAGCCTCAGGGTCTATGCCTGCCGCACCGATCACCGCGCCCATGCCGTCACCCCGGCAGTGGCGGCGATGCTCGAGACCGAGCGCCAGGCCGGACTGGACGGTGAAACATTCTACGCCGGCTTCCAGGCCAGCGCCGAAGCGGCGCGCGATGCGTTTCGCCGGTTTCTGGACGAGGCGCGCGCGTCAGGGCTCAAGGTCGCCGCCTATGGCGCCGCCGCCAAGGGCAACACGCTTCTCAATTTCGCGGGCGCGACGGCGCGCGATATCGCCTTCGTCGTTGACCGCAACCCGGCCAAGCAGGGGCGTTTCATGCCCGGCTCGCATATTCCGATCGTGGCCGAGGACCATCTCATTTCCGAGCAACCAGACAGGGTGGTGATACTGCCATGGAACATAGAGACAGAAATCAGGACCCAGCTTTCCTGTATCAGCGGCTGGGGTGGACAGTTCGTGACCGCGATCCCGAGGCTGGCGATAAGGCGCTAGGCGACAAGGTTGAAATTGAACTGTCCGAGAAGAAGGATCAAGCCGAACCGGCCGCGTCTCACAAGCCGAATGTCTGAACCCGGCTGGATAGAGGCATAATAAATTATGCCTTGGTCAGGCAAAGGATGACCTCTGCAACGCGGGCCTGAGCCGCGTCATCCATGTCGTGATAGCTCGGCAGGTTGATCGCGCGCGCGGCGATGTCGCGGGCCTTGACGTTTTCGGGGCGGGCTTCGAACATCGGCAGCTCCGATAGCGGCCAGAAGAACACCCGCGCATCGATGTCCGCCGCTTGGAATGCGCTGATCAGCATCTCGCGGGTGACGTGGGTCTCCGGGTCAAACACCACGGTGGGCATCCAGTAGCCATTGGTGGCGCCGTCGGGCTCGGCGTTGAGCGCAATGCCATTGGCTCCGCGAAGCAGCTCACGATACCGCGCCATGATGTGGCGCTTGCCGTCGGTCAGCTCGTTGATGCGTTCCACCTGCGCACAGCCTATCGCCGCGGCGATATTCGACATCTTGAACTTGTAGCCCGTCACCAGCGGGAAGAACTGGCGTGGTTCGTGCACGTCGCGGCCATGATTGGACAGCGTCGTCACGCGGGCAAACAGCGCATCGTCATTGGTCACGAACATGCCGCCTTCGCCGGTGGTCATGGTCTTGGTGCCGTGAAACGAGAACGTCCCGAACGCGCCCATCGATCCCGCCCGCTGGGTCCCCCAGGCCGAGCCGATGGCTTCCGCCGCATCCTCGATCACCGTCACGCCATGGCGGGCGCCGATGTCGAGAAGCCGGTCCATGTCGCACATCGATCCATAGAGATGGACCGCGATGATCGCCTTTGTCCGGGGCGTGATCGCGGCCTCCACCAGTACTGGATCCAGGCACCAGGTGTCCTCCAGAATATCGACCAGAACCGGGGTGGCGCCGAGATGGACGACCGGCGCCACCGACGCGATCCAGTTGCTGTCGGCCAGAATCACCTCATCGCCGGGACCGATGCCAAGTGCGGCCAGCCCCAGATGCAGCGCGCCGGTGCAGCTTGATGTGGCGATAGCGTGGGCGACGCCGAGATGGGCGGCGAAATCGCGCTCCAGCCGGTGGATGTAATCATAGCACCGCGCCCCCCAGCCATTGCGCGCCGCGTCCGTCGCATAGGCGACTTCGAGCTCGGTGATCGAGGGTTTGGTATAGGCGATGCGTCCGGTCATGCAGAAGTTCCAAAGGTCGGTGCATCCGGTCTAGCGCTTTGAGCCTGCGTGGAGATTGCGCCGGCTCAAAAAACCCGTTGGCGGCGGATGAGAATTTCTGGCAAGACGGGTGTCGCCACAGACAGGGGATTCGAGATGCGCACAGTTTATGTCAACGGAGCCTATGTGCCCGAGAATGAGGCCAAGGTCTCGGTGTTTGACCGCGGTTTCCTGTTCGGCGACGGCATCTATGAGGTTGCCTCCGTGCTGGGCGGCAAGCTGATTGATTTCCCCGCCCATATGGCGCGGCTGCACCGTTCGGCGGGTGAACTCGGCATGCGCTTTACCGTCAGCGATGACGATCTGCTGGCGATCCATCGCGAACTGGTCAGCCGCAACAATGTCGATGAAGGCGTGGTCTATCTGCAGATGACCCGCGGCGCGATTGATCGCGAATTCACCTTCGACACCGAAAAACTGACGCCGACGCTGGTGCTGTTTACCCAGAGCCGGGCGCTGATCGACACGGAAGTGGCGAAAAACGGCATGAAGATCGTCTCGATCCCGGATCTGCGCTGGGGCCGCTGCGACATCAAGACGGTGCAGCTGCTCTATTCCTCACTCGGCAAGATGGAAGCCAAGGCCCGCGGCGCCGACGACGCCTGGTTGGTGCGCGACGGGGTGGTGACCGAAGGCACCTCGAACAACGCCTTCATCGTCACAAGCGAGGGCGCGATCATCACAAGGCCGCTTTCGCATTCGATCCTGCCCGGCATCACCCGAGCCGCCTTGATGGCCTATTGCGCGGCAAACGGCACGACGATCGAGGAGCGCGAATTCACCATCGAGGAGGCGAGAGGCGCCGCCGAGGCCTTTATTACCTCGGCCTCTGTCTTCGTCGGACCGGTGATCTCGATTGACGGCGTCGAGATCTCCGGAGGCAAGCCCGGACCGGTGACGCTGGGGCTGAGAAAGACCTATCTCGAGGAAAGCCTCAAGCGCGCGATCTGAGCAAGCGCCGGGCCAGCCTGGCCCGGCTCCCATTGCAGCTCAGACCGATTTGATGGCGCCGCCATCGCAGCGGATCATCGATCCGTTGATGTAGCTTGCCCGCGCGCTGACCAGGAACGCCGCCGCCGCGGCGAATTCCTCGACCGCGCCATAACGGCCAACCGGGATCTGCCCCTGGGCTGCCTTGGCCACATCCTCAAGGCTCTTGCCGGAGCGCTTGGCGTTGGCGGCGTCGAGCTCTTTCAACCGGTCGGTGTCGATCCGTCCGGGCAAGAGCATGTTGAAGGTGACGCCGTCGCCGGCGGTCTCGTTGGCCATCGATTTCGACCAGCCGACCAGTGTCGCCCTCAGCGCATTGGACAGGCCCAGATTGGGGATCGGCTGGATCACCCCGGAGGAGGCAACCGTCAGCACCCGGCCCCAGCCCTGCGCCCGCATGCCCGGCAGAAACCGCGCGGTGATGTCCATGACGCTGAGCACCATGATCTCGAATTGCCTGTGCACCACCGAAAGATCGGCTTCGCTCATGGCGCCGGGCGGCGGCCCGCCGGTGTTGTTGACCAGAATGTCGAGCCCGCCGAATTCGGCCTTGACGGTTTGTTCAAGCAATTCGGGCGTGCCCTTGTCAGACAGATCCGAAACCACGAATTGCGCCTTGCCCGCGCCGCGCCCGTTAATGGCGTTGGCGGCGGCCTCCAGCCGGGCGCCATCGCGGCCGGTGATCAGCATATTGGCGCCCTCCGCCGCAATCGCTTCGGCGATCCCCAGTCCAAGCCCGCGCGACGACGCCAGCACCAAAGCGCGTTTTCCTGTCAATCCAAGATCCATGATGTCTTTCCCTGCTTGCCTGTTGCCTGCTAAAGGCTTGGCGCCATCTGTCCCAAGGGGACATAAAAGGTCAACCCGCCCGAGGTTTCATTCAGGGCGGAGCTCAAGGATACAAGACCATGGTCGAAATCACCATTCCGAAGCCCGATGACTGGCATCTGCATCTGCGCGATGGCGCCATGCTGGAGGGCGTGCTGCCCTATTCGGCCCGCGATTTCGCCCGCGCCATCATCATGCCCAACCTGATGCCGCCGGTGGTGACACGCGCCGATGCGCAGGCCTATCGCGACCGCATCATGGCGGCGCTGCCGGAGGACATGGATTTCACGCCGCTGATGACGCTCTATCTGACCGAGGGCACCGACGCGGCCGATGTGGCGAGCGCCCATGCCTCGGGCCTGGTGACCGCCGTCAAGCTCTATCCCGCCGGGGCAACCACCAATTCGAACTCCGGCGTCCGCGATCTTGCCAAGGTCATGCCGGTGCTCGAGAAGATGGCGGAGATCGGCATGCCGCTCTGCATCCATGGCGAAGTCACCGATCCGGCGGTCGATATCTTCGACCGCGAGGCGGTGTTCATCGAGACCGTGCTCGATCCGCTGCGGCGGCAGGTGCCGGAGCTCAAGATCACGCTGGAGCATGTCACCACATCCGATGGCGTCGACTATGTGTTGGCGGCGGACGCAAACCTCGCCGGCAGCATCACAACCCATCATCTGATGATCAACCGCAACGCCATTCTCGCTGGCGGTATCAAACCGCATTACTATTGCCTGCCGGTGGCCAAGCGCGAAAGCCATCGGCTGGCGCTGCGCAAGGCGGCGATTTCGGGCGACAAACGCTTTTTCCTCGGCACAGATTCAGCCCCGCATGTCGACCCGCTGAAGGAATGCGCCTGCGGCTGCGCCGGCATTTTCACCTCGATCAACACGCTGTCCTGTCTCGCCCATGTCTTCGAGGAGGAAGGGGCGCTCGATAAATTGGCAGGCTTCACGAGCCTCAACGGTCCGGCCTGGTACGGGCTTCCGGTCAACAGCGAGACGGTGACACTGGTCAAGCGCGAGGCGCCGGTCAGCTGGCCCGCCAAGATCTACACCGGCGACGGGCCGGTGACCGTGTTCGATCCGCTTTTGCCCATCCACTGGGAAGTTGCCTGAAAGCCTTTCAAGCTGGATGTGAAGCTGGTATTCGGATCGCCAAGAAACGGGGCGGCTCGCGCGAGACCGGCCCGGTCGTTCGAGCTGGGAGCGCTGCCGATGTTTTCCAACACCTTTCCCGAAAAGGCGAAAATCGCCGACCTCGTCGCCAGTCAGCTTCTGGAAATCAAGGCGGTGCATTTCAATGCAGCCCAGCCCTATACGCTCGCCTCGGGGATGAAGAGCCCGGTCTATATCGATTGCCGCAAGCTGATTTCCTATCCGCGCATCCGTTCGGCGGTGATGGATTTCGCTGCCGCCACCATCCTGTCGGAAGCGGGCTTCGAGCAGTTCGATTGCATCGCCGGTGGCGAGACGGCCGGCATCCCCTTCGCCGCCTTCCTGGCCGAACGGCTGGGATTGCCGATGATCTATGTCCGCAAGAAGCCCAAGGGCCACGGCCGCAACGCCCAGATCGAAGGCGAATTGCCGGAAGGCTCGCGGGTGCTGGTGATCGAGGACCTGACCACGGCGGGCGGTTCGATGTTCACCTTCATCGACGCCATCCGCGCCGCTGGATGCACGGTCGAGCACGGCATCGCATTGTTTTATTACGGCATATTTGACGAGGCCGAGAAGCGCTTCGCGGCTGGCAATGTCGAGCTGCATTATCTCGCCACCTGGCGCGATGTGCTGGCGGCGGCAACAAACAAGCGGGCTTTCGATCCGGCGACGCTCAAATCGGTTGCAGCCTTTCTCGATGCGCCGCTGAAATGGTCCGGCGAGCATGGCGGCGTCTCCGAGCTGCCGGGACAATGAATGCAAGCCGGCCCGGCCGGCGAGGGGAGGATACGGGGATGATCATCTGTTGTGGCGAAGCGCTCATCGACATGCTGCCGCGCCAGACGACTGAGGGCGAGGACGCCTTCGCCCCCTATGCCGGCGGCTCGGTGTTCAACACGGCCATCGCGCTCGGCCGTCTCGGCGTCGACACCGGCTTCTTCACCGGCCTGTCCTCCGACATATTCGGCGACATGCTGCGCCAGACACTGACCGACAGCAGCGTCGATCACAGCCCCTGCGCCACGCTTGATCTTCACACCACACTTGCCTTCGTTCGCCTGGTGAATGGTCAGGCGACCTACGCGTTCTTCGATGAGAATACCGCCGGCCGCATGATCACCGAGGCGCATCTGCCGGTGCTTGGCGATGAGGTGGAGGCGATGCATTTTGGCGGCATCAGCCTGATTCCCAATCCGTGCGGCGCGACTTACGAACTGCTGATGGCGCGCGAAAAAGACAGGCGGGTGATGTGGCTCGATCCCAATATCCGCCGCGGCTTCATCACCGACGCCGCGGCCCACCGCGCCCGCATCGACCGCATGATCTCGATGAGCGACATCCTCAAGCTCTCCGACGAGGATCTGGACTGGTTCGACATGGGCGGCATCGACGCGGCCGCCGACTACTGGCTCGAGCGGGGGCCGAAACTGGTGATGATGACGCAGGGCGCCAAGGGCGCCATCGGCATCACCGCAGGCCATCGCGTTGAAGTCACAGGGCAAAAGGTGACCGTTGCCGACACTGTCGGCGCGGGCGACACCTTCAACGCCGGGGTGCTGACCTCTCTCAAACGGGATGGCTGCCTGAGCAAGGATGGTATCTCCAGCCTTACTGAACAGCAGATCCGCAACGCGCTCGGCCTGGGAGCCAGGGCCGCGGCGGTGACTGTCTCGCGGCCCGGCGCCAATCCGCCCTGGGCCAGTGAAATCGGTCTTTAGCTGCCGCGCATCTCGCGAATGGTCGACGCCAGCATCAGCGTCGAGCTGTCATGGCCCTCGCCGTCGCTTTCGCCCTTGACCACCGGCAACAGCGCGGTCGCCAGTTCCTTGCCGAGCTCGACGCCCCACTGATCAAACGCGTTGATGCCGAAGATCTGCGCCTCGACGAACACCCGGTGCTCGTACAGCGCGATCAGCCGGCCAAGCGAAAACGGCGTCAGCCGGTCATGCACCAGCGTGATCGACGGCCGGTTGCCGGCAAACGTCTTGTGCGGCGCAAGCCGCTCGGCATCAGCTTCCGAAACGCCATTGGCAAGCAGTTGCGCGCGGGCCTCTTCGGTGCTGCGGCCGCGCATCAGCGCTTCCGATTGCGCCAGGCAATTGGCGATCAGCAACTCGTGCTGATGCTTGAGAGCGGGCTCATGCCCGTTGGCGGCGATCATGAACTCGACCGGGATGACGTCGGTTCCCTGATGCAGGAGCTGGAAAAACGCGTGCTGGCCATTGGTGCCCGGCTCGCCCCAGACGATGGGGCCGGACGCGGTGGCAAGCGGTTCGCCGTCGATGCCCATCGATTTGCCGTTTGATTCCATGTCGAGCTGCTGCAGATAGGCCGGAAACCGGGACAGCCGCTGCTCATAGGGGATGATCGCGCGGCTGGGATAGTTGCACGCCAGCCGGTGCCAGACCCCGATCAGGCCCAGCAGCATGGGCAGGTTTTCGCGCAGCGGCGCCGCCTTGAAATGCGCGTCCATGGCGCGGGCGCCGGCAAGGAACGCGCTGAAATCGTCCCGGCCGATGGCAAGCATCAGCGGCAGGCCAATGGCCGACCACAGCGAATAGCGGCCGCCAACCCAATCCCAGAACCCGAAGACGCGGGCCGGGTCGAGTCCGAAGCGGCCGACCTTGTCGAGCGCCGTCGAGACAGCCGCGAAATGCCGCGCCACCGCGCTTTCGCCGAGTCTGGAGACGATGAAGTCGCGCGCGGTGGCGGCATTGGTCATGGTCTCGATGGTGGTGAAGGTCTTCGACGCGACAATGATCAGCGTCGTCTCCGGGTCAAGGCCTGCAAGCGTG
Source organism: Hoeflea sp. BRH_c9 (assembly GCA_000961635.1). GTDB lineage: Bacteria > Pseudomonadota > Alphaproteobacteria > Rhizobiales > Rhizobiaceae > Hoeflea. The sequence goes on along the minus strand of LADQ01000243.1, from coordinate 11,275 downwards.
TCCGTGATATGCGCGCCGTCGACATTGGAGACAAAATGCAGGCGCGGGCCGTCGTGATAGGGCGCGAGCGCCAAGGTCGCCATCACCGGCCCGAGATCGGAGCCGCCGATGCCGATATTGACCACATCGGTGAAGGCCTTGCCGGTGGCGCCGACAATCGTGCCGTCGCGCACGCCATCGGAGAAATCTCCCATCGCGCCCAGCACCGCGTGAACCTGCGGCACCACATTCTCGCCGTCAACGCGGATGTCGGCGTCCGGGGCGGCGCGCAAGGCCGTGTGCAGCACGGCGCGGCCTTCGGTTAAATTGATCGCTTCGCCCGCAAACATCCGGTCGCGCTGGGTCTCAACGCCCGCCGCCTGCGCCAGCTCGCCCAGCAGCGTCAGCGTGGCGTCATTGACCGCGCATTTGGAGAAATCCATGCGCAAATCGTCGAGCCCGACGGTGTAGCGCCGGGCGCGGCCCGGATCGGCCGAAAACGCCGCCCGCAAGTCTGGGACTGCATCGCTGTCGCGGTGGGACTTGAGGCGGGACAGGGCCAGGGAAACGCTTTTCGACACGGGACGGGCCTCCAGGTTGGACTGTCCACCTATGCGGAAAGGCCCGCCGGAAATCAAGTTTCCAGCGGGCCTCTTGGGTTCAATCCGGCAATGCAGCTTCTAGTCGCGCAATTCGCGGCGGAGGATCTTGCCGACATTTGTCTTCGGCAGTTCATCCTTGAACACCACGATTCTGGGCCGCTTGTAGTTGGTCAGTCCGGTGGCGCAATGGGCCTTGACATCGGCCTCGGTGAGGTTGGGATCCTTGCGGACGATGAACAGCTTCACCGCTTCGCCGGAATGCTCATCCGGCACCGCGATCGCCGCCGCCTCGAGAATGCCCGGATGCGACACCGCAAACTCCTCGACTTCGTTGGGATAGACATTGAAGCCCGAGACAAGGATCATGTCCTTCTTGCGGTCGACGATCTTGGTGTAGCCCGCCGCATCCATGAAGCCCATGTCGCCCGAGCGGAAATAGCCGTCCGCCGACATCACTTTTTCGGTCTCGTCGGGGCGGTTCCAGTAGCCCGCCATCACTTGCGGCCCCTTGATGCAGATCTCGCCGACTTCGCCAAGCGGCACGGATTTGCCGTCCTCGTCGCGGATGTCGATATAGGTCGAGGGCAGCGGCAGGCCGATGGTGCCTGAAAAATCATCGGCGTCGAACCGGTTGGCGGTCGCCACCGGCGATGTCTCGGACAGGCCATAGCCTTCCGAAATCACGCAGCCGGTCAATTGCTTCCAGCGGTCCGCCACCGGACGCTGCACCGCCATGCCGCCGCCAAGCGTCAGCAACAGCGGCTTGAAATTGAGTTTCTGGAAATCCTCATTGTTCAACAATGCGTTGAACAGCGTGTTGAGGCCGGGAAACACGTGGAACTCATATTTCTGCAGCTCCTTGACGAAGCCCGGAATGTCGCGCGGATTGGGGATCAGGATGTTGTGGGCGCCCTGGGCCATGCCCATCAGCGCATTCACCGTCAGCGCGAAGATGTGATACAGCGGCAATGCGCAGACATAGACCAGAACCTCGGGCCTCGGCTTCTTGATGAAGGCGGCCGGCAGCCACAGGTCGTTCTGCGCCGCGTTGGAAAGCACGTTGGAATTAAGCAGCGTCGCGCCCTTGGACACGCCCGTGGTGCCGCCGGTATATTGCAGAAACGCCACGTCGGTGGGTTTCGACTGAGCCGGTCTGAAGGTTTTGTCCTTGCCCGCGGCCACCGCCGCCTTGAAACTGACATGGCCCGGCAGTGACCATTCCGGCACCAGTTTCTTGACCTTGCGGACGACGAAATTGACCAGATGGCCCTTCAGCCCCATAAGATCGCCCATGGTCGCCACGCAGACATGCTTGATGTCAGTCCTGGCGACGACCTGCTGCAGGGTGATGGCGAAATTTTCCAGGATGATGATGGCCTTGGCGCCGGAATCCTTGAGCTGGTGTTCGAGTTCGCGCGGGGTGTAGAGCGGATTGACATTGACCACCGCGTAACCGGCGCGCAGCACGGCCGCCATGGTGACCGGCATCTGCAGGATATTCGGCATCATCACGGCAACCCGGTCACCCTTCTCGAGCCCGAGCGATTGCAGCCAGGCGCCCATCGATGTCGACAGCCGCTCCATCTCGGAATAGGTGATGGTCTTGCCCATGCAGGTATAGGCCGGCCGGTCGGCGAACCGCTTGAAGGAATCCTCAATCAGCGCCGCAACCGATGCATAGGCCAGGGGCGCGATGTCAGCCGGCGTTTCGGGCGGATAGGATGGCAGCCAAATCCGGTCGGCGGCAGCAGTGTTGGTCATGTCTCTCACTCCCTCATGTCTTCGGATGTCAGAACGCTGGTCTGCCGCGCCGGGCTCCTCTTCCCCGCATCCGTCTTGGAAAAAGATTTAAAGTGACCCCGTGAGGGTTGCAATAGCTTCCCTTCACGTAAGCGTCACCTTTTTGACCACTGAAGCCCGTGGCTTTCGCAAAATTGAGCCTTCCGGCGTTTCGCGGTTCAGTCCTTGAACGCGGCAAGGCCCTCTCCGACGATGCTCTCATCCAGGTCCCCGATCGCGCCCTTGTCCTTGCCGGCATAGGGAAGTTTGGTCAGCAATGTGCGGATGACGTTGATGCGGGCGCGGCGTTTGTCATTGGCGCGCACCACGGTCCAGGGCGCATGCTCCGAATCGGTCTCCCTCAGCATCAGATCGCGCATCTGGGTGTAATCATCCCATTTGCTCAGGCTGGCGATATCCATGGGGGACAGTTTCCATGACTTGAGCTTGCTGTGGCGGCGGTCATGAAACCGCTTGAGCTGCATCTCGCGGCCAATATTGAGCCAGAACTTGAACAGGTAAATCCCTTCCTTCACCGGCATCCGCTCGAAAGACGGCGTCTCCTCGAGAAAATGCTGATGCTGTTCGGGCGTGCAAAACCCCATTACCGGCTCGACGCCCGCCCGGTTGTACCAGGAACGGTCAAACATCACGAATTCGCCTGATGTGGGAAAATGGTCGATATAGCGCTGATAATACCATTGCCCGCGCTCGGTCTCGGTTGGCTTGGGCAGGGCGACAATGCGCGCCGAGCGTGGATTCATGTAGGCCCGTGTCGCCCCGATCGAACCGCCCTTGCCGGCGGCGTCGCGGCCCTCAAACAGCGCAATGACGCGATTGCCGGTTTCACCCAGCCAGGTCTGCACCTTGACCAGTTCGATCTGCAGCGCCTCCAGCGTGTCCTCATACTCATCCCAGTCGAGTTTTTTCTTGTGGGGATAGTTGTCGGAGGAGAAGGCGTTGTCCTTTACCCAGTCCGGCAGTTCCGGGTCATCGATGTCGAAAACCCGTTGCTTGCCGTCGATGTCGAGCGTGACGGCCCTGCTTTTCTGACTACCCATCCTGTGCTCCTTTGAAGCCGCTCTTCATGCGCGATGCGAATCGATGACATGGCGCATCGAAACCTCGCGGCGGTGAAATATCCGATGTCCTGACATAGCAGTCCTGAGTCAAAACGATAAGCATGCACTGCGATCGCGCCAGCAAGCGGCGCTGTTGGATTGGTCCACGCAGACTCAGCCCGGATGGATCATGTCTTCGGGGCGGACGATGCGGTCATAGTCCTCCGCCGTGACGAACCCCGCCTTCAGCGCCTCCTCGCGCAATGTCGTGCCGTTCTGGTGCGCGGTCTTGGCGATCTTGGCGGCATTGTCATAGCCGATTGTCGGCGCAAGCGCGGTGACAAGCATCAGCGAGCGGTTCAATGCCGCCTTGATGTTGTCTTCGCGCGCCTCGATGCCGGTCACACAATTGTCGGTGAAGGACATGCAGGCATCACTGAGCAATTGCACCGACTGCAGGAAATTGTAGGCCATCACCGGATTGTAGACATTGAGCTCGAAATGACCCTGGCTGCCGGCGAAACTCAGCGCCGCATGGTTGCCGAACACCTGCACGCAGACCTGTGTCATCGCCTCGCACTGGGTCGGGTTGACCTTGCCAGGCATGATCGACGATCCCGGCTCGTTCTCCGGCAGCGCCAGTTCGCCCAGGCCGGAACGGGGCCCCGAGCCAAGGAAGCGGATGTCATTGGCGATCTTGAACAGCGCGGCGGCGCAGGCGTTGATGGCGCCGTGCGAAAACACCATGGCGTCATGCGCCGCGAGCGCCTCGAACTTGTTGGGCGCGGTGACGAAGGGAAGCCCGGTGATGTCCGCGATGCGCCCGGCAACCAGCTCGGCGAAACCTTCCGGCGCATTCAAGCCGGTGCCGACCGCCGTGCCGCCTTGCGCCAGTTCGTAAAGCCCGGGCAGCGTCAGTTCGATACGCTTCATCGACGAGGCGACCTGCGCGGCATAGCCGCCGAATTCCTGGCCGAGCGTCAGCGGCGTCGCGTCCTGGGTATGGGTGCGGCCGATCTTGATGATGGAAGCGAAATCCTTCGCCTTCTGGTCGAGCGCCGCGTGCAGATGTTTTAATGCCGGCAGCAGGCTCCGCACGGTCTGCTCCGCGCAGGCAATGTGCATCGCCGTCGGATAGGTGTCATTGGACGATTGGCTCATGTTGACGTGGTCATTGGGATGCACCGGCTTCTTCGATCCCATCGTGCCGCCCATCATTTCGATGGCCCGGTTCGAGATCACCTCATTGGCGTTCATGTTGGACTGCGTGCCCGACCCGGTCTGCCAGACGACGAGCGGGAAATGCTGATCGAGCTTGCCGTCTATCACCTCCTGGGCCGCCGCCACGATCGCCGCGCCGAGCTTCGGATCAAGCCGGCTCAAGCGCATGTTGGCCTCCGCGGCGCCGCGCTTGACGACGCCGAGCGCGCGAACGACCGAAATCGGCTGCTTTTCCCAGCCGATCCTGAAATTGCCAAGCGAGCGCTGCGCCTGCGCCCCCCAATATTTGTCGGACGGCACCTCGATCGGGCCAAAGCTGTCGGTCTCGGTGCGCGTGCTGGTCATCATTGTCATCCTGGTTCAATCAATCACGGGCCAATCATCGGCGGGCAGCCCTTCTTCAAGAAAGGGCCACATCGTCATTGTGATTTCAAGCAGTGCAGGTAAACAAGAGGCCAAATCAGCCAATATTGAACACCAGGAGTGTACAGGCACATGGTCGGGATCAGGCAGGACGTGACGACTGAAGCGCCGGCCGCCAACGGTCTGGCCGCCCGGGTCAAGGCTATGGCGCGACCTCTTGGGGTCGGATCGGTGATCGCGCTCGCCGCGGTTCCCGCCGGACTGGAGCCATGGCAGGCGATGGTCGGTTATGGCGCGTTTGCCGCGGCCATGCTGGCCTGGCCTTCCGGCGGGGAGGCGAAGAAGTCGCGCGCCAAGAGCCAGGCGGACAAGGCGGCGCATCTCGATTTTGCCGTGGTGGAAGCGCTGGATCTGCCGGCAATCGTGTTCGATCAGGAAACACTGGTTATCCGGCAGAACTCGGCCGCACGATCGCTTATCGGAGCCTATCCGGACCGGGCGACGCTGTCGGCGCGGATCCGCTCGCCGGCCATTCTCGATCTGGTTGCCCGGGTATTGGAGCGCGGCGTGGCCGAAAGCGTCGAGCACGCCGAGCGGGTTCCCTCCGAGCGCTGGCATGAGGTCCGGGTCGCCCGGGTGGCGGGTCATCCGGACGACGCTCAGCGGCTCTATGTAATGACATTCCGGGATCTGACCGAGGCCCGCCGCATGGACCGGATGCGGACCGATTTTGTCGCCAACGCCAGCCATGAGCTCAGAACCCCGCTCGCCTCGCTGATGGGGTTCATCGAGACCATGCAGGGACCGGCGCGCAATGATGAGGCCGCGCGCACCCGGTTTTTCGGCATCATGCTGGAACAGGCGCAGCGAATGGCGCGCCTGATTGATGACCTTCTGTCCCTGTCGCGGCTCGAGATGCGGGCGCATGTCGCCCCCGAGGGCGAGGTCAATCTTCACCGCGTCCTCGCCCATGTGGTCGACACGCTGAAGCCGATGGCCGGCGACCTCGGCGTCACCATCGATATGACCCTGCCGGACCAGCCGGTCATTGTCACCGGCGACGTCGATGAACTGATCCAGGTTTTCTCCAATCTGATCGAGAATGCCTGCAAATACGGCCAGGCCGGCAAGCGCGTGCTGATAACCGTCGCCAACCCCGATGCGGAAGGCGCGCAAGTCACGGTCCAGGATTTCGGTCCCGGCATCGCCAAGGAACATGTTCCGCGCCTCACCGAGCGGTTCTACCGCGTCGATGTGGAAACCAGCAGGGCCAAGAAGGGCACCGGACTGGGATTGGCGATCGTCAAGCACATTCTCGCCCGGCACCGGGCCAGGCTGGTGGTCAAGTCGGCTCCGGGGGAGGGATCGGCCTTCACTGTCAAATTCAGCCGCGCAGAACCGGCAAAAACGACATACAACAAAGAAATATATCAATAAAAACAATAGGATAAAATGTCATAAAACAGTGATGTAATTGTCATAAAACGGAATCTCGAAGGGCCTAGAAAGAGGCAGCCTTAGCTGGCTGACACCTGGGTCCTGCAAAAGGGCCTTGCCACCCTGACCCATGACGGGAGATTCTCTATGAACGCACTCAAATTCGCCGCTGCCGCACTCGTGGCTTCCACGGCTTTCGCCGGCGCCGCTGTCGCTCGCGACCAGATCCAGATGGCTGGTTCTTCCACCGTCCTTCCTTACGCTTCCATTGTCGCGGAAGCTTTCGGCGAGAACTTCAGCTTTCCCACTCCAGTCGTTGAATCCGGCGGTTCGGGCGCCGGTCGCAAGAAGCTTTGCGAAGGTGTTGGCGAGAACACCATCGACATCGCCAATTCGTCTTCGCGTATCAAGCAGTCCGACATTGACCTTTGCGCCACAAACGGCGTGACCGAAATCCAGGAAGTCCGTATTGGTTACGACGGCATCGTCTTTGCGTCCGACATCAACGGCGTGACCTTCGCTTTCACCCCTGCCGATTGGTATAACGCCCTCGCCGCCAAGGTGGTGAAGGACGGCGCGCTCGTCGACAATACGGCCAAGACCTGGGCTGACGTCAACCCGGATCTGCCTGCTCAGGACATCCTCGCATTCATCCCCGGCACCAAGCACGGCACGCGTGAAGTGTTCGACGAAAACGTGCTTACGGCTGGCTGCGAAGCTACCGGCGCACATGAGGCGTTCAAGGCTGCTGGCGACGAAAAGGCCAAGGGCTGCACCGCCCTGCGCACCGACGGCGTGTCGGTCGACATCGATGGCGATTATACCGAAACGCTCGCCCGCATCGATGCCAACAAGAACGCAATTGGCGTGTTTGGCCTGTCGTTCTACCAGAACAACACCGACAAGCTTCAGGTTGCCACCATGTCGGGCGTGGTTCCGTCGACCGAAACCATCGCTTCCGGCGAATATCCGGTTTCGCGTCCGCTGTACTTCTACGTCAAGAACGCCCATCTGGACGTGATCCCTGGCCTGCAGGAATATGTCGAGTTCTTCGTGTCGGACGAAATTGCAGGTCCTGACGGCCCGCTGGCCGCCTATGGCCTCGTATCGGACCCGGAACTGGCCAAGACGCAGGAAATGGTGAAGAACCGCACCCCGATGGCTGCGCTCAACTAAGCCGTTTGACATCTACAAGGGCGGCGCTTTCAGCGCCGCCCTTCCTCGCAATCAGGGCAAATGTGACATGACTCCCAGTGTTATCGTACTCATCGTGCTCGGGCTGGCTGTTGCCGGCTATTTTCTTGGCCGGCAACGTGCGCTGAAGACATCCATGCGGGATGGTTTGAAACTGCATTCGTTGCCCGCCTATCATGGACAGACGGTTGCCCTGTTTGTTGCAGTTCCCGCGCTTTTCCTGCTGGGCGCATGGCTTTTCCTGCAGCCGGTCCTGATCGAGGGCAGCATATCCGGAAAGATTCCTGACAGCGCTGTTCCGGACGGCGGGGCAAGGAGCCTTGTCATGGTCGACGTGCGCAGGATCGCCGATGGTCTGAACCTTGTCATCGCCCAGGGCAATGTGTCCGAAGACGAGCTCACCGATATGCGGGCCGATTTCACCAATGTCCGCGCACGGCTTGCCAGTGTCGGCGTGGCGCTCGGGTCAGACGTGTCGCCGGTGGTGTTCGAGGCCGCAAAAGAATACCGCAGCATTGAACGCACAACATCATTCATTCGAAACATAGCTGTTCTTGTCACCGCACTGGGTTTCGCGCTCTGGTCCTTAAGGCGTATCCAGCCGCGTTTGCGCGCTCGCAACATCAGTGAGACCTTCGTCACGGCACTGTTGATGGGCTCCTCCCTGGTCGCCATTCTGACGACTGTTGGCATCGTCGGTTCCCTTCTTTTCGAATCGATCGAATTCTTCAAAATGTATCCGGCGGCGGACTTTTTCCTGTCTACGACCTGGAACCCGCAATTCCGCGGCGGTTCGGATCTTGGTTTCCTGCCGCTTCTCTGGGGTACGATTTATGTCTCTTTTGTAGCCTTGGCGCTGGCTGTCCCGGTCGGTCTGATGATTGCGATCTATCTTGCGGAATATGCGGGCAGTTCGCTGCGCAGTTTCGCCAAGCCCGCCATCGAGGTGCTCGCCGGCATTCCGACCATCGTCTATGGCCTTTTCGCGCTCATTACAGTTGGTCCTTTCCTCCGCGACTGGATCGCCCAGCCTCTGGGCTTGGGAACGTCGTCGTCCTCGGTCATGACTGCGGGCCTCGTCATGGGGATCATGCTGATCCCGTTCATTTCGTCGCTGTCGGACGACATTATCAACGCGGTGCCGCAGGCGATGCGGGACGGCTCCTATGGCCTCGGCGCGACAAAATCAGAAACCATCAAGCAGGTGATCCTGCCCGCCGCGCTGCCTGGAATTGTCGGCGCTTTCCTGCTGGCCGCCAGCCGCGCCATCGGTGAGACCATGATCGTGGTGATGGGCGCTGGCGCATCCGCCCGCCTCGACATGAACCCTTTCGAGGCCATGACGACCATTACAGTGAAGATCGTAAGCCAGCTGACCGGGGATACCGAATTTGCAAGCCCTGAAACGCTGGTGGCCTTCGCGCTTGGCCTGACGCTCTTTGTTTTCACCCTCTGCCTGAACATTCTGGCGCTTTACATCGTGCGCAAATATCGGGAGCAGTACGAATGACCGAAGCCACAGCCGATAGCCCAGCGGCCACAGGCAGCACGAAAAGCGGGTCGCTTTTTAAAGCTGGAGCGCGCACCCGCAAGCGCCATGCATCCGAACGGCGATTCCGACTGATGGGCCTGTCGGCTGTCATTTTCGGCATCCTCGCCCTTGTCGGCTTGATGACATCCATCCTTTCAAATGGCCTTTCGTCGTTTCAACAGACCTATGTGACGATGGATGTTTTCCTCGATCCTGCCAAGCTCGACAAAGGCGGAAACCTGGATCCGGCGGATCTCGAGAAGATCACTACCTTTACGATACAGCCGCTCATCCAGACCGCGATGCAGAAGACGCTGGAAGAGCTCGGAATCGCAGCCGAGGGGGTCAATGCCAAGCAGGCCTTCGACCTTATATCCAAGGAGGCGCCCGGCGAACTACGCCGCTACATTCTTGCTGATCCGACACGGATCGGCAAAACCGTATCCTTCGATTTGCTCGCGTCAGGGCGTATCGATGGTTACTACAAGGGCCGCGTGACCATGGAATCCGCCGCGCTCGACAGCAATGTCTCGCCCGAGCAATTGATGTTGGCCGACAAGCTCAAGCAGGCCGGTATTCTGGAAGCGAGATTCAATTGGTCTTTTTTCACCGCGCCGGATGCCTCTGACACTCGACCGGAGGCCGCCGGGCTGGGGGTCGCCATCCTCGGTTCGGCCTACATGATGATGATTGTGCTGGTGCTGGCGCTGCCGATTGGAGTTGCAGCGTCCATCTATCTTGAAGAATTTGCGCCGCAAAACCGGTGGACCGACCTGATCGAGGTCAATATTTCCAACCTGGCCGCCGTTCCGTCAATCGTGTTCGGCATCCTCGGTCTGGCGATCTTCATCAATTTTGTCGGGCTGCCGCAGTCCGCACCCATTGTCGGCGGGCTTGTTCTGACCCTGATGACCTTGCCGACGATCATCATCGCGACGCGGTCTGCGCTGAAGGCGGTGCCGCCATCGATCAACGATGCGGCGCTCGGGATTGGCGCATCGAAAATGCAGGCGATTTTTCATCACATTCTGCCGCTGGCCGCGCCGGGCATCCTGACCGGCACGATTATCGGTCTGGCGCAGGCGCTCGGCGAAACCGCCCCTCTGCTGCTGATCGGCATGGTGGCCTTCGTTCGCGAGTATCCCGGTGCGCCGCCGGAGGGCTTTTTCGATCCGGCTTCGGCCTTGCCTGTTCAGGTCTACAACTGGACACAGCGCGGTGATCCGGCCTTTGTCGAGCGGGCCTCGGGCGCCATCATCGTTCTGCTGATTTTCCTTGTCATCATGAACGCGGTCGCCATCTTGCTGCGCCGCCGTTTTGAGCGTCGCTGGTAGACCGCGGCTGTTGCATTTGAAACCACCAAGCCCTGAGTATACTGAAATTGTTGAAGGGAAGACGGAGATGAACATCATGTCTGAAGCGGTTACTGAGAAGGCGGTCGACGCGGCGATAAAGGAAACCGCAATCAAGATGCGTGGTACCGATGTCAGCGTCTTCTACGGCGAAAAGCAGGCGCTGTTTGATGTCAATCTCGATGTGCGCAGGAACAACGTGACGGCGTTGATCGGTCCCTCGGGCTGCGGCAAGTCAACCTATCTTCGCTGCCTGAACCGTATGAACGACACCATCGATATCTGCAGGGTAACGGGCAATATCACGCTTGACGGTGAAGACATCTACGATCCGAAGATCGATGTCGTGGAACTGCGGGCGCGGGTCGGTATGGTGTTTCAGAAGCCCAATCCGTTTCCGAAGTCGATTTATGAAAACATAATCTATGGACCGCGTATTCACGGCCAGGTCTCCACGCGCGCCGAGATGGATGAAATCGTTGAGTCCAGCCTCCGCAAGGCCGCGATCTGGGAAGAGGTCAAGGACCGCCTTCAGGAGCCCGGAACCGGTCTCTCCGGCGGCCAGCAGCAGCGGCTTTGCATCGCCCGCGCCATCGCCGTCAGCCCGGAAGTGATCCTGATGGATGAACCCTGTTCGGCGCTTGACCCGATCGCCACGGCGAAGGTCGAGGAACTGATCGACGAACTTCGGGTCAACTTCACCATCGTCATCGTCACCCACTCGATGCAGCAGGCCGCCCGCGTGTCGCAGCGCAC
>LADQ01000273.1 GCA_000961635.1 Hoeflea sp. BRH_c9 | reverse complement strand
CCGCCAACTCCAATCATCGATACCGACCACCCGTATCTCGGAATTGCGATGAGTAACCTCGGTATCCCGCTTCAACTGCCTCAGGATGGTGTCATCACTGACCGGCATGCCGAGCCGCTGCATTAATCGCTCGCCAGGACGGCCGCCGGCGCTATGGCCAAACAGGCCGACAATCTCTCCGACCCTTCTCGTCCGACGCGCGTATGGATCAGCTACCGTCGGCAGTCGGTCGGTGAACGTTCGTCGTGGGCATTCCCGATGTGCACATCGCCAGCGGCTCAGCAGCAGCTTCACTGTCACCGGCTTGCCCTGGACCGGCAGATCCTGGAGGCTGCGGCGGGCCCAACCATGCCGACTTCGGCTTCGCCGTCCACAATCGGGGCAGATACCGATCGCGGATCCAGCAGCGGAAACAACCCACCCGTCGCTAACGGTGAGCGTGACACCCAGAATCTTAACCCCTGGGCCGGGCGATCATTTCGATTTCTTTTGCATGCCCGCCCATAGCGACATCGTCGCTAACAGCCGATGAATCACACAAAGTGAGGAAGAACCCAATTAAGTGCAAAGCGACTGGTCTTGCGGCGGATGCTCTTGACCAGCTTGTCCGCCGCGTCCTTCGATGTTTCAGGCTTCTGTCTCATCTCGATCGCCCAATCGGTAAGATGAGCCAGAAATCCTCCGTTGTTCAAATCCTCAAATCTGTCCCACGGGCGCTGACGTCAGACAACCGATACGAATGCGGCGTCACCCGTGGAGCCTGCCACCAAAGCGGGCATACATCTCAGCCTTGAGGCTTGCAAAGAAACGAGAGAATGACGCGTGACTACAACCGTCTCTTCAAGAGACGCGAAATCACGCCGATGATGCCCTCGCGGAACAGCAACACACCAAGCACAAATATCACGCCCTGAATGATTGTCACCCAGGCTCCGAATGTTGCCAGGTAGTTCTGCATGGTCACGATAATAGCTGCCCCGACGAGCGGACCGAAGATCGTCCCCATGCCGCCAAGCAACGTCATCAGCACGACCTCACCCGACATGCTCCAATGCACATCGGTGAGCGAGGCAAGTTGAAAAACTTGGGACTTGGTGGCGCCCGCAAGCCCGGCAAACGTGGCTGAAAGGGTAAACACCATCAGCTTGTAGCGGTTGACCTGGTAGCCGAGCGAAATCGCCCGCGGCTCGTTCTCGCGAATCGCCTTGAGAACCTGGCCGAAGGGCGAATGCACGATGCGATAAAGCGCGAGGATGCCGCCAAACGTGATCGCCAGTACGAAAAAGTAAAGTGCGATGTTGTCCTGCAGCGGAAACATGCCGAACAGATCGCCGCGCGGCACCGACTGAATTCCATCCTCGCCACCGGTGAACTTTGCCTGGAGCGCGAAGAAATAGACCATCTGGGCAAAGGCGAGCGTCACCATCGCGAAATAGATACCCTGGCGGCGGATCGCAAGCGAGCCGATCGCCAGTCCCAGCAGCGCAGCCGCGAGTGTTCCAGCCAGGACCGCCAGTTCCGGCGTGAACCCCCAGACCTTGGCCGCGTGGGCCGCGACATAGCTCGCGCCGCCAAAATAGGCCGCATGGCCAAAGGAGAGCAGGCCGCCAAACCCCAGCAACAGGTTGAAGGCTGCCGCAAACAGCGCAAAGCACATCACCTTCATCGCGAAGATCGGGTAGACCATGAACGGCAGCGCGATCAGAAAGCCGAGAAGAACCAGGAAGATCACCTTGTGAAGCCGTGGCATGCCGACTTCCTTGAGGAATCTCACTTCCTGGCCGGATTCATTTTCGGTCATAGCCATTATGCAGCCCTACCAAACAGGCCCTCGGGCTTGATGAGCAGAACGATCGCCATGATGACGAAGATCACCACCGCCGATCCTTCCGGATAGAAGACCCGGGTGAGCCCCTCGATCAGTCCCAGTCCATAACCCGTCACGATTGCCCCCATGATCGAACCCATGCCTCCAATGACGACTACGGCAAAGACGACGATGATCAGATCCGCCCCCATGTTGGGGTTGACCGCATAGATCGGTGCAGCCAGCACACCGGCAAACGCGGCCAGCGCAACGCCGAAGCCGTAAGTCAGTGTAATCATCCGCGGCACGTTGATCCCGAAGGCGCCTACCAGCGCCGGGTTTTCGGTGGCGGCGCGCAGATAGGCGCCAAGCCGGGTCTTTTCGATCATGAACCAGGTGCTGAAACAGACGACCACCGAGGCCACGACGATCCAGGCGCGGTAGTTCGGAAGGAACATGAAGCCGAGATTCTGCCCGCCCGACAGGGCCTCCGGGATCTGGTAGGGCAGGCCAGAGATGCCGTAATAGTTGCGGAACAAGCCCTGAATGATCAGGGCGATGCCGAAGGTCAGCAGCAGGCCATAGAGGTGGTCGAGCTTGTAGAGGCGCGACAGCGCCACCTTCTCGAGCACGATGCCGGTCGCGCCGACGATCAGCGGCGCCAGAACGAGCGCCGGCCAGTAGCCGATTCCCAGATAGTTCAGCAGCATCCAGGCGACGAAAGCGCCCATCATGTACTGCGCGCCATGGCTGAAATTGATGATGTTGAGAAGGCCGAAAATGACCGCCAGCCCAAGCGACAGAACGGCATAGAACGAGCCGTTGATCAGGCCCAGCAATAGCTGCCCCATCAAGACCTGCGGCGGAATTCCCAAGAATTCGAACATGAACGGCCCCGTCAGTGAGTGCGGCGCGGCACCCCGACGATGTCGGGATGCCGCGTTGTATCATTCGGTGAAGTCACATTCGTCGCGCATCGGCAGGAACGCGTCTTCGCCGGAGATCACGGCGATCTGGTTGTAGAGATCCCATTCACTGGTGCTGTCCGCCGGCTTCTTGACCTCAAACAGGAACATGTCGTGGATCACACGGCCATCGCCGCGGACATAACCCTTGCCGAAGAGCGGATCGTCGAACTCGGTGGCCTTCATCTTGGCCACGACTTCCTTGCTGTCGGAGCTTCCCACTGCCTCGACGGCGCGCAGATAGTGCATGGTGCTGGAATATACGCCGGCTTGCACCATGGTCGGCTTTGCGCCCTGGCGCTCCTCGAAGCGAGCGGACCACTCACGAGTCGAATCGTTCTGGTCCCAATAAAACGCTTCGGTCAGTGACAGGCCCTGTGCGGTTTCGGCGCCCAGCGCATGAACGTCGGTCACGAACATCAGCAGCGCGGCCAGTTGCTGACCGGCCTGGGTGATGCCGAATTCCGATGCCTGCTTGATCGCGTTCACCGTGTCGCCGCCGGCATTGGCGAGACCGATGACATCGGCGCCGCTGCCCTGGGCCTGCAGCAGGAACGACGAGAAGTCGGTCGCCGGGAACGGCACATTCACCTGGCCGACAACCTCGCCGCCGGTGGCAGTGACCACCGCGGTCGTGTCGCGTTCGAGCGCATGGCCGAAGGCGTAGTCAGCGGTCAGGAAGAACCATTTCTTGCCGCCCGCCTCGGTCACCGCCTTGCCGGTGCCGTTGGCAAGTGCTGCCGTGTCGTAGGTCCAGTGGATCGTGGTCGGCTGGCACTGCGCGCCGGTCAGGTCGGTCGTGGCCGCGCCAGAGTTGAGGAACACCTTGCCGGCCTGCGCCGTGATTTCGGCCACTGCGAGCGCTGCCGAAGAGGTCGGCACGTCGAGAATGGCGTCGACGCCGTCGGCGTCATACCACTGACGTGCGATGTTCGACGCGATGTCAGGCTTGTTCTGATGGTCGGCCGAGACGATCTCGACCTTGATGCCCTTGTCGGCGGCTCCGAAATCCTCGACCGCCATGCGGGCTGCAACCACAGAGCCTTCGCCCGACAGGTCGGCATAGACGCCGGAGCGGTCGTTGAGCACGCCCAGCTTGATACTGATATCCTGAGCGAGCGCCGGGCCCGCCGTCATGGTCGCAAGCGCAAGGCTTCCGAGTGCAACTTTTCTGAACATGATATTCCTCCTCCATTTTACGCAAAATGCGTGATTAATCTTAGCGACTTACACGCCCAGATAGCCGTGCAACTTGTCGATATTGTTGTCGAGTTCGGTGTTGGGGATCATGTCGATCACTCGGCCCTGCTCGACCACGCAATGCCGGTCGGCAACCGATGCGGCGAACCGCAGGTTCTGCTCGACCAGCACGATCGTAAACCCCTCCTGCTTCAGTTCGCGGATCGTGGCGCCGATCTGCTGCACGATCACCGGGGCAAGGCCCTCGGTCGGCTCATCGAGCAACAGCAGTTTGGCGCCGGTCCGCAGGATGCGGCCGATTGCCAGCATCTGCTGCTCTCCGCCGGACAGCTTGGTGCCCTGACTGCGGCGGCGCTCCAGAAGGTTGGGAAACAGCTGATAGATCCGTTCCACGGTCAGTCCGCCCTCGGCGATGCGCGGCGGCAGCATCAGGTTTTCCTCGACATTGAGGGACGAAAAGATGCCGCGCTCTTCCGGGCAGAACCCGATGCCAAGCCGCGCAATATGGCGCGGCTGCAAGGCGATGGTCTCCGTGCCCAAGAGCTTGACCGACCCGGTGCGCTTGCCCAAGAGGCCCATGATCGCGCACAAGGTCGATGTCTTACCGGCGCCGTTGCGCCCCAGCAGCGTGACGACCTCGCCCTGCTTCACATCGAACTCGACGCCATGCAGGACGTGGCTCTCGCCATACCACCCGTTCAGGCCGCTGACTGTCAGCAAGGCGTCGGCGCTTGGCGCCACCCTATCGGTCTGGATCAAGGTCTCACCCATGCTCGGCTCCGATATAGGCTTCGATCACCGCGGGCGATTTCGAGACGGTCGCATAGTCGCCCTCCGCCAAGACCTCGCCGCGCGCAAGCACGGTGATCTTGTCGGAAAGATCGGCCACGACCGACAGATTGTGCTCGACCATCAGCACGGTGCGGTTCTTGGCGATCCTGCGGATCAGCGCCGAGATCCGCTCCACGTCCTGCTGGGCCATGCCGGCCATGGGCTCGTCAAGCAGCATCATTCCAGGATCGAGCGCCAGCGTGGTTGCAATCTCCAGCGCCCGCTTGCGCCCATAGGACAGCTCGCCGGCACGGTGGTTGGTGAATTCGCCCAGTCCGACATCCTCGATATAGCCGCGGGCATCATCATCGAACTGCGACAGCATCTTTTCCGACCGCCAGAAATCGAAACTTTCGCCACGTTTGCGTTGCAATGCGATCCGCACATTCTCGAGAACCGTCAGATCGGAAAACACCGCCGAGATCTGGAAGGACCGCACCATCCCGAGCTGCGCAATGTCGGCAGGCGACATGTTGGTGATGTCACGACCCTGAAAGGTGATGCGTCCCGCCGTCGGCTGCAGAAACTTGGTCAGCAGGTTGAAACAGGTGGTTTTGCCTGCGCCGTTGGGACCGATCAACGCGTGGATCGTTCCCTCTTCGACCTCAAGGTCGACCTTTTTGACAGCCACAAAGCCCTTGAATTCCTTGGTCAGGCCTTCCGCTTTCAGCACGATGCTCATGTAAAGTTCATCGCACTCACCCGGATTATCGCCAAGAACATTGGCTAGGTCCCCTCATTATTTTGTCTGATTTTCCCTGACGGTATGTCTCGGAATTGAAGGTGTCAAGGAGCTATCAAGGCCCCTCCGCCTCTCTGACCGCCAGCACGAAGGCACATTCCCGCGCAAAAAACCGCATGCCGATGCCTTATCGCGATCTGCTTGTAACTGGACTTACTTCGAAAAAATGGACAAGCTTTCTGCCGGCTTTCAGCGTGACAGGAGAATCCGATGGGCAAAAGAGAAAGAAGCAAGAAATGGATCTTCTGACGAACGCCGCCGATGATGGCTATTGCCTCGCCAAAATCCACCTGCGCATCTCCCGGCGGATGCACGAAACCAGACAGAAACCGGTTGGAGAAGTGCATCGCGATGTAGCCTGCCAGCAACCAGCCGGGCGCCGCTACGGCCATGGAAAAGGCAGTGGGTACGATACCGTCCGCGAAACCGGCGATTTCTCCAAGTGGCTGGAGGAGAGTTTGGTCTCTGGTCAGATCCAATGGAACTTGTTGACCAACCTGCCCACGATCGTGAAATCAATCCGCAAGTTCCGCGAAATACGCAAGGGTCGTTTCATAGATGTGAAAACATCGTCACCCCGGGCACCGGCATCCGTGCCTTCAAAATCGTGCCAGATTCGGATTCAGTGATAAAGAGGTCACGGTTGTCTTGGCCACCGAAGGCCATATTCGTATTGTGCAGTCCACGGCATGATTTGATGCGGTAGGCAGGCTCACCCTGGTTGGTGAACATCCAAACTGCGCCGAGCCCGATATGGGCGACGAAGATACTGCCTTCGGCGTCAACTGCCAGTCCGTCCGGACCGCCGCCGCCGGACATCTGTATGAAGTTCTGCACCTTTGCCACCCGTCCGTGCGGCATGAGCGGTGCCCGCCAGATGGAATTGGCCCGGGTCACCGCCACATAGAGTTGCGTCTCATTGGGATTGAGCGCGATGCCATTGGGGCTGGGAACATTGTCGAGCAGACAGTCGATGCGTCCGTCTTCCCGGAGGCAAAACACACGCCCTGTCGGATCATGAAGTCCGGTCAGCCCTTGGTCGGTGAAGTAGAGATCCCCGTTTGAGGCGAAGACCAAGTCATTGACGGCCTTCAAGCGTTCAAGGTTGACACGCTGGAGAACAGGCGTAACCGCGCCGCTGTCGGGATCGAGCAGCATGATCCCGTTCTTGTAATCTGCAATGAAGATTCGCCCATCTCGATGGATCTTTAATCCGTTCGGTTCGCCGTCATATTCGGTGACAAGCGTCCATTCGCCCTGCGGCGAGATCCGAAAAACCCGACCGAACGGAATATCGACCGTGTACAAATTGCCTTTTCGATCAAAGGACGGACCTTCTATCAAGGAATGGGTCGGATTGCCTGGAGGTTGTTGCTCCAGCCATTCCGACCGCCGCGCCGGGGAGCGATAACGATCAGGCATGGTGGTGAAGACTTCGGTTTCGATAACCGGTGGGGCAGCAAACATGGGCATTCTCCTCAAACAACCTTCTCGGTTGCCGTCAGTGTGCTCTCATCATGTTCGGGAGGAACAAGACGATTTCTGGAAATGCATATAGCAGGAAGCCAAATCCCGCGATGATCAGCGCGAATGGCAGAGACGCCATCCCTATTTTTCCCAAGCTAGTCTCCGGGACAATGGACTTGACTGCGAAGAGATTGAGCCCCATCGGCGGCGTGAGCGCACCCAGTTCGATAAACACGACGAGAACAATACCGATCCAAATGCCGTCAAATCCCGCAGCAATCATGCTGGGATAGAGGATCGGAACAGTCAGCAGCATGATCGACAGGCCGTCAAGAAACATGCCTATGACCAAGTAGAGCAGGAAGAGTAGGCAGAAAAACAGCAACGGGCCAACGCCTGCATGCGCCAGAACGTCGGCTATGCCGCGACCAATGCCGGAGGTGGTGATGGCGAAACTGAGAATCTGGGCGCTGATGGTTATGAACAGAACTACGCAGCTAGTCAGGACTGAATTGCGAAGCGCCGCGCGGAACGAGGCCAGCGTCAGATCACGGTAAAGCAGCGCGACTAGGGTGGCGAGCAAACAACCGAAGGCTGCCGCTTCAGTAGGCGTCACCACGCCGAAATACATGCCGCCGACAATTGCCAGGATCAGCAACGCCACAGGGATCGTATCGCCCAGCCCACCGATGATGACTGCCATGGACGGACGCTCGGGTGCTCGCGGAGCCATCTCCGGTCGGAGCAGCGACACCATCGCGACATAGACCATGAAGAGAAACGCGAGCAGGAGGCCCGGCACTATGCCGGCGATGAACAAGTCGACGACACTTTCCTGGACAATGGAGGCGTAGACAATGATGGGAATGCTCGGAGGAATCAGAATTCCCAGGCATCCACCTCCAGTTAGGGTCCCGAGCGTCAGGGCATCGTTGTACCCCCGCTTGCGCATCTCCGGCACGGCCACGGTGCCGACAGTCATCGCTGTCGCCATTGATGATCCGGCCAATGCAGAGAACACCGCGCAGCCCAGAATGTTGCTGTGGGCCAGTCCTCCGGGAAAAGGCGCCAGCAAATGTGAGATGCCCGCATAAAACCGCCGGGACAGACCGCTGCGCAGGATGATTTCTCCCATCAGCACAAAAAGCGGAATCGAGACAAGGGTGAAGGTATTGGTGGTGTTCCAGATGATGTCGCCAAATGTCGGCCACAGCTGCGAGCCGGAAACAAAGCTGACACCGACGATCCCGACCAGCGCCATGGCCACGCCGATTTCGATTCCGGCCAGGAGACAGAGGATAACAATGACCCCATAGATCAGAAGCGCGATTTCCCAGCTCATTGTGGATGTTTTCCCTGTTGGGGCAACTGCCCTGTCAGCCGCAATACGGCGGCTACAAGCCGTTCCAGATACCCCAGAGACAGAAGGCCGAAGCCGAGAGGCATGACCATCTGAGGAATGTAAAGCGGGGTCTGCGATGGCTGCAGTGACACCGAACCGAACATCCAGTTGGTATGCCACATGGTGTAGGTCGCCTGCGTCAGGATCACGGAGACGCCCAGACCGATCAATGCGGCCGGCACCCCCAGCACATCCCGTATCTTGCCCCGTAAACCTGTAACAAGGGCGTCAACGCGCAGCAGCCGGTCTGTTCTGAGCGCATAGAAGAAGCAGATCAGCGTCATCCAGGAAAACAGATAGCCGCTGTACTCATCGGATATCAGCGTCGAGAAATTGAAAAAATATCGACCAACGACTTCAACGTTGATCAAAATTCCCATGGCGAGAAGCAGGAGGGAAGCGAGTCCGACAAACCATTCACCCATCCAGTCTAACCCTTTGCCTATGGCAACAAACAGACGCGCGAAACTGGTCACGGCTTCATCCATTTCACGAGGAAAATGCAGTTTGGGCTGCCAGCGACAATTCCACCGGCAGCCCCCGATTTCATTTATTCGCAGGCCTGCGCAACATCGCTGAGCATCTGTCCGGCTTTTTGGCCGTTCTGCTTGGTCCAGTCATCCCATATCGAACGGGTTGCCGCACGGAGTTCGGCTTCCTCTTCCGGCGTCACGTCGTGCAGCGTCATCCCGGCCTCCTTGAGGGCAGCCCGTGCACTCTTGTCGCCTTCGATCATGGCTTCACGATATTTCGGTGCCCATTCGGCGGCCTTGTCGCGCAGCAATGTTTGGAGGTCTTCGGGAAGCGCATCGAAAGCTGCCTTGTTTACCGTGGCAACCTGATGGGCCAGCGTGACGTTCATCATGTAACCAAACTTGGTTACCTCGTTGAACTTCCAGTCCAGGGCGGGGACCGCGGCGGTAAATGCTCCATCTACCACGCCGCGCTGCAGCGCCGGGATCACTTCTGCCGGGGTGATTGTCACACCGGTTCCGCCAAGCAATTGCATCATCTGCACCTGCTCACGGTTCCAGGCACGGGCCTTGACGCCCTTGAGACCGGAAATGCTATCAATCGGCTCGCGCAGCCAGAGCTGCTGCGGCGGCATGACCCACTGCATCAACGGGACAGCACCGAATTTGCCTTCGAAGACCTCTTCAAGATAGGGCTGTGCAACAGCGACGGCCTTGTCATAGAATTTGTCGATCGAAGTGCAGGAAAATGGCATCGACAGAGCGTTCAGCTCGGGGACATCGCCAGCCACCGAGCCGATAGCTGCATCGCCCATCTGGATCTGGGCGGTCGCCACTGCCTTGAGGACGTCCGATGATTTGTATGGTAGTTCGCCGGATGCAAAGACATCAATCTTGAGCCGTCCGTTGCTGGCCTTCAAAACATCTTCGGCAAAGGCCCGATGCAACTGGGTCGGCTTATCGTTGGCGCCGAAATAGGTGTAATAGGTCCACTGCGTATCGGCGGCCAGCGCTGGTAGGCCGGCGAGAAGAACGGCAGTGCCCAAGGCGGCTGCGACAGCTTTTCGGTAATACATGTGATCTTTCCTCCATTGTTGCGATGCCGCAATGGCGCGCCACCCTCTCCAGTGACGGAATTTGAATGGCAACACCAAATGTGTCAAGTTTATATGGTGTTTTTTGAAATATTTTGATCATTTCGTTGACAGGCGCCGGTAAAATTCTGATACTTTGCCGATGATGGAGGGGTTCACATTGACGAACAATCAGCTCAACGCATCTGACCGGGATCGCTCGCGAATGCCACGGGTGGAACGCATTCCGGCTCAGCGACACGCGGCCATTCTGGAGCACCTGCGCGTCAGGGGTGCCGCATCCATTCCCGAGCTCACGGAGGCAATGGCTGCTTCGCCGTCGACTGTGCGCCGCGATCTGGACTATTTGGCGGAGCGTGGTTACGTTGAAAGGACACATGGCGGAGCAACGCTGAGCGCAAGTAGCACCGAGGTCGAAAGCTCCATCACCAGTCATATCGCACAGAAAGAAAAGGCCGCCATCGGTCGCCTTGCCGTTGACTGGGTCAAGGCGAACATGATCATCATTTTTGACAGCGGAACCACCGTGCTGGAGGCTGCCAGAGCAATCTCTGACAGCAACCTGCCTATCACCGCCATCACGAATGACCTTGGCATCGCACAGATATTGGGCGGCAAAGGCCAAAATCAGGTCATCGTTCCGGGCGGCACGCTCCGTCCGGGTTCGCAAACATTGCTTGGCAATCCCGGAGCCGCCTTCTTGCGCGGCATCCATGTCGATATGGTGTTTCTCGGCACCCATGCAATCACCGACAACCTGTTGACCGATTCCTCCCTCAATCTCGCCGACGTGAAACGAGCGATGATCCAGGCGGCGCGCCATGTGGTGGTGCTTGTCGATAGCAGCAAATTCGGACCGACATGCAATTTTGACATCTGCACGCTGGCGGAAATTGACGAGATCATTTCGGACAACGGGCTTTCGGAGATAGACCGGAAAGCCACGGAAGCCCACGGTGTAAAGGTATCGATCGCCCAGGTGATCAAATGACGAGGAATGGCGACCGAGAGCAAGTCCGCTTGCTCGCCGACGACCTTACCGGCGCACTTGATTCAGGGGCAAAATTTTCGCGGCGCTTCGGATCGCTTCCCGTAAGCTTCCGGTTCGGGAGCCCTTTGCCGCAAGGAAATCTTGGCCTTGACTGCGGCACACGAGACGCAACTGCGGAAACCGCACAGGCACGCAACACTGCCTTGGGCGATTTCTTCCAGGGCGCCGATATCGCCATGCGTAAGGTAGACACCCTGCTGCGCGGACACTCATTCGAAGAAGTTGCGCTCAACTATCGCCTCGGGGGATTCAGATCGGGAGTATTTGCACCTGCATTTCCGGAGCAGGGTCGGATCACGCAGGCCGGCCGGCAATGGACACGCCAGGGCGCCGATTTTGTCGATGTCGCCGGACCGCTTGCCGACCGCTTTCGTGCAGTCGGAATCACGCCGATCATCGCTGCCACTCCTGCTGGAATTACTGGCGATGGGTTTTTCATCTGCGATGCCACCACCATGGCAGACCTTGAGGGTATCGCAACCGCCGGCCATGCGCTGACGGGCCCGGTGCTGTGGTGCGGTGCTGCCGGACTGGCTGAGGCCCTGGGAGGCGGCGCGCGCCTCCAAACGCTGCCGCCGCGTCCTTGCCTCGTCGTTGTCGGCTCCTACCACGAGTGCTCGCGCACTCAACTCGTCGCGTTGCGTGAGGCCTTTCCGCAATCGACGTTGATAGCGACCAGCCTCGAGTGTGATTGCGGCATCGCCTCCGCCGACGGTCTCTCGGTGCTCGGCTTCGACCTTCAGGGCGTTAGGCAAACGGAAATGCCTCGCGCCGTCGATCAAGCTTTGCGCTCGCATCTTGGCACCTTGTCCGCACCGCCGGGCTTTCTGGTCGCCACCGGCGGAGAAACGCTTCGGTCAATTGCGGAAACGATGGGCGCAACGACGCTTCGGATCACCGGTGAAATCGAAAGTGGAATTCCTCTATCACGATTGGAGGGAGGGAAATGGGATAGCGTTGCCGTAGTCTCTAAATCCGGTGCCTTCGGCGATAGGCAGACCTTGGTTCGGCTAGCTGCAGCATAGCCTATTTGCTCATCACAGTCTCAGGAGAATGAACTTGAACATCAAACCCAGCCCCCGCCTTGCCGTTACAATGGGTGACCCAGCAGGCATCGGCCCCGAGATCATCGTGAAGGCGGTCGCAAAGCTCGCGCCACGCATTGCCGCCGGCGAGCTGTGCCTTTCGATAATCGGGACACGATCCTGTTTTCAACAAGCAGCGGCAGCCGTGAATGACGAGGCGGACTGGCTGGAACGCGAGGTGCCCGGTATCAGGATGGTTAATATCGGCGCTGCTCACGACAAGATTGAGTTCGGCAAGACCTCCGCCGATGCAGGCAGGCTCGCCTATCTGGCAATCGAGGAAGCGGTGAAACTCTGCCTGAACGGCCAAGCGGACGCCATCGTCACCGCACCGATCAGCAAAGAATCTGTCAATCTCGCGGGCTACGCGTTCTCCGGTCACACCGAATTGCTGGCCCACCTCACGGGCGCCAGGGACTCGGTGATGCTGCTCGTGCATGGCGATATGCGTGTCTCTCACATATCCACCCATGTGGCTTTGTCAGAAGCCGTCCGCAGGCTGACACCCCAGCGACTGTCGCGCGTGGTTCACCTGACCGATGCCGCACTCCAGGATCTCGGTATCGAGCGTCGGCGCATAGCCGTCGCCGCACTGAATCCGCATGCCGGTGAAGGTGGCATGTTTGGCACCGAAGACCTCACAGTCACCACGCCGACTGTCGAGTCGTTGCGTCAGCAGGGATATAATGTGGAGGGTCCGGTGCCCGGCGACACCGTGTTCGTCAAGCTACGGGCCCGACAGTACGACGCCGTCATCGCCGCCTATCATGATCAGGGCCATATCCCAGTCAAACTGCTGGGCTTCTCGGTGGATCCTAACACGGGGCTGTGGGAGGCGTTGAGCGGCGTGAATGTGACGCTCGGTCTGCCCATTGTACGCACCTCAGTGGACCATGGAACGGCGTTCGATATCGCCGGAAAGGGCATCGCCGGCGAAGGGAGCCTGCTCGAGGCCATCGACCTTGGCATCGCCCTCGCAGCTGCGAGAGCCGATAGAAAGTTGAATGACATGGCGGAGGCTCGCTAGGCGGGCCGTATCGCAGTATCCGGCAACAGTTGCCTTCCGAATAGCAAAATGCGTTCTCCTGTATAGAAGCGGATCATTGCCATTGAGACGAGGCGCTGAGGCTGGGTCGCACACGGATCGGAATAGGCGGAACGACCCGTTACCGCAGCAGCAAAGTGCTAAGACGGCAGTCCATGTCAATCGTGTTCTGCGCGAATTGCGTGAGGAGGGTCTGGTCACCTTTCAGCATGGCCATGTCGAGATTCATGATCTCAATGCATTGATGGAGCTCGCGGATTTCGACAAAGCCTATCTCGATCACGACAGCCCGTTGCTCAAGTGATCATTCTCCAGCGCTTTCGCCTTCGAAGGCCGTGAGGAAGTATCTCTTTGATGCGATCCGGTTTCGGTTTCCAAATCAGCCTGCAAGTCCTACGCTATGGCCGCAGGGGCGCCGCCTTCATTGTCCCATCGCGACAACGCGTTCACACGAACGTCGGATAGCGCCGGGGACCGATCGGGCATCACGCGGCACTCACGGGGGAGGCTGCCAAAGAGCCGTGATTATTCATCGGTAGCCTACTCCCTTTACATAATCGACCAGTTGCGCTTCCTCGAGTGCGAGATCGCCCAGCAAAACGCTGAGAACAGTCCGTGCGGTCAGCACACCCAAGGGACGGTTTTGCCCATCCACCAGCGGAATGTTCTTTAGCCGTCGCGCCTTCATTCTCTCGGATACGTCCTGCAAAAGGTCCTGTCCACGGCAGACCACGATGGCGCTAGTCATCACTGTTGAAACCGGGCAATGGCATGCTGCGCCAGTGCAGACGCTCATCTGTTTGACGATGTCAGTCTTGGTGACCACGCCTCGGGCGATACCCTCGCTGTCACACACAACCACGAGATCGGTCCCGGACGTCAGGAGCTTTGCGGCTTCAATCAATTCGCAGTCGTCACCTATGGTCACGAGCTTA
>LADQ01000144.1 GCA_000961635.1 Hoeflea sp. BRH_c9 | reverse complement strand
GGTGATCTGGTTGAGCCCCTGCACATCGGCGACGGAATGGAACATGTTGATGTCGGTGGAGCCAACGAAGGCAGAGGTGTCACCGGATGCAAGGGTCGACACCATGATCTTGGGAATGCCGACGGGCAGCGCCCGCATGCCGGCGGTCGCCAGCGATGTTCCGCCCGAGCCTCCGGCCGAGATGACGCCGCCGATGCCTTGTTCGCGGGCAATCCAGCGGGCGAAGGCGTCCGCCATCGCGGTGACTGATTGGCCCCGGTCATTGCTGAAGACGGCGTTGGTGCCACCGGGATGCATGGACGCCACCTGCATCGGCGTCACATCACAGCGCGACGGCTTGCCGGAAGTGGACAGATCAACGGTCCTGACCGGAATGCCGACCGATTTCAGGCAATCACGGATGAAGCGCAGCTCATCGCCCTTGGTGTCAAAGGTGCCGGCAATGATGGCGGTCTTGCCGATGCGCTCGGAGAACGGCAGCGAAAAGACCTTGTCCAGCGTCTTTTCCGGTTCCTTTTCGCGCATTGCGGTATCGCGAAGGCTGGCCGCCGACAGGTTCCAGCGATTGGGCAGCGCATCCAGTGTGCGATAATTTCCGCTGGTCAGGGACTGCGGATCCTGCGGCGCTCCGCCACGCTCGATCGAATAGACCTGAGCCAGCAGTTCGCTTGCGGCCGGCCCATCGTCGGGTTGCTCTGGCGCGATGTCGTCACTGTGGCGGCCGACGCCGAGCAGGCGCTGCTGCAGATCGCGGTCGGCGGCAAGCACCGCGGAATCCATGACCCGGTTGATGCGGCCATTGACCATGATGGCGATGGTGTCGGAGACCGAAGTCGCCACGCCGATATTCTGTTCGATCACCAGGATCGCCATGTCGCCTTCATGGCCAAGCGTGACAAGCATGCTGGCGACCTGATCGACGATGACCGGGGCAAGACCCTCGGTCGGCTCATCCATGATCAGCAGTCGCGGGTTTGCCAGGAGCGCCCGCGAGATGGCGAGCATTTGCTGTTCGCCGCCCGAAAGTTGCGAGCCGCCATTGTTGCGGCGTTCTGCCAGGCGCGGGAAAGTCTGATAGACGCGGTCAATCGTCCAGGCCGCGTCCTGATCGCCCGAGGTCACCAGGCGCAGATGCTCGTCAACCGACAGGCTCGGCCAAACCCGGCGGCCCTGCGGCACATAGGCGACGCCGGCTGCGTGTATCTTGTGGGGTTCGAGACGTGCGATCTCGCGGCCGTGAACCCGGATCGAGCCGGAGCGGGCCTGCTTGAGGCCGGTGATGGTGTTGCACAGGGTTGTCTTGCCCATGCCATTGCGGCCGACAACACTCATCACGCCGCTTTCGAGCTTGAGCGACACGCCCTGGACGACATGGGCTTCGCCGTAATAGACGTGCAGATCGTCGATCGCCAGCGCCGGCTTTGACGTTCCCGGTTTGCGCTCAACCATGACCGCCTCCCAGATAGATTTCCTGCACCATCGGGTCGTTCTCGATTTCTTCGGGCGTGCCTTCCTTGAACAGCTTGCCGTTGTGCATCATCGAGACATATTCGGAGACGCGCAGCGCTACATCGAGGTCATGCTCGATGATGATGTAGCCGATGTATTTGGGCAGGGCGTTGAGAATGGCGACGAGGTCGCGGCGCTCGGTCGGCGACAGTCCGGCGGCGGGCTCGTCAAACAGGATGAAGCGCGGCGCACCGGCAAGCGCCAGGGCAATTTCGAGCTGGCGCTGTTGGCCATGGGAGAGGGTGCCCACCAGCTTGTCGCGGTCGGCGTCCAGATGCACCGCATGCATGATGGATTCGGCCTGCGCCATGTTCGGGTCCGACACCGAGGGCCGCAGCAGCGAAAAGCGCCGGCGCGACACGCCACGGCAGGCGAGATAGATCGAATCGAGAACCGACAGGTTGGTGAACAATTGCGAGATCTGGTAGGTGCGCCTGAGACCCCGGCGAATGCGCTCATGCGGCGCAAGTTCGGTGATGTCCTCGCCGAAGAAGCGGATGCGCCCGGCGGTGGGCAGGAAGTCACCGGTCACCGTGTTGAACAGCGTGGTCTTGCCGGCGCCATTGGAGCCGAGGACCGCGCGCCGTTCGCCGGGCGCGATCCTCATGTTGATGCCGGTCAGGGCGACCAGTGCGCCAAAATGGCGAGCCACGCCTTCAAGCTCCAGCGCGTGAGCGCCGGTTCCCTGCAAACGTGAAGCTGCAACATTGTGTTCCACTGGTCTTGTTCCTGACAGGTTGGCTTACGGGCAGCTTGGGTTTTCGCGGCTGACCGCACCGAGCGCGCGGAATTCAGCTTCGTCGATGCCGAGCGTCTGGTTCACCTGCTCCACCACCTTGATCATCTTGTTGATCAAATTGCCGTCCGCATCTTCCGTCACTTCGGTGAGGTAGATGTCGGCGATGGCGTTGCGGTTGGCGTCCAGCGAGACCTTGCCGGTCGGCGTGTCGAAGGACAGCTTGGCCAGCGCCTCGCGGTACTTCGCGCCGCCGTCGGACAGGTCGCCGCCGACTTCCTCGAGCCCCAGCACGGCAGCCTTCATGCCGATGTAGTAGGCATGGGCAAACAGCGAGGGCGAGGGGAAGGCGTTGGGCTGCTTCTTGTAGGCTTCAACGAAAGCGGTCCACTCCGGCGAGTCATTGGTGTCCGCGGTCGGGCCAGCGGCGGGCGTGCCGATGAGGACATCGCGCAGCTTGCCCTTGGAGGTCAGCACGGTCTGGTCAACCGTGATCGATCCGCCGATGAGCGGCGCCTGGCCACCCGACTGCTGATACTGGCTGAGGAAATTGACCGCGTCGGCCCCGCCGAGCGCGACATAGATGGCGTCGACCTCGTCGGGGATGGCGGCGATCACCGAGGAATAATCCTTGTTGCCGATCGGCACCCAGGATTTCGACGGCACCGTGCCGCCGGCCTTGCAGAACTCGGCCATGAAGCCGAAAACCTGCGTGTAGGGGAAGGAATAGTCTTCCGCCACGACTGCGACAGTCTTGTAGCCCTTGTCGTTGTAGGCATAGGTGCCGAGACCGGCCATCCACTGGGCGCCATCGGTGGAGAAGCGGAAGAAGTTTTCCGCCGGCTCGCGGAAGGTGGTGTCCTGCGCCGCCGATGAGCCGTTGATGAAGGTGACGTCAGGCTGCGTCTTGGCATATTCCTTGACCGCGATGCCTTCATCGCCGGACAACGGGCCGACGAGGATCTTGACGCCGTCCTGTTCCACCAGCTTGCGTGCCGCGCGCACCGCGCTGTCGGGCGATGCGTCTGAAGATCCCTTGATGATCTCGAGATCCATGCCGGCAGCCTTGCCGCCAAACTCTTCCACGGCTGTCATCGCGCCGCGTTCGCCGTCCTCGCCGAGCACGGTGAAAGCGCCTTCGAAAGTGGCGAGCAGGCCGATTTTCACGGTTTCGGCCTGGGCCATTGTTATGGATGGGGCGACCAGTCCCGTGGCAAGCGACAGCGCCAACAAAGTCCGTCTGGTAATGCTCATGTTATTCCTCCCTAAGATCTTCAACGGTTACACTCCCGTACCGTCCGGCCGCGAGTGCCAGCTATCCCGGTCCGGGGCCGGCTTGAACCGGTCCCAGAGCCCGAGAATTCCATCTGGCGAAATGAAAACGATCACC
The DNA here is from genome assembly GCA_000961635.1 of Hoeflea sp. BRH_c9. Taxonomy (GTDB): domain Bacteria; phylum Pseudomonadota; class Alphaproteobacteria; order Rhizobiales; family Rhizobiaceae; genus Hoeflea. Next base: position 7,385 of record LADQ01000144.1, on the reverse strand, counting down.
AGAAAAAACAAGCCGATCAATGTGTTGAAGCGTTCAGCTCCAACAATATCGATGGCGAATGTCTGCATCAGCACGACCACCACGGCGCCGACGAACGGACCGATCGGGTGGCGCAGGCCGCCAATGATGGCAATGATGAGAATGTTGATGGCAGGCCCCACCGAGATGGTTCCCGGCGAAATGCGGCCATTGAACCAGGCCAGCAGCACGCCTGCGGTGCCGGCGATGATGCCGGCGAGAAACCAGGCGAACACCTTGTGGGCGGTGACGTCATAGCCGATCGCCCGCATCCGGCGCGGATTGTCGCGGATCGCCTGAAGCGTCAGCCCGAAGGTGGAGCGCGATCCGTACAGGACAGCGGCGTAGGCGATCACCGCGCAGGACAGGCAGAGATAGTAGAACGGCACCGGCTCGCGCCAATAGACGCCGAAGGCTTCCGGCGCGCGCAGCCCGCTATAGCCGGGAAATCCATTGAACAGCGTGTAGTTCTGCTGGGCAAAATAGAATGCCGCGGTGGCAATCGCCAGCGTGATCATGATCGTGTAGATGCCCTCGGTGCGCACCGCGATCCAGCCAAATAGCGCCGAGAAGACCGCCGCGAGGAAAATCCCGAGCGGGGCGGCGATCCACCACGGCCAGCCGAAACCATGCACATTGGAATTGTTCTCGCCGAAAATGGCGATGACATAGGCGGCGATGCCGGCGATGGTCATTTGCGCCAGGCTGACCATGCCGCCATAGCCCGCCAGCAGCATCAGCGACAGGGCGATCATGCCGAGTACCATCGAATAGCCGCCGATCGTGGTCAGGAAAAAGTCGGATGCAATGAGCGGATAGATCAGCAGGAACAGAGCGAGCAGGATGTGGCCGATGCCAAGCCGCTCGACCCAGTTCTTGCGGGCGGGTCCGGTTTCGGAGAATGCCACATTGCTCATTGGCTTCTCCCCATGATGCCTTGCGGACGGATGGCGAGCACCACGACCATGATGATGAAGGTCAGGACAACGCCATAGGTGGGGAAATAGACGAGCCCGATCTGCTCGGCCAGACCGATGATCAAGGCGCCGATGGCGGCTCCGGTGATCGAACCCATGCCGCCGACGATCACGACCACCAGCGAAGCCAACAGGTAACGAACGTCTTCGCCCGGCGCCACCGACAGCGCGGAGCCGCCAACCACACCGGCCAGGCCGGCAAGCCCGGCGCCGAGCGCGAAGACGATGGCGAAGATGACATGGACATTGGCGCCCGAAGCCGACAGCATTTCACGGTCGTCGACGCCGGCGCGGATCATCATGCCGATGCGGGTCTTGTTCAGCATCAGCCAAAGCCCGATGCCGATGACAATGGCGACGGCAAGCACGACCAGACGGTAAAACGGATAGGTCAGAAAGACCGCGGCTCCATTTGACCGGTAGGCTGTCACAAACGGCGTCTTCACCGCGCCATCGAGCCAGTCAGGCACCAGGATCTGATAGGTGGTGCCGGTCCAGACGGCGAGCATCAGGTCGGCGGCGACGATGGAAATGCCGATGGTGACCAGCGTCTGGCGCAGATCGTCGCCTTCGAGCCTGCGGAACACCAGCACCTGCATGACAAGCCCGACGACCGCCAGCACAACGAAGCCGGCGGCAACGCCGAGCAGCCAATAGCCGGTCCAGTTGGCAACTTCATAGCCGATATAGGCGCCGAGCAGATAGAGCGATCCATGGGCCAGATTGACGTTGCGCATCAGGCCGAAGACCAGCGTGAAGCCGCTTGCCACCAGGAAATACAGCCCCGCCAGCGTCAGCCCGTTCAGCACCGCGCTGAGAAACGCCTTCTTGGACAAGAGGACGGCATTGAGCCAGGCCGGCCACGGGGCAAAGAACAGCCACAACAGAACCGCCGCCGCAAGCAGCGCCACCACGCCCCAGCCCTGGCGGCGTGTCATGCCGGAGCTGGCGGCGAAAGGATCGCGGTCTGTGCTGTCTGGAAAGCTCATCGATATCTCAAGCCGTCAGCCGGCGGCGCGCGTCGTTCATGCGCGGCGCCTTGTGAAACTTGCCGTCCTTCATGATCGCCAGCAGCCGGTTCTTGTCCTGCAGGATGCGGATGTCGGCGAGCGGATCGCCATCGACCAGCAGAATGTCGGCGAGATAACCTTCCTTGATCATGCCGAGTTCGTCACCCATGCACATGATCTGGCCGCCATATTTGGTTCCGGCAAGGATTGCTTCCATCGGCGAGAAACCGAACAGTTCGACGAAATACTGCAAGTCCCTGGCATTGGTGCCTTGGGGCGTCCAGGCAAAGCCGTAATCGCCGCCGATGCAGATGCGGATGCCGCGCCGGTGCATTTTCTTCATCGTCTCGGTGCACATTTCGAGTTCGCGCTCGTACTCGATGGTGACCGGCGAGCCGGGCTTGATGCCCCATTCGCCGGCGTGGCGAGCAGTGTTGATCAGCCAGGCGACGCCGGGGGCGACAAAGTGATGGTCCTTGGCGGCTTCCAGCATGTCGAGGCTTTCCTCGTCGGCAAAGGAGGCGTGATAGATGTTCTGGATGCCGTGGCGGATGCACTGCTTGACCGAGCCGGACGAGCGGGCGTGAGCCGACACCACCTTGTTGCGGCATTTGGCTTCCTTGACCGCCATCGCCACTTCTTCTTCCGCCATCGGCGTTTCCTCGGCGCCCATGCCGGTGATCGCTTCTCCCGAAAGGTTGAGCTTGATGGAATCGACGCCGTATTTGATCAGCTGCCGCACGGTGCGGCGGATTTCCTCGGGACCGGAGACGACGATGCCGAGATTGAGGCCCTCATGCGGAATGTGCGACGGGGCGGAATCGCCCAGACCGCCGACAGTGGTGATTTCCGGACCGGCCGCCAGATAGCGCGGGCCCGGGAAGCGGCCCTCATTGATGAAACGCTTGGCGACAACATCAAGCCGCGGTTTGGCTGCCGCCGCACCCCGACCTCCGGTGAAACCGGCATCGAGCACCAGCCTGGCCATCTCCATGGTGACAAGCATGTGTTCTTCGAGTTCCATCATCTGGATTGGGTCGATGCCAGGCGCGTTGTTCCAGGACAGGTGCAGATGCGCGTCGATCATGCCGGGCATCAGGGTGGCGCCCATGCCGTCAATCACGGTTGCGCCACCAGCTGTGCTGGAGCCATAGCGGGACGAACCGCGGGTCACCGACTTGATGCGATTGCCCTGAACCAGCACTTCGCCGGTGAACGGGTTTTCGCCGGTCGCATCCAGGATCCGGACATTGGTAAACAGGGTCGCCCCATTGGCGCCGTAGCCATTTGCGTTATCCATGATTTTGAACTCCTCCCGAGGTCCCTCCGGCTTGTTCAGCCGCGTATAAATTCACTCAACAATCGCCGGCACTCATGCGGCCTTTCGACCGGCGCCCAGTGCCCGCATCCGGACAGGATCTGAGCTCTTGCGTCTTTGATTTCATCGGCCAGCTGGTAGGCGTTTCCCGGCGGCGAAACGGCGTCCTCATCGCCCGCAATCGCCAGCACCACGCACTTGAGCGCCGAAGCGGCAACGCGGCTGGCACCGGCAAGCGCCTCACAGGATTTGGCAAACCCCTCGGCGTCTTGGCGCATATGGCTCTCGCGCACGAAAGCCACAGCCGTCGGATTGTCCTGCATCACCGAACTTGCGAGACCGGCAATCGACACCTGTTCAGCGACCTCGGCCATGCCGTTTGCCCGCACCGCTTTTGCCCGCGCCCGCAGCCGTTCGCGCGCCGCATCCGCCGGCTCGAGAATGGGGCCGAACAGGGTCAGGGTCTTGACCAGTGCAGGACGCGCCGCGGCCACATGCTGGGCAACCAGGGTTCCGAACGAATGGCCGACCAGATGCATTCTCTCGATGCCGAGATCGGACGCCAACCGGATCAGTGCATTCGCCAAAAACGCCACATCGATCACCCCATCGGGCGTTGCCGAGCGTCCGGCGCCTGGAAGATCCGGGCGAACCACACGCATGCCGGCCAATGCGGGCAGCATCGGTTGCCAGGTGTTCGATGTGCCGCCAAGACCATGGATCAGCATGACCGGCATGCCATCGCCCTCGATTTCGACCACCATGCCCGCATGCATATGGCTGGTCATGCGCGGCGCTCCACAAACCGGTTTTCGAGCGCGCCAATGCCGTCGATCTCGACGCGGACGATATCGCCGTCACGCAGATATTTCGGCGGCTTGAAGCCGATGCCGACGCCGGCGGGCGTGCCGGTCGCGATGATGTCACCGGGAATAAGCGTCACGCCGGCGGAAATGGTGGCGATGATGGTGGGGATGTCAAAGATCAGATCCCGGGTGTTGGCCTGCTGGCGCAACTCGCCATTGACGATGCACCGCAGGTCGGTGTCCCGCGCGTCGATCTCGTCAGCCGTCACGGCGACCGGACCCATCGGGCAGAATGTATCCTGGGATTTGCCGATCAGCCACTGGCTGTAGCGCCCCTGCAGATCGCGGGCGGTCACATCATTGACGATGGTGTAGCCCCAGACATGGGCCATGGCGTCTTCGGCCTTGATGTTGCGCCCGCCGGTACCGATGATCACGGCCAGTTCGGCTTCATAATCGACCGCGCCTGAAACCGAGGAGTCCAGCATCACGTCATCGCCATGGGCGATCACGCATTCGGGAACCTTGGAGAAAATGATCGGCTCCTTGGGAACTTCGCCCATGGCGGCACTGGAATCAAATCCGCTTCTGGAAAACTCCCTGGCGTGCTCGCGATAGTTCTTGCCGACACAAAAGATATTGCGGGTTGGCCGAGGGAAGGGTGCCTCGAGAACCACCAGATCAAGCGCGATTGCGGACAGCAATTCAAGCGAACCCAGATTCCGGCTCAGGAGCGCGCCGACGCCCTTCTCCGCATCGGTTGATGACAGGCTGATCGGCCTGACGCACGAGCCGGCTGGATCATAGACACCAACCCTGCGCTCGCCGCCGACGCGGAAAGTGACAAATTTCATACATCCTCCCAAGTATACCAATTATTTGATTGGATTACTTGATTGGTAGCCTATGTGGGAAATTGACGCTTATCAAGGCCAAATATTCACTATTTTCTATACCATTTCGAGAAATATCTTGATCAATGGTCCACATCATGTAGACCTAAGCTCCAATGGTATAGTGATATTGAGGACAGCGTGCCCAAAGGAAAATCAAACCGGATCGAGGCCGATCTGCGCCAGCGCATCGGGCAGGGCGAATGGGCGGCCGGTGAGCGCCTGCCGGATGAGCGGTCGCTTGCGGCCGACTACGAGGTTGCCCGCAACACGGTGCGGCGCGCCTTCACCGCGCTCGAAGATGAAGGCTTGATCATGCGACAGGTCGGGCGCGGCACCATCGTCCGCGAACAACCGGACCAGCATGCGTCGGGCATTCTCAAGCGCTTTCAGGGCGCGAGCCCGCTCGACATCCTCAATCTGCGGCTTTTCATCGAACCGCATGCGGCGGCGGCCGCCGCGCGCAACGCCAGCGAGAGCGACCTGCGATCGATCCAGCAGGCGAAGGCGATGGCGGAGCAACACTATGTGCTTGAAACCTACGAATACTGGGACAATGAATTCCACCGGCGGATCAGTCTTGCCTCGGGCAACCGGTTCATCTCGGAATTTTTCAGCCTGATGACGATTATCCGATACGCGGCGCCGATGATGGAAATCCGCAGATTATGGTTCACCGAGGAACGCCGCCAAGGCTACGGCAGGGATCATGACAGGATCATGAGCGCGCTGGAAAACTGGGATTCGGAGGCGGCCAAGATTGCCATGCGCGATCATCTTCTGGCGCGGCGCAAAAACTATTTCGGGCAATAGGAGACCCAATGAGCGTCTTGAAAATTCTTCAGTCAATCGGGGCTTCTGAGGGCACAACCGATGTCGGCGTCATCCTGCAGCGGCTGACCGGCGCAAGCCCGATGGACGTGATGAATGTGCGCCTGATCATCGAACCGCAAGCGGCCGCGGCGGCGGTGTCCAACGCCACCGTGGCCGATATCGAAGCCATTCGCCACGCCCATGACATGGCCGAAGCGCAGGATGATCTCGATGGATTTGAACACTGGGACGGCGAGTTTCACCGCTTGATCTACAGCGCTACCCGCAATGAACTGCTGATGAGCCTTGAAGAAATCCTCGACGTCATTCGCAAACGGCCGCAATGGCTGCGCATCAAGCGCGCGCATGTCACCGATGCCAAGCGACAGCACTATTGCCGGCAACATGCCGAGATCGTCGCCAACATCGCCAACCGCAACGCCAACGGCGCCGAAGAGGCGATGCGGCAGCACATCGTCAGTGTCCTGAACGGAATGTTTCCATGAGCGGAACGGCCTCGCCGCCTGTAGCCATCAGGCGGCGGGGCTGATCGGCCTATGCCGCCGCCAATTGCGGATCAGCGGCGCTACGCGTTCACAACAGCGACAAAACCTTCGAAATTCGGATGCCCGGCATACATCCCCTTGTTGTTGCCGGCGTTCTTGTGGGCGTTGCGGAAGTTTTCGGACTTGGTCCAGTCCGTGAAGTGCTCCTGCGACTGCCAGACAGTGTGCGAGGCGTAGAGCGTCTGGCCATTGTCGGCGTTGCGCGGGCCCTTGAGAAGATGGAAGCTTTCGAAGCCGGGCATTTCCTTGAGGCTCGAATCGCGGTTGCGCCAGACATCCTCGAAGGCCGTCTCGTAGCCTTCGTTGACGAGGAAGCGGTTCATGGCAATGTACATGGTATTCTCCTGTGGTTGTGATCTCTGAGATCTGCTGTGGAAGGCTAGGGAAACCCTGCAAATTTGAACGGACAGAGTAGGGGGTGTGCTGTCATCCGGCTACCGCCTGAACTCGATTGGAATGACAAAGCGTGTCCGCGCCCCTGCCGGCGGCTTGGGGAAGGGGGAGGCGCGTTTGACATGGGCGATTGCCGCGCGGTCAACGCTTGAATTACCGGAGCTGCGTGAGACTGAAACGCCAGCCACCTGGCCGCTCGCGGTGATCTGAAAACTGACATGGGCGATACCGCGTCCGCCGGTGTTGCGCTGACGGGTCCGGGCAATTTTCGAATAGACCTTGCCGGGATAATTCGAGGCCGCGGCGTTGCCGGTCTTGGCCGACTTCGCCTGGGCATTGCCGCTCGGCGCCGCCTTTGCCGACGCCTTGCCTTGCTGCGAGCCCGCCTTGGCATCGACAGTCGAGTTGACCGACTTCTGTCCGGAGACCGGCATCTTTTTTACCGGATTTGGCTCCTGCTTCGGCTTCGGCTTCGGTTTGGGGATGGGCGTGGGGACGGGCTCTTCCCTGGCGGCGATCGTTTCGGCGGGCTTGACCGGCTCGATCCTGGCAGTCTCGGGGGTCGTCTGCTGTGGTTTTGCGGGTGCGGCA
>LADQ01000015.1 GCA_000961635.1 Hoeflea sp. BRH_c9 | reverse complement strand
CACACCCGCCCGATCCTCTGCAAGGCCCGGCGGCGGGGACGGGATGCCGCACGGGCGCCGGACCGCCCTCAAGGGGCGGCGGGGCGGTCCGGGTCTCAAGCCGCGCATGAAGGTCATGCGCGGAAAGTGCTTGTCAGCCCTCAAGGCGGGCGTCCGGCGCTACAGCAGGCTCAGTTGAACCCCATCGCCATGCGGCGGCACGAACTGATCGATCCGCAACGGCGCTTTTCTCTGGTTCAGGCCGAGCCGCTTGGCGGTCAAATCGAAACGGCGGGCAATCTGCCAGGCATAGGGGCCCGTGCCGCGCATCCGCGTTCCGAATTCGGCGTCATAATCCTTGCCGCCGCGCATCGAGCGAACCAGCGACATCACGTGCCGGTAGCGGTCCGGGTAGTGCCTGAGCAGCCAGTCGCGAAACAGCGGGCTGACTTCAATCGGCAGCCGCAGCATGACATAGCCCGCGGCATCGGCGCCCGCCGCCTTGCCCGAATCGAGAATGCGCTCGATCTCGTGGTCGTTGAGGCCTGGAATCACCGGCGCCGCCATCACCGAGACCGGAATGCCGGCGTCCGAGAGGGCGCGGATCGCCTCAAGCCGCTTTTCCGGGGTCGCCGCCCTCGGCTCCATCGTGCGCGCCAGCTTGCGGTCGAGCGTCGTCACCGACAGCGCCACCCGGGCAAGGCCCCTGGAAGCCATGCGCGACAGGATGTCGATGTCGCGCGTCACCAGCGCCGACTTGGTGACGATGCCGACAGGATGCCCCGCCGCTTCCAGCACCTCGAGCAATTGCCGGGTGATCCGCCACTGCTTCTCGACCGGCTGATAGGGGTCGGTGTTGGTGCCGATGGCGATCGGCTGCACCTTGTAGCCCGGCCGCGACAATTCCCGCTCCAGAAGCCGCGGCGCATCCGGCTTGGCAAACAGCCGCGCTTCGAAATCGACGCCGGCCGACAGTCCCATATAGGCGTGCGTGGGCCGGGCGAAACAATAGACGCAGCCATGCTCGCAGCCGCGATAGGGGTTGATGGACCGGTCGAACGACAGATCCGGCGACTGGTTGCGGGTGATAATGGTGCGCGGCTTTTCGATCTGCACTTCCGTCTTGAACGGGGCGAGATCCTCGAGACTGCTCCAGCCGTCGTCGAAAACCTCACGGGTGCTGATCTCGAACCGACCGGTCATGTTGAGGCCGGCGCCCCGGCCGCGGATCCGCTTGTCGGCCACGCGCATCCCGCTCGTCGCCATGTGCGCGTTCGCCTCAACGGCGGTCAGGCCGGGGGCGAAGGCTGTCTGTTTCAACGTCGAAAGGCTTGGCATAAGACCTCCATACGCCCCGAAGCGGGGACAATTCTGCGGCTGCACGCTGTTTCGTGCTGTGTACTGACTATATTCCTATCTGAGTAAATAGAACATAGCAAGAACAAAATTGCGGGACGCCAGCCAGACCAATGGGGCATCCACCCCATTGGTCTGGCTGGCGTCCCGCCCGCGCATGATTTAGAAGGGCGCATGATCAGCGTGTTTATCGAATGCAGGAATCAGGAAAGTGCCCTGGCGGTGACGCTGGCGTCGCTTGTTCAGGGCGCCGTCGAGGGCCTGATCGCCGAAGTGGTCATCCTCGACCGGGGCTCGACTGACGGCACCGCCATGCTCGCCGATGCGGCCGGATGCCGGTTCCTCGAAAGTCCGGACCTGCGTGAGGTCATCGCCTCGGCGCGGGGCGACTGGCTGCTGTTGATCGAACCGGGCGCCAGGCCCTTGCTGGGCTGGGTCGATCACATCGGCCAGCACATGGCGGTGGGCCAGCAGGCGGCAAGGATGCGGCCGTCGCGCGAATACAGGCTGCCGTTCCTCGCCCGTTTTCGCCGCCGTCTGTCGGCGCTGGAGCACGGCGTATTGATTCCAAAGCGCCAGGCGATCGCGAATTCCAGATCAGGCCAGTCGCTGGAAAGCCTCGGGCGCGGGCTGGCGATGAAGCGGCTCAACTGCGAGATCGTCCCTGCCGCGGTTCTGGCGCTGCCATAAATCGCCTGAAGGCGGATTAGCCGGACGACAGCGTCCGGGTCGCCGCGATGAACCAGCCGGGCCTTTCCCGGCGCAACCGGTCTGCCGCGTCCCGTGCCGCGCCTGTGGACTGAAACAGCCCAAAGCAACTCGCGCCCGATCCGGACATCCGCACAAACCTGGCGCCGGCCCCATTCAGCGCCGAGAGGCAATCCCCAATGCCTGGAACCAGCTTCTGGGCCGGCGGTTCGAGATCATTGCGCGTCCGCGCCAGCCAATCGATGAAGCGGTCCTTGTCGCCGAGGCCCTCAAGCGCCGGCAAGGGGGCGTTGTCGCGCCGTTCAAGCTTCGAGAACACAGCGGGCGTGGCGATACCGATGCGCGGATTGACGATCACCAGATCCAGCGCGAAGCCTAATTCAACCGGCTCCAGCCTTTCGCCGATGCCACGGGCAATCAGCGGCCGCGCGCTCAGGCACATCGGCACGTCAGCGCCGAGGCCGAGGGCGATTTTGGACAAAGCTTCCGGTCCGGGCTCGAAATTCCAGAGCCGGCACAGGGAGTTGAGCGTTGCCGCGGCGTCGGCTGATCCGCCGCCAATGCCCGAGGCGACGGGAACCTGTTTGTCGAGCCGGATCTGTACCGGCCCCGCCTCAACGCCGAACCGGCGCGCCACATCGCGCAGGCCATTGCGAGCGCGAACAACCAGATTTGCACTGGCGTCCTCCGCTGACAGCGCGCCGGCTTCCGGTCCCGCGAGTTCAAATCCGTCCCGCTCAGCCAAGCCGAGCGACACCTTGTCGCCAAGCTGGGTGAAGACAACCAGGCTTTCGATCAGATGATAGCCGTCGGCGCGCTGTCCGGTGACATGCAGCGCCAGATTTATCTTGGCCGGCGCATCAAGCGTGAGCATAAAGCCGCTGGTTCAAAGACCCAAACTGGGCGCCGGCGTCAGGCCTTGCGCCCGGTCCGGCATGGCGTGGCTCATCTCCGGCCGGCCCGAGATGGCTCTTCTTGTCGGCGCCAGGCTTCGGCAATGCCGGGTCGCTGTTCTTGAGAGCGCCATTGTCGGCAGCCGGAACCGCCGGGTCGAGCGGCGGCAGGCCCTCGCTCAGCTTGAGCTCGATCTCGGGCTTGAGATCGGCTTCGGGTTCATTGGCGAGCGCCCTTTTCCACTGGAATGTGGCCTCCAGCTCCCGCCCGACGCGCCAATAGGCGTCGCCAAGATGATCGTTGATCGTCGGATCCGCCGGCTTGAGTTCGACGGCGCGTTCCAGTTCGCGCACCGCGTCCTCATACTGGCCAAGCCGGTAATGCGCCCACCCGAGCGAATCGACGATGTAGCCGTCATTGGGCCTCAGATCGACGGCGGCGCGGATCATGTCCATGCCTTCCTCGAGGTTGATGTTCATGTCGATCCAGGAGTAGCCCAGATAATTCATCACCTGCGGCTGATCGGGAAAAAGTTCCAGCGCGCGCTTGAAATGCGCCTCCGCCTTCGGCCAGTGCTTGAGCCGTTCATTGGCGATTCCGGCCTGGAAAAACAGGTTCCAGTCATTGCGGGTCGGCGTTGGACCGACCACAGAGATGGCGGTCTCATAGGTCAGCGCCATTTCAACATAGTCCTTGTCCTGAGACAGAACGGCGCCATAGGCGAGATAGCTGCGGATGTCCCTCGGGTCGGAGGTAATCAGCGCCTTGAGATGATCCTTGGCTTCGCCATTGAGCCCGAGATCGGCGAGCGCCAGGCCCAGCTGAAGCTCCGAGACCCGGCGCATCGGCGAGGTTTCCGGAACGGCTTCGTAGATCGCGATGGCGTCCTCGACCTTGCCCAGCCTTTCTTTCAGGCCGCCCAATATGACCAGCGTCTCGGCATTTGCGGGATCAAGCTCCCTGGCGAATTGCAGATAGACGGCAACCGTCTCTTCAGCACCGTCACGGTTGAGCGCGCTGCCGAGCGTGAACAGGGCGGCTGCCGCGCCTTGCTGCGCAGTCTTTACCCCGGTCTCCGGCTTGCCGCCGCCCTCGATCACCTGTCTGAGCGCGGCAAGCGGCGCGTATCCTGGAGAAAAGTCCTCGCCCGCCGCAAGCGCGTTGAGGGCAGCGCGCTGGTTTCCGTCGCGCGCTTCCAGACCGGCCAGCGCCATGACGCCGCGGATGAATGTGTCGGGCGCGGCGCCGCCGCCCTGGGGGTCGGCGATGAGATCGGTGAAGTGCTTGCGGGCTTCAGCCTTGTTGCCCATCGCAAGCGCCATGGCGCCGGCATGATAGCGCGTGAACACCGGATACCAGGGCGGCCCTTCCAGCGCGAGAATGGACTTGAGCGCCGCATCCCCCTTGCCGTCTCCGAACTCCGCCCATGCGTTGAGAAGCGTATTGAGCAAACGGTCGATCGGATTGCTGTCTTCCGGATCAAGCAGGCTTGCCGCCTTGCGATACTCGCGTTTTGTCGTGGCTTCCACCATCATCGCCAGCTTGGACACCTGGGCGACCGCCGGATCATCCTTCATTTCGCGCGCCAGCACAGCGCCTTCGGAAAAGCGTCCGTCGGTGAACAGCGCCACCATCAAGCGCTGCCTGACGTCACCATTCTCCGGATCGAACTCAAGCGCCTTGCGATAAAATTCAATCGCGTGACCGGTATCATTGTCGATGTCAGCCGTCTGGCCGGCGAGGAAGGCGCCGGCGAATCCCAGGAACACGGGTTGCTGCTCCTCCACCTCTGCCGGGGCCGTCGAGGCCGCCTGGCTGGTCAAGGGAAACACTGCCCCGCTCAGGCAAACAAATGCGCCCAGCGCTACGCTGGCCGCAAACCGGGCTGTCAATTTTCGCCGCATCAAGTTCTGCCTCATGTTCATTTTGGCCATCCCCAAGCCAGGTGCTGGAGAACGATTGCGCAACACAATGGCTTTTTTGGCGCAGGGCGGCAAGGCCGGAACCTGCGGTCAATTCGAGTCAACGATGTCTAACCGGCCCGGTTCAGGCAAAATGCGATGACTTCCATCAGCGCCGACTTTTCATCGGTGTCGGGCAAGGGCGCCAGCGCGTCCCGCGCGATCGAGGCATAATGCTCGGCCCGGGCGGTGGTGTCTTTCAGGCTGCCATATTTGGCAATCAGGCCGGTCGCCTTCTCCAGCGCCTGCTCGTCGCTCTTTCCGCCCTCGATTGCTTCGCGCCAGAATGTCCGCTCCGCTTCGGTTCCGCGGCGGTAGGCCAGCACCACCGGCAGGGTGATCTTGCCTTCGCGGAAATCATCGCCGACATTCTTGCCCAGATCATGGGCCGAGCCGCCATAGTCGAGCACATCGTCAATCAGTTGAAACGCCAGACCGAGGTTCATGCCGTAGGACCTGAGCGCGTTTCGCTCGGCCTTGCTGACGCCGGCAATGATCGGTCCCACTTCGCAGGCCGCCGAAAACAGCGCCGCGGTCTTCGACTTGATCACCGCCAGATAGTCGTCTTCCGTCGTCTCCATGTTCTTGGCGACTGACAATTGCAGCACTTCGCCCTCGGCGATCACCGAGGCCGCGGTGGAAAGCACGTCGAGCGCTTCGAGCGACCCCACGTCGACCATCATCCGGAACGCCTGGCCGAGCAGGAAGTCGCCGACAAGCACGCTTGCCTGGTTGCCCCAGATCATCCGCGCGGTGGAGCGGCCGCGCCTGAGATCGCTCTCATCGACCACATCGTCGTGCAACAGCGTCGCCGTGTGCATGAACTCGACCGCGGTGGCGAGCTTGACATGGTGGTCGCCTGAGTAGCCAAACATGGTCGCGGAAGCCAGCGTCAGCATCGGCCGGAGCCGCTTGCCGCCCGATGAAATCAGATGGTTCGCCACTTCGGGAATCATCGCCACATCGGATCCGGCCTTGGACAGAATCAACTGATTGACGCGCTCCATGTCGCCGCGGGTCTTGGCGACCAGCGGCTTGACGGATGCGTCCCGGTGTTTTCCATCTTCCAGTGAAATGACTACGCCCAAGGGTCCGGACTCCTGTTCTGACTTGCGCGCACAATATTCAGCGCTTCCCACCACGGCAAGCGGCGATTTGGCGCGGGCAGGGGTTGATAACTGATACATTCGGATCAACAAAAGGATCCTGAGGAGAAATGATGCACGATCTCATCCGTACCAACGACCCGGTTCTCATCTCTTTCGTGGAAAGCCTGATGCGCGATGCCGGCATTGGCTGCATGGTAGCCGACAGCGGCATGAGCATTCTCGAGGGATCGGTCGGCGTCATTCCACGGCGGATTCTGGTCGACCCGGAACAGGCGACCCGGGCGCGCCGCATTGTCATCGACGCCGGATTGGAAATCGAACTCCGGCCCTGGAAAGACAGTGACGCGGCACCCTGATCAAAGCGGCGCCGAGCCCGCCTCCGCAATATCCGCAACCGGGCGTCGGGACGATGCGAAATCCTTGAGCGCAACCCCGCAACCGGTTCCGCCGGGCTATTCCGTTGATGCATTCCACAATGGCGGCTTTCATCTGCTGCAGCCGCTGGGGTCCGGCCACCGGGCCGGAATGGACGCCATGCTGTTGGCCGCGACCGTACCCGAAGGCGCGCGCGGGACATTGGCCGATCTTGGCGCCGGCGCCGGCGCGGCG
>LADQ01000224.1 GCA_000961635.1 Hoeflea sp. BRH_c9 | reverse complement strand
CGGCTGTCGCCAGGGACGAGCCGCAGATGGCGCCAAACCCGGCGCAGGCGCCGACCGCCGCCATGGCGACGCCACCCTTCTTGTGGCCCATCCAGGTTTCCGCCGCCTTGAACAGGGCCTGCGACATGCCGCCAAGGGTGGCGAACTGGCCCATCAGCAGGAAAAGCGGGATGATCGACAGCGAGTAGCTGGAGAAGGTGCCCCAGGTCAGGTTCTTGAGCTGCGCGAAAATCATCAGGAACGAGCCATTGATGAAATAGCTGCCGCCAATGCCGGTGAGAAGCATGGCGAGCCCGATCGGGATGCGCAGAAAGATCAGGAGCAACAGCACCGGAAAGGAGAGGAGCGCGATTTCGATGTTGCTCAATGGACGATCTCCCCGTGAGCCTGGTCCTGCCCGGTCAGAAGCGCCCGGGCGCTCAGGATCACGCACCAGCTGCTGATCAAAACAAAGCCGAACGCGCCAAGCAGCCCCGAGGCATAAGCCCACCAGATCGGGTACTGAATGATGAATGTGGTTTCGCCATAGGCCAGCTTGTCGAGTGTGCCGTCCCAGTGCTTCCACGCCAGCAGCAGGGCCATCGCCAGCATCAAAACATCGGCGATGATGTCGATCACCCGGTTGACCGGGCCGCCCATATGCATGGTCAGGATTTCCACCGCCGCATGCTGGCGGTTGATCTGGACCCAGGGCAGGAAGGCGAAGACCGCGAAGCCCGTACCCAGTTCGACAAGTTCGAAATCTCCCCGGATAGGGGACAGCCCGAAGGCCAGCAGGGCCCGCCCGGACACCGATATCACCGTGGCGATGATGACCGCGATCAGCGCCAGGCCGCCCAGAATGGCGAGGAAGGCCGCCAGGGCCCGCATGAAACGGTCGATCCGCTCAAACATCGTGGGCACCCGGACCATCCTGGCGAAAGCGGCTGCTAGGGGAAATCAGCGGCGGTCGCGTGTTGAGCGTCGCAAGATCGAAGCCGGCCAGCGCCTTGTAGCGGGCGGCGTAGTCCTGAAGTTCCGTCGTGGTCATCACTTCGGTGACATCATCAAACATGCCCTGACATTTGTCTTCGACCACCTGCATGATCTGGTCCGGTCCGTTTCCGCGATTGGCGATGACAATCCGGCTGGTTGCCGGCCGACGCTCGTCTTCATAGGCAGCCAGCGCGGTTTCCGATAGCTTATGCTCGACCAAATATTTCCCCAACACGCGCGCGTCGAGGATTGCCTGGGACGCGCCGTTTGATCCGATAGGGTACATCGGATGGGCCGCGTCGCCCATCAACGTGACCCGGCGGTCACCCCAGGCGTCCAGCGGGTCGCGGTCGACCATGGGGTATTCGTAAATCTCGCTGGCGCTCCTGATCAACGCAGGAACATCGAGCCAGTCGAATTTCCAGGTTTCAAAGGCGGGCAGAAAATCCGCGATCTTGCCCGGCCGGTTCCAGTCCTCGCGATTCCAGGAGGCGTCGGGCTGCTTCTTGATTTCGGCCACCCAGTTGATGTCGGCGAGACCGGTTTCGGGATCGGTCGCGGAAATCGGATAGGTCACGAATTTTTGCCATTCATGGCCGGCCATGGCCATCGAGGCGCCGGTGAGGAACGGCTTGGCGCGGCTGGTGGCGCGCCACAACACGGCGCCGCCCCAGACCGGTGGGCCTTCGTCCGGATTCATCTGGGCGCGGATGGCGGAGTGAATGCCGTCGGCGGCTATCAGAATGCTGCCGCGCTCGGTTCTCGTTTCGCCCTTGCGGTTGACCAGCGACAGGGTCACGCCCTCGCCGTCCTGGCTAAATCCAGTGGCCTTCCAGCCAGTCTGTACAGCGTCCGGACCGAGTCGGTCGCGCACGGCCCGCATCAACATGAGTTGCAGTTTGCCGCGATGCACCGAAAGCTGCGGCCAGTCGTAGCCCGCCTCCAGGCCGCGCGGTTCGGACCAGATCTGGCGGCCATGCTTGGAGAAATAGGCGACCTCGCGGGTGCGGATGCCGAGGTCGTCGAGTTGATCCTCAAGGCCAAGCTCCATCAGTTCCCGGATCGCGTGGGGCTGGAGATTGATGCCAACGCCCAGCGGGCGGATTTCATCGACCTGTTCGAACAGTTTGACTGGTGCACCGATCTGGTGACAGGTCAGCGCAAAGCTTAGTCCGGCTATGCCGGCGCCGGCAACAAGTATGGTCATCGTCGAAACTCACAAAATGGGTCCGGCGGGGTCGCCTTTTCAGGCAGGCCCCGCCGGCGGCTTGACGCCAGTCGACTTACTTCGTGTTCTTGGCGATCAGGTCTTTCGCCTTGGCGTAAAGGGCCTCGCCGTCGATGCCCTTGTCCTTCATCTCAGTGAACCAGTTGTCGCGTACTTTTTCGGCGACCGCACTCCAGCGCGCCACTTCGGCTTCGTCGAGGACGATGATTTCATTGTCCGTGGCTTCGGCGATTGTGCGGCCCGGTGCATCATACGAGGCCTGTGTCAGGCCGGCAAAAGCCGAGAATTCCGCGCCGGTGTTGTCATCGATCACCTTCTTGAGATCGTCGGGAAGGCTGTCGTATTTGGCCTGGTTCATGGCCAGCACGAAGGCGGCGGTGTAGAGCGCGTGGTCGCCGGAAAACTCGGTGTGGGTGTCAACGAGTTCGGCGATCTTGAGCGCCGGCGTGACTTCCCAGGGGATAACCGTGGCGTCAATCACGCCCTTGGAAAGGGCTTCCGGGATTGCCGGGACCGGCATGCCGACCGGTTCGGCGCCGAGCTCGGCGAGAAGGCCGTTGATGACCCGGGTCGGGCCGCGCACTTTCTTGCCCTGCATGTCTTCGAGCTTGCGGACGCCATCGCCCTTGGAATGGATGACGCCGGGACCATGCACCCAGGTGGCCAGAATCTTGATGCCCTGGAATTCCTGGGCTTCCATGTCGGATTTGAACAGCTCCCAATAGGCCTTCGAGGTGGCTTCCGCATTGGTCATCATGAAGGGAAGCTCGAACACTTCAACGCGGGGGAACCGGCCAGGCGTGTAGCCCGGAAGAGTCCAGACGATGTCGACCACGCCATCGCGGGCCTGGTCCATCAATTGCGGCGGCGTGCCGCCCAGCGACATCGACGAAAAGACCTCGACCTTGATGCGGCCGCCGGACTCCGTGCCGATCTTTTCAGCCCATGGAATGAGAACGCCAGCCGGCACATTGGCCTGAGCGGGCAGGAACTGGTGCATGCGCAAGGTGACTTCCTGCGCGGACACGCCGGTTGACGATGCGCCGAATGCGGACAGCGCGAGTGCGGCCGCTGCTGCGGATTTCAGGAAATTGCGTTTCTTCATTGTATCCTCCCAGATCGATTTTGCGGGTTCAAAGCCGCGGGTTCCCCGGAAACTAGGGGTATTTTTTGTAACTGCCTAGGGTTTGTTGCATAGCATTGCCCAGGTGCTCTCGCCAGTTCCGTGCCACTTGCGGCAAAGCGATGCCGGAATGGCGGCTGACGTCTCCCGGACTGTCCCCCCAAACGCTTCTCAAGGCGCTCACGATCAAATTAACCGACCGTCCGGTCATTTAATAATTCGAAAATCCCTATTCGACAACTGTTTTCTTTCCGGATTGGGCATGGCCGTCAAACGACCCCGGCCTGCTTGTCCCGGGGCAATGCAACTCAGGCGCATTATTCCTCGTTTCACTGTTGATCCTTTTGCAAAAAAGGAAAATGATGCTTCGAGGTGGAGAGAGAAAATTACACCTTAGGGAGGGAATCGATGGTGAGTGTATCAATGACCGTGAACGGGCGAACCGTTTCCGGCCAATGCGAGGACCGGACGCTTCTGGTTCAGTTCATTCGCGAAAATCTCGGACTGACCGGAACCCATGTCGGGTGCGACACGTCCCAGTGTGGCGCCTGCGTCGTGCATGTGGACGGCAAGGCGGTCAAATCCTGCACCATGCTTGCAGCCCAGGCTGATGGCTCGGAGGTCCTTACAATCGAGGGGCTGGCGTCAGGCGGGGAACTGCATCCGGTACAAGCGGCGTTTCGCGCAAATCATGGCCTGCAGTGCGGATTTTGCACGCCGGGCATGATCATGTCGGCGGTCGACATGATCAACCGTCACGGCGGCAAGCTGGATGAGAAGACCGTCCGCGCGGAGCTGGAAGGCAATATCTGCCGGTGCACCGGTTACCATAATATCGTCAAGGCCATTCTCGATGCCGCGTCCACAATGGGCGACGGGACGAGGGTCGCCGCTCAATAGGCAGGCCTGAACAGGCAATGGCGAAAGGCGGCGGACAAGCGGGCACGGTGACGGCGATCCGAGGGATCCAGGCGGGATAGGCAATCCGGGCTTGGCAAGACTTCGATTTTCACTCCGGCAATCCTGCTGAAAAACATTCCGCAGCGGCTTTTCTCCAGCACTCAACCGGAGGAGTTTGAGACATGGGAATGGAAGGCATCGGCGCCCGGGTGGCGCGCAAGGAAGACAAGCGGTTCATCACCGGCAAGGGTCGCTACACCGACGACATGGTGGCGCCGGGCATGAAGCACGCGCATTTCGTCCGCTCGCCGCATGCGCATGCGCGGATCAGGGGGATCGACAGCGCGGCAGCGGAAAAGATGCCGGGCGTCATCGCGGTTCTCGCCGGCGACGAACTTGCCGCTGACGCCATCGGCTCGCTGATCTGTGGCTGGATGATCCATTCCAAGGACGGCTCGCCGATGAACATGGGGGACTGGCGTCCGCTGGCCCAGACCAAGGTGCGCTATGTCGGCGATGCGGTGGCGATCGTCGTCGCCGACACCAAGGCCCAGGCGCGCGACGCCGCCGAGGCGGTCGAGGTCGACTATGACGTGCTGCCGGCGGTCACCGGATCCATCGATGCGTTGAAGGATGGCGCGCCGCAGATCCATGACAACGCGCCGGGCAACCTGATCTATGACTGGGAGATCGGCGATGGAGCCGCCACAGATGCGGCGATCGCATCGGCCGCCCATGTCACCGAGATGAAGATCATCAACAACCGGCTGGTTCCCAATCCGATGGAGCCGCGCGCAGCCCTCGGCGTTTATGACGAGGGGGAGGATCATTACACACTCTGGACCACCTCGCAGAACCCGCATGTGGCGCGGCTCGTCATGAGCGCGTTCTACAATGTGGCGCCCGAGAACAAATTGCGGGTCATCGCGCCGGATGTCGGCGGCGGCTTCGGCTCCAAGATCTACATCTATCCCGAAGAAATCGTCTGCCTGTGGGCGTCGAAAAAGACCGGCGTTCCGGTCAAATGGAATTGCGACCGGACCGAGGCCTTCCTCACCGACGCCCATGGCCGCGACCATGTCTCGACCGTGAAGATGGCGTTTGACGCCAGCAACAGGATCATCGGCCTGAAGGTCGACACGATCGCCAATCTCGGCGCTTACATGTCGCTGTTCTCGAGCGCGGTTCCGACCTATCTCTATGCGACGCTGCTTTCGGGCCAGTATGCGATCCCGGCGATCCACGCCAATGTGCGCACGGTCTACACCAATACCGTGCCGGTGGATGCCTATCGCGGCGCCGGGCGGCCGGAAGCGACCTACCTGCTCGAGCGCGTGATGGAGACCGCGGCGCGCGAACTGGGCGTCTCGCCGGCGGAATTGCGCAAGACCAACTTCATCCGCGAGTTCCCGCACCAGACGCCGGTGATCATGTGTTATGACGCGGGCGACTACGAGGCGTCGCTGAACGCGGCGATGGCGGTTTCCGACTATGCCGGCTTTGCGGCGCGCAAGGCGGAGGCCCAGAGCCGCGGCAAGCGCAGAGGCATCGGCATGAGCTGCTATATCGAAGCCTGCGGCATTGCGCCGTCAGCTGCGGTGGGATCGCTCGGCGCCGGTGTCGGACTGTGGGAATCGGCTGAGGTACGGGTCAATGCGGTGGGCACCATCGAGGTGCTGACCGGATCGCACAGCCATGGCCAGGGCCATGAGACAACCTTCGCCCAGCTTGTCGCCGAGCGTTTCGGCGTCGGCATCGACACGGTCTCCATCGTCCATGGCGACACCGACAAGGTGCAGATGGGCATGGGCACCTACGGCTCCCGCTCGGGCGCCGTCGGCATGTCGGCGGTGGTCAAGGCGCTCGACAAGGTCGAGGCCAAGGCCAGGAAGATCGCCGCGCACCTGATGGAAGCCGATGAAAGCGACATTGTCATCGAGAACGGCGAACTCAAGGTGGCCGGCACCGATAAAAGCGTGCCGTGGTTCCAGATG
The DNA here is from genome assembly GCA_000961635.1 of Hoeflea sp. BRH_c9. GTDB lineage: Bacteria > Pseudomonadota > Alphaproteobacteria > Rhizobiales > Rhizobiaceae > Hoeflea. The sequence continues at coordinate 9,704 of LADQ01000224.1, read as the reverse complement.
GCGCTGGCCGCCTACACCGCCCACAATCTGCCGGCAGGCATGGAGCCGGGACTGAAGGAGGGCGCGTTCTTCGACCCGGCCAACTTCACCTTCCCGGCCGGCTGTTACATCTGCGAGGTCGAGGTTGATCCGGAAACCGGCAAGACCGAGATCATCCAGTTCGTCGCCTCCGACGATTTCGGCAAGATCATCAATCCGATGATCGTCGAAGGCCAGGTGCATGGCGGCGTGGCGCAAGGCATCGGCCAGGCCATGCTGGAAGCCGCGCATTACGATCCGGAAACCGGCCAGTTGCTGACGGCGAGCTACATGGACTACACCATGCCGCGCGCCGATGACCTGCCGTCATTCCAGGTCTCGACCACGGAAACCGCCTGCCCGTCCAATCCGCTCGGCATCAAGGGCTGCGGCGAGGCCGGCGCCATCGGTTCGCCGCCGGCGCTGATCAACGCCATCACTGACGCAATCGGCAACAATGACCTGACAATGCCCGCGACCGCTGAACGGGTCTGGGCAGCACTCCGGTCGGCACGTTAAGAAAGGGAGGCAGACATCATGTATGCAACCAATTATCACCGCGCCTCCTCGGTCGAGGACGCAGTTCAACTGGTCTCAGGCGGGGACGAAGCCAAGTTCCTGTCGGGGGGGCAGACCCTGCTTCCGACCATGAAGCAACGGCTTGCCGCGCCTTCGGATCTGGTCGATCTCAGGCATGTCGCGGCAATGAAAGGCATCTCCGTGAACGGCGGGACCATCCGGATCGGTGCCGCGACAACGCACGCGGAAGTCGCGAACTCGGCCGAGATTGCCGCGGCCTGTCCGGGGCTCTGCCATCTCGCCGCCCATATCGGCGATCCGCATGTCAGGCACATGGGCACGATTGGCGGCTCGATCGCCAACAATGACCCGGCAGCCGATTATCCCGCCGGGCTGCTGGCGCTCAACGCCACGATCGTCACCAACACACGCTCGATCAGCGCCGACGATTTCTTCACCGGCATGTTCGATACGGCGCTGGAGGAGGGCGAGTTGATCGTCGCGGTGGAAATCACGGCGCCGGCCAAATGCGGCTACGCCAAGTTCCCCAACCCGGCCTCGCGCTATGCTTTGACCGGCGTATTCGTCGCAAGGCAGGGCGACGGTTCGGTTCGGGTGGCGGTCACCGGCGCCGGGTCGGACGGGGTGTTCCGCCAGGCGGAGATGGAACAGGCGCTGGCATCGGATTTCTCGGCCACGGCGCTCGACGGCGTCAGCGTCGACGACAGCGATCTGATGGCGGACATCCATGCCTCATCGGCCTATCGCGCCAATCTGGTCAAGGTGATGGCCAAGCGGGCGGTTACCGCCGCCGGGTGATCACTTAGCACCCTTCGGCGCCATGGCATGCAGGGCGGATTTTCGGATCCGCCCTTTTTCATGGCCGCTTATAAGGTCGATTGCTCTGACACGCTGGCGGAGGCGGGTCAGGCGGACTTGCGCAACAGCGATGAGGCCACAGCGCGGGCCTCCCGGTCCGCCGCGTAGACGTCCTCGATGGTTGCCGCCGCGCGGCCGTCGTCAAGCCGGTCCATGGTGGCGGCGACGATGTCGGCCATGTCGAGAAAGCCGGTCTGGCCGGCGATGAAGGCCTCGAGCGCGATCTCCTTGGCGCCGTTGAGCACCGCACCTTGAAGTCCGCCGCGCCGCATGGCGGTGCGGGCCAGCGCCAATGCCGGAAAGCGGGTCTCGTCGGGCGCGATGAAATCGAGCCTGGCCAGCGCCGCCAGGTCAAGCCGCTCGACCGGTAGGCTGGCGCGGCGGGGATGACAGATGGCGTAGCCGATGGCGTGCCGCATGTCGGGAACGCCGAGCTGGGCAAGCACCGAGCCGTCGCTGTAGCCGACCATGGAATGGATGATGGATTGCGGGTGAATGATGACTTCGATCTGCTCCGGTCGCATGCCGAACAGGTGACGCGCCTCGATCATCTCCAGCGCCTTGTTGAACATCGACGCGCTGTCGATCGAGATCTTGAGCCCCATCGACCAGTTCGGATGGGCTGCCGCGCGCTCCGGCGTCACCGCCGCCATCTGGTCCAGTGTATGGTCGCGGAAAGGGCCGCCCGATGCGGTCAGGATGATGCGTTCGACGGCATGGCGCTGGTTTTCCTCAAGCACCTGGAAGATGGCGTTGTGCTCGCTGTCGACCGGCAGCAGCTTGCCGCCGCTCTTTGCCATGGCGGCGGTAAACAGATCGCCTGCGGAGACCAGGCATTCCTTGTTGGCAAGCGCGATGTCGGCTCCGCGCGCGATGGCGGCAAGCGTCGGGGCCAGGCCGGCAATGCCGACAATGCCGGCCATCACCAGATCGGTGTCGCGCTCGCCGGCCTCCACAAGTGCTGTGGGGCCGGCGCCGGCCTGGGTGCCGGTTCCGGCAAGCGCCGATTTCAGCTCATTGTAGCGATCCGGATCCGCGGTCACGGCGAAGCCAGCGCCGGTTTGCCGCGCCTGCTCGACCAGCAGGCCGATATTTCCCATGCCGGTGATGGCGGGCACCTCGAAGGCGTCCCTTCCGCCGAGATGGGACATCACGTCGAGCGTATTGCGGCCGATGGAGCCGGTGGCGCCAAGGATCGAGATGCGGCGCCGGTCCGGAGCGGGGGCAGGGTTCATGGCGACGCCTTTGCGGGCCTGGGTGTGGTGGTCAAACCGGGTTCAAATCCCTGAACGGCCATTGAGATCAAGCAGCTCGATGAAAAGCGCCGAATGATCGAGATTGCCGCCGCCGAGATCGGCTTCCAGCCGGACGAAGCGGTCGCGGATGGCTTGCACCAGGGGGAGCCGGATGCCAAGTTGCCGCGCTTCAAACAACACATTGTCGAGGTCCTTGATCTGCACCGAGACGCGTCCGCGCGCCTCGAAGTCGCTATTCTGCATGCGCTCGCCGTGCAGTTGGAGGATTGTCGAATCGGCAAACCCGCCCTTCAATGCGGTGCGAAATGCCGCGAGATCGCCGCCGCCCGCAGAGACCAGAAGCGTGGCCTCGGCGACCGCGCCAATGGCGATGCCGACAATGGCCTGATTGGCGAGCTTGGCGAGCTGGCCCGAGCCGGAGGGGCCGACCCGAACCGGACGGCCCATCGCCTTGAGCAGATCAAGCGCCTCATCGAACACCTGCTGGTCGCCACCGGCCATGATCGCCAGCGTCCCGGACTCGGCGCCCTTGGTGCCGCCGCTGACCGGCGCGTCGAGATGGCGAACGCCAAATTCGGCGAGACGGTCGGCGTGGGCGCGGGCCTCGGACGGACGGATCGAACTCATGTCGATATGGATCGCGCCCGGGCTCATGGCCTCGGCCGCGCCGGTGGAAAAAACGACGTGCTCCACGGTCGCGCCATCGGTCAACATGGTAATCACATGGCTTGCCCCGGCGACAGCGTCCACAACGCTGGTGGCCACCCGAGCGCCCTCGGCCGCCAAGGGGGCGGTCTTGGATGGATCCCTGTTCCAGACCGTGAGGTCGAACCCGGCGCCAAGCAGCCGCCGCGCCATCGGCAGCCCCATCAGTCCGACGCCAAGCAGTGCAATCTTCATGTCCGTTACTCTCCCGCTTCCGGATGATGTCCGGAAGCATTACAGAAGCCGGAAGCAAACCGCAATTTTCTATGCTGGGTGGTCAGGGCCGCGGCGCTGTGAAAGTCACCAATCGCGCCGCGGACCGGTGGATCAGGATTTGCGCAGGCCTGCCTGATGCAGAAGCGATGTCCAGCTGTTTATCGAGGCGAGGTGGCAATAGATCGTTGCCAGGGCGTCGGCCTTGCGCAGCTTGAGGAAGTCCTCGTCGCTCATGGCCAGGAGCCTGGCTTCGTCGACCAGGTGAAACCCGGTGATATTGAAGTTCTGGCCATCACTAAGCGTGATCTTGCTGGTGCGCTCGGCCAGAAGTCCGCTGGCGGCGATGACCTTCATGATTTGCCGGGTTTTGACAAACATGCCCTGATACTGCTCGCAGAATGACAGGGCGCTGGCGATCACCTCGCCTTGAGCGCCGTCTTCAAACAGCGGCTTGACGTCCTTGCTGGTCTTGCCGCCAAGGCTGACCAGCCGGGCGGGATCCTTTTCAATGCACAGAGTGAGCCGTTCGTCGGTTTCGGCACCGGCAAGAATGAAGGGATAGCGCCTGACATAGGCAGGCACATAATGGGGCTCGGCCCATTTTCCCTTGGCGTCGATAAACAGGTTTTCGCCATCCTTGATGCCGGTAATCACCATCGGCATGAAGTCCGGTCCGGAAAACACGATCGGATAGGACCGCATCGCCGCCGGCATTTCCGCGGCCATCAGGGGAATGACGATAGCTTTCGCGGCAAAGCCAAAATCCCCGGTCTGGGCGAGCCCGTTCTTGCCGTGGCGTTCGGAACTGACCGCCTCGGGAGCCTTGTAAAACAGCGGCAGCGCATTTGCTGTGTTTTCTGCCGGTCCGGCCATTGATGTGTCCCCCTTGCCTGTGTTTGTCTCGGAGAGGTTTTTGACGCGTACGGATCGGCATTTCAAGAACAATCGGCATCAACCTTTAGCGGTGGATGGCAATGCCAAGCCGCCGGACGGCCTTGTAAGGCTCTATACTTCTCCCGGCGCGCTCAATAAGTTGGGGCAATGGTTGAGTCTGAAATTCTTGACAGCCGGTATTCGTGGACGCGGCTGGCTGTGACGCTGGCGATCGCCGTTCTCGGCAATGTCGGGATGTGGGCGATCATCGTCATCATGCCGGCGGTGCAGAGCGAATTTGCTATCGCCCGGGCTGATGCATCCATGCCCTATACCTTGACCATGATCGGTTTTGCGCTGGGCAATCTGGTCATCGGCCGGGTTGTCGACCGCTACGGCGTCACGGTCGCGCTATCCTTGTCGGCGATCACCATGGCCACGGGCTTTGGCCTCGCGGCGGTGAGCGGCTCGGTGCTGATGCTGTCGTCGATGCAGTTCATCGTCGGCTTTGGCACGGCGGCGGGTTTCGGGCCGCTGATTGCCGATATCTCGCACTGGTTCTATCGCCGGCGGGGAATTGCCGTGGCGATCACGGCAAGCGGCAATTATCTGTCGGGGGCGATATGGCCCTTGCTGTTGAGCGGGATCCTGAGCGAGCATGGCTGGCGCGCCGCCTATGCGGTGCTGGCTGTCGTGCCGGTGGTGCTGATCATTCCGCTGACGCTGCTGCTCAGGCGCCGGGTTCCGGCCGACGCCACCGCGCACGCCAACAGGATGTCGCTTAGCAATGCAAGGGCGGTCAGTTTTTCGCCAACCGCGTTGCAATGGATGCTGGGACTGGCCGGGGTCGGCTGCTGCGTGGCGATGTCGATGCCGCAGGTGCACATCGTCTCCTATTGCACCGACCTTGGCTACGGCCCGGCTGTCGGCGCCGAGATGCTGTCGTTGATGCTGATGGGCGGCGTCGTCTCGCGGCTGGTTTCCGGATTGATCGCCGACAGGCTGGGCGGGGTCAAGACCCTGCTCATCGGCTCCGTCCTGCAATGCACGGCCTTGTTTCTGTATCTGCCATTTGACGCCATGGCGCCGCTCTACATTGTCAGCCTGATCTTCGGCCTGTCGCAGGGCGGGATTGTTCCCAGCTACGCGCTGATCGTGCGCGAATACATGCCCGCCAGTGAAGCCGGCGCCCGGGTCGGCTTCGTCATCATGGCGACCATCATCGGCATGGCGCTGGGCGGCTGGATGTCCGGCTGGATCTACGATCTGACCGGTTCCTACCGGGCGGCGTTCCTCAACGGAATCGCCTGGAACTTTCTCAATATCGGCATCATCGCGCTGATCCTGTTCAAATCGCGGGCAAGACGCAGCGAGGCAGTGCTGGCCTGACGCCAATGCGGGCGGTTTTGGGAGGCAAACCTCAGAAATCGTATTCATGGTTGTTTGACGCTAAGGCCGCCCTCTACGCCCGGCTTGAGATCAGGGCTCGATCAAATGCCTATTCGCCATGTTCGACCACACTCTGCAGCCAGTAGCGCGTAAAGCGGCGCTCTCCGGTTCTGGTCAGCGCGCCTTTCTCGACCAGCTCTGCAAGATCACGCGTCGCAGTCGGACGCGATGTGCCGGTGATGGCGATGTAATTCTCTGCGCTCAAGCCGCCTTTGAACCCGTCCGGTCCTTCGCCGAACAGTCTCGCGATAACCTTATCCTGACGCTCATTCAATTGCCCGCGCAAGCGATCATAGAGTTTGGTCTTGGCAATCAGGAACTCAATCAGGCTTAGCGAGTAGTTTTGTGCCTTGAGGATCGTTGCTCCAAAATGCTCCAGCCATCCGGTGATCTCGGTGTCTTTGTTGAATCTCTCCAGGTTTTGGTAATAGGCCTTCCTGTTGGCTTGAATGGTATGTGATAGCGCCAGCAGAGTAGGCTGTCCCAGGCTTTGGGAGAGAGCCTTTTCGGCAATGGCGCGGCCAATACGTCCGTTTCCGTCTTCGAACGGATGAATGGATTCAAAATAAAGATGGGCAATCCCGGCGCGTGTGATTGGCGGCAATGAGTGGCTGGCATTGAACCATTCAAGAAACCGGTTCATTTCGGCCTTGACCTGCCCGGACGGCGGCGCTTCAAAATGGACTTTGGCGGCGTAGTCCGCGCCCGATATGATTTGCATCGGCTCATTATGGGTGCGGTATCGCCCGATATCGGCAAGGTCTGTCCGTCCGTTGGTCAGCATCTTGTGCCATTGAAACAGCGCGCTGTCGCTCAGCAGATCATCAAAGCTCGTGTAGAGCGAGGTCATCATCTCGGCGATGCCTTGCTCAGCGGGTGTTGCTTTGCGATTGGGGGGGTGCAGTCCGAAATTGCGCTTGATTGATGCCTGCACGGAGTCGCGATTGAGGATTTCGCCCTCAATCTCTGATGTCTTGACGGCCTCGGTGCTGATCAGATCAACGATCAGTTCGTCTTTCTGTGTGTGTGTGACGTGCTTCAGTGCTCCGATGACAATGCCGGATTGACGCTGAAATAGCGTCTCCAGCGGAGCAATCGGCGCGCTGTCATAGGCAAATTCAGGCCAATCCTGATGTTCCCAGTTCCATGGCATGAGTTATAGGAATCCTTTCTATAGCTCACAGTATCATACTTTTATGATCGATAGAAAGGACTTCTATAACTCATGGCGGGTTCGATTTCCGGGGTGGCTACCCGTTCAATGATAACTGTCACCATGTCTCCGGGCCGGACAATGGAAAAATGGTGATCCCGGAAGGATTCGAACCTTCGACCCCAGGATTAGGAATCCTGTGCTCTATCCCCTGAGCTACGGGACCACGCGATCATCTGCATACAGAAACAGCGGCCCGACTTCAACAACCGATCCCGCCGTTCTTGTCAGGGTTTGCGAGACCCGGCGGGCGGCGGTTTCCGCCGCGCCGCCGGAGCGGCAGGTTCAGGCGGCGAGCGCCTTTTCGGCGAGATTGACCCAATAGGAGACGCCGACCGGGATCGCGTCGTCGTTGAAGTCATAGGCCGGGTGGTGCAGGCCGGCGGTGTCGCCATTTCCCATGAAGATGAAGGCGCCGGGGCGGGCTTCGAGCATGAAGGAGAAATCCTCGCCGCCCATGGTTGGCGGCTGGTTGCGTTCGACCTTGCCAACACCCGCGATCTGCTCGGCCACGTCGGCGGCGAAATCGGTCTCGTCGGCATGGTTGAAGGTCACCGGATAATTCCGAAGATAGTTGACCGAGGCTTCCGCGCCGTGGGCTGCGGCGACGCCGCTGACAATCTCGTTGATCCGGGTTTCGGCCAGATCGCGCATTTCAGGCGACAGTGTGCGCACGGTGCCGGCCAGTTCAACGGTTTCGGGAATGATGTTGTAGGCCGATCCGCCAATGAACTTGGTCACCGAGACCACCAGCGATTCGAGCGGATTGGCGTTGCGCGAGGCGATCGACTGGAGCGCCGTGACGACGGCGGAGGCGGCGACTATCGGATCGATGGTCTGGTGCGGCATCGCGGCGTGGCCGCCACGGCCCTTGATGGTGATGTCGAAGATGTCGGTCGCCGCCATGATGGATCCCTTGCGGATGGCGAACTGACCCACCGGCAGGCCCGGCAGATTGTGCATGCCGAACACCTTGGTGATGCCGAAACGCTCCATCATGCCGTCATTGACCATCTCGCGGCCGCCAGCCCCGCCCTCTTCGGCAGGCTGGAAAATGACAGCAACCGAGCCGGTGAAGTTGCGTGTGGCGGCAAGGTGGCGGGCTGCGCCGAGCAGCATGGCGGTGTGGCCGTCATGGCCGCAGGCATGCATCTTGCCGGGTGTACGCGAGGCCCAGGGAACGCCGGTGATTTCGGTGATCGGCAATGCGTCCATGTCGGCGCGCAGGCCGATGGCCGGTCCGTTGCCGCCGGGGCGTCCGTGAATGATGCCAACAACGCCGGTCCGGCCGATGCCGGTGACGACCTCATCGCAGCCGAAGGATCTCAGCTTGTCGGCGACGAAGGCCGCCGTGTTGTGTACGTCGTAAAGCAATTCCGGATCGGCGTGAAGCGTGCGGCGCCATGCGGCGACCTCGTCCTTCATGGAAACAACATCGGCGACAAGCTGCATTTTTTCACCCCTGTGATTTTTAATTGCTGGTGGCTGGCACAGGCACGCAAGTGGAGATCGCCTTTGCCATCTCTCTGCCATATAGGCTAAGTAGGCGGTGATGACGAGGAAAAAGCGATGTGCCGCTCATTCCGAGAGTGAGCCGGGTCGCCGATTTGACGGCGGCAAACCCTTGAAAAACACTGGAAATCGGATGCCCGGAATGAGCTTTTTGGTACAGATGCGCGGGATAGGCGCGGCAATCGCCATTTTCGCGCTGACGCTGGCGTGGCCGGCCGTGGCGGTGGCCAATCCATCCATCGTGGTGGATGTCAGTTCCGGCCGTGTGATTGAGCATCAACAGGCCTTCCAGCGCTGGTATCCGGCGTCGGTGACGAAGATCATGACCGCTTATCTGGTGTTCAAGGCGCTCGAATCCGGTCAGATGACCATGGAAACGCCGGTCACCATGTCGATTGATGCCGCCAAGGAACCAGCAAGCAAGATGTATTTCAAGCCGGGGGAGCGGTTCCCGCTCGATTCGGCGCTCAAATATTTGCTGGTCAAATCCGCCAATGATGTCGCCGTGGCGATCGCCGAAGCGGTGTCGGGCAGCGAGGAAGCTTTTGTCGCGGAGATGAACGCCACCGCGCAGAGAATCGGCATGATTTCGACGCGCTTCATCAACCCGCACGGGCTGCCCGGCAGCGGCCAGTACACCACGGCCCGCGACATGGCCGTGCTGGCGGTTACGGTGCGGCGCGAGTTTCCGCAATATGCGCGATATTTCGGGTTTGAGGGCTTTGCCGCGGGCAAGTCCACCCAGACCAATTACAATTTGCTGCTCGGCCGGTTTCCGGGCGCGGACGGAATGAAGACCGGCTTCATCTGCGCGTCCGGCTTCAACCAGGTGTCATCGGCAACCCGCAACGGGAAAACCGTGGTCAGCGTCGTGTTGGGCGCACCAACGCAGGAGTTCCGGGCGGAGGATTCGGCGCGGCTCCTGAACAAGGGGCTGACGACAACGGCATGGGGCGGCGCCACGCTCGCCAGCCTGGCGCCTTATGGCGAAGGGCGCGACGTGGTCGCCGACATTTCCGGCGACATCTGCACCAAGCAAGCGCGCGATGCGCGCCACGAGGGCC
>LADQ01000143.1 GCA_000961635.1 Hoeflea sp. BRH_c9 | reverse complement strand
CTGGGGCGCCATGCGGGCGTGGACGGCATCGTCGTGGCAGGCCTTGCGCAGCGCCATCGAATCGCCAATGCCGCGCGTCACCGCGAAATCGGTGCGGGTGGGGCGCTTGGGCAGGTCCGGAAGCCGGACCCGTTCGCCCGACATTCCCGGCTTGTCGTTGCCGAACGTCACTTCCAGCTCATGGTCGCCGGCGATCGCCCGCACACAGCCCGTCAGCGCCCGCTTGAACGGCTCGGCGTCAACGGTGCCATTTGGCTTTGGTCGAGTGTTGTCGCCGCGTCCGGCCATTGCGGAATCCGTCAGGCGGTTGCACTGAGAACAATATTGGCGGCGCTTTCCTTCAACTCGACGCCGAAGGCGCGTTGATAGTGTTCAGCCACCAGCGCTCGCTCCAATTCGTCGCATTTGTTGAGGAAGGTCAGGCGGAAAGCCATCGCCACATCGCCAAAGATCAGGGCGTTTTCGGCCCACATGATCACGGTGCGCGGGCTCATCACGGTCGACAGGTCGCCATTGACGAAGGAAGCCCTGGTCATGTCGGCCACCCGGACCATGCGCGAGATGGTGTCGCGGCCGTCCCCCTTGGCAAACTCCTTGACCTTGGAAGCGATAATACCGACCTCCTGATCATGCGGCAGATAGTTCAGCGTGGTCACGATCGACCAGCGGTCCATCTGCGCCTGGTTGATCTGCTGGGTGCCATGGTAGAGCCCGGTGGTATCGCCAAGACCAACCGTATTGGCCGTTGCAAACAGTCGGAACGCCGGGTGCGGCCTGATGACGCGGCTCTGGTCAAGCAGCGTCAGCCGGCCCGAGGATTCGAGCACCCGCTGGATCACGAACATCACATCCGGACGGCCGGCGTCATACTCATCAAACACCAGCGCGACATTGTGCTGATAGGCCCAGGGAAGAATGCCGTCCTTGAATTCGGTGATCTGCAGCCCGTCGCGCACGACGATCGCGTCCTTACCGACAAGATCGATCCGGCTGACATGGCTGTCGAGGTTGACGCGCACGCAAGGCCAGTTGAGCCGCGCTGCGACCTGCTCGATATGGGTCGACTTGCCGGTTCCGTGATAGCCGGAGACCATCACCCGCCGATTATGGGCGAATCCGGCCAGAATCGCGAGCGTGGTGTCGCGGTCAAACAGATAGTCGGGATCAAGGTCAGGCACATAAGAGTCCCGCTCCGTGTAGGCGGGCACAGTGATGTCCGAATCAATGCCAAACACCTCGCGCACATTGACGGTGGTATCTGGCAGGTTGGTGATATCGAGGTCGATCTTGCTCATCATGTCTCCAAGGCCTGGCTATCAAGCACGCGGGCCGTCTCTCCTGTCCGATCCTGCTTTAGACTGTTCGCTTAGCAGAAACCAGACTGCTTTAACAATTGGTAAGCCTGGATGACGGCCCGGAATCGGTCCTCGGAACCGCGGTCGCCGCCATTGGCGTCTGGATGGTGTTGTTTGACCAGGTCCTTGTAGCGTGACTTGATCTCCACTGACGTGGCGTTTGCGGCCAGGCCAAGCGTATCGAAGGCTTTAGCCTCCAGTGACTTGACCTTGCGCGCCCGAACCGGCCGGTTGGGGCGCGGTCCGTTGAAAAAACCGTGCGGGTCGCGCATCCGCGCCTGGGCGCTGGCTGATCCCGATTTCGCGGTGGACTGGGTCGGGCCGCTTTCAGCGGTCCGGTCGACGCCCATTTTCCAGGTTGGCCGGTGTCCGGTCAGCGCTTCTTTCTGATAGCGCGCGATCTCGCCGTCGGAAAGTCCCGAAAAATAATTGTAGCCTTTGTTGTAGTCGCGCGCATGTTCAAAACAGAACATGAAATATTGCCCCTCCGCATCGCGGCCAACCGGAGCGCGATGGGCGCCGGGCTTGGCGCAGCCATCCCACTGGCACTCGGGCACGGTGGGTTCAGCCGGGCGGGCGCCCTTGCGGCGCACCCGGATGCTGTCAAAATATTTTGAATCCAGTTTCATATCGACGATTATGGTGCTCCGCACGTTAACGAACAAGGATTGACAAGGGTGATTCAAGCTGCGTACCCCGTCTCGGCTTCGAATGCCACCACGCATATCGTGACAGCCGGTATTTGTGACCGGATTATGGTCTGGCGGGTTTCGGATTCCGATACTCGAAAGACACCGAACCCTCAGGAGCGCCTCCATGTCCCGCCAGAACCGCATTGAAACAGCCCTGATCAGCCGTTTTGAACCCGAACGGCTTGAGGTGATTAATGAAAGCCACCTGCACGCCGGCCATCACCATTCCGGCAGCGACCATCATGGATCTTTTGACGGCGCCGGCGAAACCCATTTCCGCATCCGCATTGTCGCTCGTGCGTTCGAAGGCATGAACCGCGTCGACCGCCACCGCGCCGTCAACGAATTGCTCAGCGACGAACTCGACGGTGGGCTGCACGCCATGGCGGTCGAGGCTTCGGCGCCGGGCGAACCAACCCGCTGGTGACGAGGAAAGTCCTGCGAGAATCAATCCGAACCCGTGATTTTACGTAGCATAATCAGTATCTTCAAACCTTCCCATAATCCGGGAGGGCGCACTATTAACGCCTTTGAAATGAAAAACCGGTAGTAATTTTCGCTGAATCCACCGGAGCTTCACGATGTCAGATTCCACTGTGATCAAGATGAGCCGACGAAAGCTTCTCGTCGGAGTGGCTGCGTGCGTGCTCGGCAGCGGCTTTGAGCCGATCCGCAATGGCTTTTCCGGTGAAATCATCATCCAGAACGGCTGGCTCCTGAAGAAGAGTGATCTCAATTGATCTTCGAAGACCCAAAACAATATGTTGAAAGCGGCTTTACTCCCGAGATCATCATCATCGGATCAGGTCCGGCCGGCATGACTGTGGCAAGGCAACTGGCGAAAGCCGGCATTCCCTGCGCCCTTCTCGATGCCGGCGAAGAGTATTTCTCGGATACCTCCCAGGAAGTCTACAAGGGTGAAGTCATAGGCGATCATTACTACAGGCTCGATGAAGCCCGGTTGCGTCAACTTGGTGGTACGTCAGGTCACTGGACGGGCTGGTGCCGCTTGCTGGACGCACATGATTTTCAAAAGCGCGACTGGATTCCAAATAGCGGCTGGCCGATCGGGCGGGACGCAATCGAACCCTATATTGCCGCGACACGGGAAACTCTCGGCTTGCCGGATTTTCGCGACGATCAGCCGGTGACGGAGGCAATGAACTGGATTGACCTCATCCGAAGTGACCCCGTCAGGTTCGGGGAAAAATACCGCGACGAGCTTGCCGAAAGCGACAAAATTGCTGTCGTCCTCAACACGTATGCGACCGACCTTGAAGCGCAAGGGGCGCAGGTGACCGCCGCCAATGTCGTTTCGCCCGAAGGCTCCGCCTATCAGCTCCAGGCATCGCATTTCGTCGTCGCAACCGGCGGCATCGAAAACTCCAGACTCCTGCTCTGGTCAAATGAAAAGTCCGCGGACCCCGTTGTGCCGGACGCCACCGCGCTTGGGCGCTACTGGATGGAACATCCGGAATTCGTGTGCGGCGAAGCTATCATCGGGCAACCGGCGACCTACACGCCTGACGAAGATGGCTGGGCCTATTTCGCGCCGTCACTGAAAGCAATGGAAACGGCCGGAATCGCAAATTTCCATGCTCTCATTTTCCCCAATCTCTACGGCGGCACAAAAAAACTGGTTGCTGATCTCGCCTGCACCGCTCCCTCGGCCGCACATTGGTTCGCCAATTTGATGGGGCATAATCTAATATGCGGCGCGCATCTCAGCATGGCCATGGAGCAAGTCCCGCTTTACGAAAACCATGTCGCCCTGTCATCATCGCAGCGTGACTTCTCCGGCGTTCCGCGTGTCGAACTGCACTGGCGCAAGGGTGAAATTGAGGGCAAGACCCTCGTTGAAGGATTGAAGCTGATGGGCGCAACGCTGATCGAAAAGGAAATCGGCCGCGTGCGCATGGATAGCTGGGTCAGCAACGGTCCAGACTACCCCACCGAAGGCGAAATCGCCGGTTATCATCATATGGGTGGCACGCGTATGAGTGACAATCCGCGTCTGGGAGTTGTCGACGCAAATTGCCGTGTGCACGGGATGCAAAACCTCTTCATCGCGGGATCCTCGATCTTCACAACCGGCGGCCACGCAAACCCAACAACGACGATTGTTGCCTTTTCGCACCGGCTCGGCGACCATCTGGCGTCAATCGTGACCTGATCCGGCCCCGCTCTCAAAAGGTATTTGCCGTCAATCCGGAGCGGCATCCTTCTTGTGGTCTCCGCCGCTTTCCAACCCAGTGCGACGGGGATCACACCTTGTCGGCGGGCCTGATCCTCAACCGGGTAATTCGGTTGCGTTCCCGCTTCATCACCACAAAGCGTTTGCCATGGAAGGTGAACGCCTGCTTCTCCTCCGGTATGGTCTGGGATTCGTGAATGACCAGGCCAGCCACGGTTGTCGCCTCGTCATCGGGCAACGACCAGTCAAGCGCCCGGTTGAGGTCGCGGATCGGCACGGATCCGTCGACGACAATCGATCCGTCGGCTTCCTGTCTGACGCCCTGAACCTCGGTGTCGTGCTCATCGGCGATGTCGCCGACAATCTCCTCGAGAATATCCTCGAGTGTGACCAGCCCTTCCACTTCGCCATATTCATCCACCACGATGGCAATGTGGGCCTTGCGGCGTAGAAACGCGCTGAGCTGGTCAGGTACGCTTGTGGTATCAGGCACGAACCAGGGTTTCTGCGCGATCTTGACGACGTCCATGCGATGCGGTTCGTTGGCGACGTCGGCCAGCGCGCGCAGCACGTCCTTGGCGTGAAGAATGCCGATGATGTTGTCCGTCGTCCCGCGCCAGATCGGCATTCTTGTGTAGGGGCTGTCGAGAACCGCCCGGACATTGGATTCGGGCGTGTCGTCGGCATTGAGCATCCGCATCGAGGTGCGGTGGATCATCACGTCGGAGACTTCCAGCTCGCCCAGATCCAGCAGTCCGCCAAGCCGGTCGCGGTCGGCCTTGACCACCGATCCTTCGCGGTGAAGCAAATCGACCGCGCCGCGGATTTCCTCGTGCGCCGAGAGCATCGAGGCTTCCGAGGCGAAGGTGACGCCGAACAGCGACATGATGTGACGCACGATCCAGTTGATGAAGCTCGACAGCGGTCCGACGACAACGACGAAAGCCTTGACCACAGGGGCCACGGCCATGGCGAACCTGTCTGGCGCCGAGATCGCCCAGCTCTTGGGCAGCACTTCAGCGAAAATCACCAGAATCAGGGTCATGGTCAGGGTCGCCACCGCGACGCCGGAATCGCCGAAGATCGACAAGAGCACGCTTGTGGCGAGCGCTGAGGCCAGGATGTTGACCAGATTGTTGCCGATCAGCAGCGCTCCGATCAGCCGGTCCTTGCGCTCGGTCAAGGCATTGACGGTGGCGGCCCGGCTATCTCCACTGGTCTCGAATGAATGCATGCGGGCCCTGGATGCCGCTGTCAGCGCGGTTTCGGATCCGGAGAAAAAACCCGACAGCCCGATCAGAACCAGAATCGCCAGGATCGTGAGCCCATTTTCGGCCAGGGCAGCGCCTATTGTTTCCAGCATCATGATATCCGCTTGCCTTCCAGGAATCGGAACACTTCATCGACCGGCACATTGTCGGCGATGAAGGATTGACCGATTCCGCGCGTCAGAATGAATGTCAGCTCACCGCGCCGAACCTTCTTGTCCTGCGCGATGTGTTTCATCAGTATATCGGTTGCCGGCAACCCGCCTTCAATATCCGACATCCGGGTCGGCAAGCCGACCTCCTTGAGATGGCGCTCGACCCGCAACGCGTCATCCGCGCTGGCCAGGTTCATCCGGGTCGAGAATTCATGCGCCAGCACCATACCGATGGCCACGCCCTCGCCATGCACCAGCCGGCTTCCATCATACCCGGTCGCCGCTTCCAGCGCATGGCCGAACGTGTGACCGAGATTGAGCAACGCCCGCGCGCCGGTTTCGCGTTCATCGGCAGCCACCACCTCGGCCTTAGCCTGACAGGCCGTGGCGATGGCCTGGATGCGCGCCGGCCCGCCGGAAAATACGTCGCGCCAGTTTTGCTCGAGCCATGCAAAGAAATCCGGGCGGTCGATCAGGCCATACTTCGCCACTTCGGCATAGCCGGCGCGGAATTCGCGGATCGGCAGCGTGTCGAGAGCATCGGTGTCGGCCAGCACCAGATCCGGCTGGTGGAAAACGCCGATCAGGTTTTTGCCTTGTGAAGCGTTGATCCCGGTCTTGCCGCCCACGGACGAATCGACCTGGGCGAGCAGACTGGTCGGGATCTGGATGAAGCCCATGCCGCGCCGCACGATTCCGGCCGCGAAGCCGGAGAGGTCACCAATCACGCCCCCCCCCAGCGCCACCACCGCGTCGCCGCGTTCAAGCCGTGCGCCAAGCACATGGTCGCAGACACGGATCAGTTCTTCAAACCGCTTGGTTTTCTCCCCAGGCTCCAGCACCATCGGCGCCGCCTCGATTCCGGCCGCGGCTAGGCTGGAGACAAGCGCGTCAAGATGCACGGCAGCCACGTTGCGATCGGTAATCACCGCGCAGCGGATTCCTGGGCGGCGTGCCGCGATCTCGGCGCCAGCCTGGGCAATCAGTCCGGGTCCGATGACAATGTCGTAGCTGCGCTCGCCAAGGTCGACGCGCACGGTTTCACGGGGTGTGGTCTGGGTCATGAGGTGGGCACCGTTTCCTGACCGCCAGCCAGGCTGGCAATTGCAGCGATTGTTTCGGCGGCGATTATTTCCTTGGCAACGTCCCGGGATTGGACCGTCATATCGGCCAGGCCATAGACCGGATAGCGTTGATCAAGCAGATCCGAGAGCGTTTGCCTGGGATTGGCAGTCTTCAGCAGTGGCCGGGTGTCGCGTTTGCAGACCCGCATCCACAACACATCGAGATCCGCTTTCAGCCACACCGACAGGCCATTGGCAAGCACGCTGGCGCGGGTCACTTCATTCATGAAGGCGCCGCCACCGGTGGACAGCACCCGTGGCCCGGTCCTGAGCAACCGCCTGATCACCCGCGATTCCAACGCCCTGAATTCCGGCTCTCCGTAGGATTCAAATAGTTCAGGGATCGTCATGCGCGACACCTGCTCGATCTCGTTATCGGAATCGATGAACGGGATGTCGAGCATCTGCGCCACCAGCCGGCCGATGGCGGATTTGCCGGCTCCCATCAGGCCGACGAACACCAGATTACGACGGCCGAGCACACGCCGCGCCTTTGCGATATCCGGCTCCTGCGCGCTTGCCTTCGGTCCCGTCAACTGTCTCCCCCGCCCTCGGGCCAATGCTTCGGGCCTTCTATTGGCCATGTCCGGCGGCGCGTCAAGCGTGCCCGGCTGTCCGTATCCACCTTGAAACAATGCCCGCCCTGCCGCATAACAGCATCCTTGCCAGTTCACCGGAGTGCTCATGCCATCCCTGTTTCGGTTCCTTTTCCTGTGCGCGGTGATCGTCGGTATCGTCTATGGCGCGATGTTCGCATTGGTGATGTATGTGGAACCGGTCGATCGCGAAGTGACTGTGCGCGTGCCCACTGACAAACTCAACCGCTAGAAAGACCGTCTCCCATCATGCGCGACCTGAGCGCCGCCAACGCCGAGGCCTTCCTCGAAATGATGAGCGCGGAACGCGGCGCCGCCCACAACACGCTTGAGGCCTATCGCCGCGATCTCGATGACGCCTCCGCAGTCCTCAAATCGCTGGGGACATCGCTGGCGCAAGCCCAGGCCGGCCATATCCGCGGCTTCATCGGCGACCTGAACGCGCGCGGATTTTCTCCCGCCTCCCAGGCTCGGCGGCTCTCGGCCTTGCGGCAATTTTACAAGTTCCTCCATGCCGAGGGCCTGCGCGGCGATGATCCGACCGGTGTGATAGATTCCCCGCGCAAAAGCCGGTCGCTGCCGAAAGTCCTCAGCATCGATGATGTTTCGCGGCTGCTGGCCCAGGCCGAAGCAGACATTGCGTTGGCGCGGGACAAGGCCGAAACGTTGCAGCGCATCCGCTTTCATGCGCTTCTCGAGCTGCTCTACGCCACCGGAATGCGTGTCAGCGAACTGGTCAGCCTGCCTTACCGGGTGCTGGCCGACGAAGGCCGCTTCCTGATCGTCCGCGGCAAGGGAGCCAAGGACCGGATGGTGCCGATGTCGCGACCGGCCCGCGCGGCGCTCGAAACCTGGTTGGGAGAAATCGGCGACGCGGCCGAAGAGGCGGGATATCTGTTTCCGGCCAACTCCGCGGAAGGTCATCTGTCGCGCCAGGTGTTCGCCCGCGAATTGAAGGAGGTCGCCGGCCGCGCCGGCATTCCTGTCGCCAAGGTATCCCCGCATGTTCTGCGCCACGCCTTCGCCAGTCATTTGCTGGCCGGCGGCGCGGACCTGCGCGCCGTTCAGGAATTGCTCGGACACGCCGACATTTCCACCACCCAAATCTACACGCATGTGCTTGATGAACGCCTGCGGGAACTGGTCAATCAGCATCACCCTCTTGCAAAAGCCACAAAAAGTGGCAATTAAGCCGGGCTGACACAGGCCAAACCAAAGCGCGACAGACCGTCAGACCGCGCTTGGCTGAGTTCGCCAACACAATGTGCGGAAGCGCGCGTGGAAGAAAATCAATGCACAATTACCTTGATTTCGAAAAACCGATCTCCGACCTGGAGGGCAAGATCCTTGAATTGAGGAAGCTTGCCACGGAAGACGAGAGCATCGATACCGGCGATGAAATCGCCCGGCTCGAAACCAGGGCCCGTGATGCGATGGCCGAAATCTATGGCCGCCTGAACCCATGGCAGAAAACCCAGGTCGCCAGACATCCCGACCGTCCGCATTTCAACGATTACGCCAAGACCCTGTTTGATGAATTCACGCCGCTCGCCGGTGACCGCAAATTCGCCGAGGACGCCGCCATTCAGGCCGGATTCGCCCGCTTTCGCGGCCAGCCGGTTGTCGTCATCGGCCAGGAAAAAGGCCACGACACCAAGACCCGCATCCGCCATAATTTCGGCTCGGCCCGTCCGGAAGGCTACCGCAAGGCAATCCGGGTGATGGAACTGGCCGACCGGTTCGGAATTCCGGTGATCACCCTGGTCGACACCGCCGGCGCCTATCCGGGCGTGGGCGCTGAAGAGCGAGGCCAGGCCGAGGCCATTGCCCGGTCGACGGAAACCTGCCTCAATCTCCGCGCACCGCTTGTTTCGGTGATCATCGGCGAAGGCGGCTCGGGCGGCGCCATCGCGATCGCCACCGGAAACCGGGTCTACATGCTCGAGCACGCGATCTATTCCGTCATCTCGCCCGAAGGCGCGGCCTCCATTCTCTGGCGTGATCCGACACGGGCGCGCGACGCCGCCACCTCGATGAAGATCACCGCCGAGGATCTCAGTGAACTGGGCATCATCGATGGCATCATTGCCGAACCGGTCGGAGGCGCCCATCGCGACCATGCCAGCGCGATTGCCCGCGCCGGCGACACGATCGCTGCGGCTCTTGAAGAGCTGTCAGGCCTTTCTGGCGATGAGTTGCGGGCGGACCGCCGCAACAAATTCCTCAAGATCGGACGCCAGATCGGCTGACCGCCGCCGCATTCAGGCCACATTTGCGACGCCAATAGGGACAAATGGACGGAGCACCCCGGTGGTCTCAGCCCAAATTCGAGATCCCCCAGGCACGGAGTGTTTCCTCGTTTCGGAACGGCAAAATCCGTCATCAACCCACCAGAACGGCTGGCCGCGGCCAAGCCTCTCAAATGTTAAGGCTTCATGAACCGTGTTTGGAGTAATGTTGCGTTAAGGCACCCGGCAAGACGCTGCCTTGAAAGTGCCAGATCCCGCCGGTAACATGCAATTTCCAAGTGCAAGAGACCCCATGACACCGATACGAGCGCTGCAAATCCTTCCCATCCTGCTTTTCGGCCTGACCGGTTGTCAGGACGCGCTCGATTCCGTGTCCAACAAGGTCGAGCACCCGCTGCCCGCCAAGCTCGTCAACAAGATGAAGGCGCACGACATGAGCACGCGGTCGCCCATCATGATGCGGATTTTCAAGGAAGAAGGCGTACTCGAGGTCTGGAAGCAGAAGGGCAATGGCCGTTTCGACATCATTGCTTCCTATGAAATCTGCAAATGGTCGGGCAAGCTCGGTCCAAAATTCAAGGAAGGCGACCGGCAGGCGCCAGAGGGCTTTTACCGGATTTACCCGGCACAGATGAACCCGAAGTCCAGCTACTATCTGTCCTTCAACATGGGCTATCCGAACAGCTACGACCGCTCATATGGCCGCACCGGGACCAACCTGATGGTCCATGGCGCCTGCTCCTCGGCTGGATGCTATTCGATGACGGACGAACAGGTTCTGGAGATTTACGGCTTCGCCCGTGACGCCTTCAAGGGCGGGCAGGAATATTTCCTGGTCGAGGCGCTGCCCTTCCGGATGACTCCGGAGAACATGGCGCGCCACCGCGACAGCGAGCATTTCGAATTCTGGAAAATGCTGAAAGTCGGCTACGACCATTTCGAACTGACAAAACGACCGCCCAAGGTGGAGGTGTGCGACCGGCAGTACGTCTTCAACCAGATTCCACAGATCGAGAACGCCGCTTTCCAGGCGAATGCGGCCTGCCCGCCGGCAAGTGTGCCTACCACCCTCGCTTACGCCTACAACGCCTATGAGAAGAGCTGGAACCAGGAATTCGCCAAGGCAGTGGCAAAGTTTGACGGCCAGGAAGCCAGACAGATTGCCGCCAATGAGGCCAAGGCGGAAGCCGAGGCCCTCCGCGCCGAGCGTGAAGCCGCCATTCAGGCCCGGATCGCCGCCAATGGCGGTCAATCGCCAGCCGCTGTTCCGGTTCTCAGCCTGTTTGCCACCGGCAATCCGCTCAAAGCCCTGACTGCGGGTCCCGCGCCAGCAGCCCCGCTCTCGACTCCGGCCCCGACAGCCGCGGCCGCAAGCGATGCACCCGCCGGACAAGCCGAGCCTGATCCAAATCTGGGCGGCATTCCGGTTCCTGTTCCGGTTCCGAACCCGGTCGCGTCCGGACAGGTGGCCGCAACGCAAGCGCCAGCCCAGGCAGCACAACCCAACAAGCCGTTCTGGAAAATCTGGAGCAGCAATTGAACGATGGCGATGCGCTTGATCTGCGCGGCCTGAAATGTCCATTGCCGGTGTTGCGTTTGCGCAGGCACCTGCGCGGCACCGCCAGCGGCGCGCGGATTCGCATCGAAACCACGGATCCCCTGGCAGTGATCGACATCCCCCATTTCTGCCGGGAAGACGGCCATCAATTGATCAGCAGCGAGCCGGTCGATGGCGGCCACGCCTTCGTCATCGTAAAGGCGTGACGCGCCAGTCCCTTTGACCTGACCTACCGCCGCGACGACGCTCCGGGAATGACCAGCGGATTGTCCATCAGCGCGCCGCGGTCCGGACGCCCGATCCCCGGTTCATCGTTAAAACCGGCGAACAACTCCGCGATGAAGCCTTCCGGCATGTCCTTGCTGATCACCACCAGTCTCGTCTCTTCGGCGGCGCCCTTGGGCCAGGCCGGCAAGCGCACGGGCTCCGACATCAGGCTCTGCACCGCATGCAGCACGAGCGGGCGCGCGGGATCGTCCGACAGCCTGACAATGGCCTTCATGCGCAACAGGTTGGGGCCGTGCACCGACCGCAGCAGGTCGAGAAACATCGCCAGCGCCTGCGGCGAGATCGGTTTTTCAAACACCAGCGAATCGGCGCGGATATGCGCATCATGGCGGTTCACATTGTGATCATGATGCCCGTGATGATCATGGTGATGGTCATGGCCATGATCGTCGGTCTTCGAGCTCATCCATCGCGCCACATCAAGACTATGGGCGGCGGGGTCATAGGCGCCGGTGTCAAACAGGCCTTTCGCGGTCAATTCCGCGTCCCCGGCTCCCACGTCCCGGGCATCGACAATCCGCGCCAGCGGATTGAGCGCTTCAAGCCGCGCCCGCAAAGCCTCGCAGGAGGCCGCGAGCTCTGTCTTGGACAGCACCAGTGTGTCGGCCACGGCGACCTGACGTCGGGCTTCCTCATGCGCCTCAAGCGTCGCCAGGCCATTGACCGCGTCGACCACGCTGACAAGGCCTTCAAGCCGGTAGGATTGTCCCAGCGCCGGGTGGCCGATCACTGACTGCATCACCGGCACCGGATCAGCCAGGCCGGTGGTTTCGATGACAACCCGTGAAAACGGCCTGATCCGCCCGGTTTGCATCCGGTCCATCAGATCCGCCAGCGTATCCACCAATTCGCCCCGCACGGTGCAGCACAGGCATCCGTCCGACAGTTCGATCACCCCATCACTGGAACTCTCGACCAGCAGGTGATCAATGCCGACATCTCCGAATTCATTGATGATCAAGGCCGCGTCACTGAGCCATGGGTCGCCAATGAGACGATTGAGCAGGCTTGTCTTGCCCGCGCCAAGGAAGCCGGTCAGGATCGACACGGGGATGGCCCGCGGCGCCGTCCAGGCGCGCCCGTGCTGCCGCTCTGCTGTCATCAGCGAAATCTCCGGGTCAGATATCAGGGCGCGGAATCGGGATCGGCACGGTCAGCCGCAACGGCATGGCTTCCGCGGCCGCGGCCGGAGCGGTGAAAGCCGAAGCGACGGCGGGCTTGACC
>LADQ01000122.1 GCA_000961635.1 Hoeflea sp. BRH_c9 | reverse complement strand
ATCTGGTGATGGCGGCGGCGGCGCGACGGCGCGCCTTCGACATGCGGGGTCGATCCGTCGTCGAGCGGACGGGCGACGCCATCGGCCTCGACCATCAGCATCGGCAGACCGTAAATTTCCGACCAGGTGCGCCAGTCGGCGGCGATGTCATCAAGGTCATGCGCCACCAGCAGCGGCACGCACAGCGCGATGTCGGCATGGTGCAGTTCCAACGTCACCGTCACCGTGCCGTCGCCATGGTCGATGGCGCGCGCCGCGACGCCCCGGAAGGCGCGGGCGGGCAGGGCAATGGACAATGGCAGTCCGGATTTCGACAGCACCTTCTTGATGACGGCGCCGCGTTTGTCGAGTGTCACCGATACGTCCTGCAATTCGTCGCGCCCCGCATAGGACACGCGCTGCGGGAAGTTGCCCGGATCGAGCCGCAATTCGAACCCGGCCCATACGGGCTTCAATACGGTATTGGTCATGGTAATCGCCTCTGTAACCCTTGAGAGCCGAAGCTCCGGTCTTTTCTCGGGGCTTTTCGCCCTCTCACAGGAAGCAAAATGCCGCACGGACGTTCCCGTCGGCTTAAGTTATTGGGTTAAGAAAAGCTGTGTTCGGGTAATGGTTAGCGAAAGACCACCGTCCCATTTCCGATTTGGAAAGGTTACCGGGAGGCAACCAGTTTGCCCGGATTCATGATGCCGTTGGGATCGAACGCATGCTTGATCTTGTGCATCAGCGCCATTTCGAGGGGCGACCTGACAGCCGCCAGTTCATCGCGCTTGAGCTGTCCGATGCCGTGCTCGGCGGAGATCGATCCGTCCAGTTCCAGCACAATCGCATGGACGATGGCGTTCATTTCTTTCCAGCGCGCCAGAAAGGTTTTCGTGTCGGCGCCCGGGGCTTGCGAGATGTTGTAATGAATATTGCCGTCGCCCAGATGCCCGAAGGCGACAATGCGCGCATCCGGCATGGCCGCCAGCACCGCGCGGTCGGCGCGCGCCAGGAACTCCGGCACCCGCGCCACCGGCACCGAGACATCATGCTTGATCGAGCCGCCTTCGGGTTTCTGCGCCCAGGACATTGATTCCCTCAGTTTCCAGAATGCCTGGCGCTGCGCCTCGGTCTCGGCGGCCACGGCGTCGCGGATCAGTCCCTTCTCGTCGGCGGCGACGAACAGGCCTTCCAGCATCGCCCGCGCGGCTTCCTGCGATTGGCCCGATGAAATATCGATCAGCGCATACCAGGGGTGAGGCTCGCCGAGCGGATCGCGGACGCCCTCGATGTGCCTGGTGGTGAACTCGATGCCGATGCGCGGCATCAGCTCGAACCCGGTCAGCGACGGTCCGCAATAGTCCTGCGCCAGACGGAACAGGTTCAGCGCGGTCTCGGGGCTGTCCACCCCGGCATAGATGGTTTCGTGCCCGAGCGGCGCCGGATGGAGTTTCAGCACCGCCGCGGTGATCACCCCCAGCGTGCCCTCCGCGCCAATGAAGAGATCGCGCAGATCGTAACCGGTGTTGTCCTTTTTCAGCGCCCTCAGCCCGTTCCAGATTTCGCCGTCCGGCAGCACCACTTCCAGTCCAAGGCACAGCTGACGCATATTGCCATAGGCCAGCACGGCGGTTCCGCCGGCATTGGAGGAAAGGTTGCCGCCGATCTGGCAGGAACCTTCAGATCCCAGCGACAGCGGAAACAGCAGGCCCTGGTCACTGGCCGCCTGTTGCGCCTGCTGAAGCACGACGCCGGCCTCGGCCACCATGGTCTGACCCACCCGGTCGAGCGATCGGATCTTGTTGAGGCGCGACAGCGACAGAACGATTTCGCCCTTTCCCGGCCGCGGCGATTGTCCGCCAACCAGACCGGTGTTGCCGCCCTGCGGCACGATCGCCGTACCCGTCTCATTGGCCAGCCGAAGGATCGCCGCCACCTCCGCCGTACTCGCCGGCCGCAGCACAAGCGGGCTTTCGCCTTTATACAGGCCCCGCAATTCTATCAGATGCGGCGCAATGTCGGATGGAGCGGTCAAGGCGTTTGGTCCGCCGGTGATGGCGGCAAACCGGGCGATCAGCGAAGGGTCGGTCAGCGGTGTGGGCATGCTCAAGCCTTTAGCGTTGCAGCGGCTTCAAGTCGAGAGGCGCGCGCCGGATTGGTGGGGACACCGCCTTGCGTTGGCCGTTGCCCGATCTTGATGGAAAAGAACCAATCGATCGGATTTGAACAACGGCTTTCAGCTTTTTTTAGCGCTTCACATCTATGGACAGTTCAAATTCAGGGGGTGTCCGATGCTGTCACGTTTGCTTAAAAATCGATCCGGCAATTTCGGGATTCTCGCGGCGCTGCTGATTGTGCCTGTGTTTGGCGCCGCTGGCCTGGCGCTCGATTACAGCAATGCGATTGCCGTCAAAGCGCAGATCCAGGGCGCCGCGGATGCCGCAGCACTTGCGGCGGTTTCGGAAAAATCCATCGGCGTGCAGACGGCTCTCGAGATGTCGGGAGACGGCGAAATCTCGCTGGCCAAGGCTGACGCAATCAGCTTCTTCAAGGCCCAGCTCGAAAACGATACCGGCTTCACTGTTGATGAAATCGACGCAAAAGTCGTCAAGAAGGATGGCTTGCTGTACTCGGTCGTCAACTACAAGGTCACCGTGCCGACCACGCTCTCCAGGGTTCTTGGCAAGGAGCTGATTCAGGTGGCGGGTCAGTCAACGGTCGAATACCAGATCGAACTGTACCGCGATTTTTACCTGCTGCTCGACAACACACCGTCGATGGGCGTGGCCGCCACCCCGGCCGATGTCACCAAGATGGTTGCCGAAACCGGGTGTGCTTTCGCCTGTCACATTGTCAATAATGGGGTGGAAGACAAGAACAGTTTCTACAACATTGCGAAAAACATCGGCGTGACTACCCGCATCAACGTGGTGGCGCAGGCAGCCGCTGCCTTGATGGATACGGCCAAGGACTCCCGCAAGTCCTCCAATCAGTATCGCATGGCGGTCTACACCTTCGGCGAAAAGGCCGAAGACACCAAACTGCTCGAGGTTGTGAAGGCCACCACCAATCTCAACAAGGCAAAGCAAGCCGCCGCCGAGGTCGACCTGATGTCGATCCCGTATCAGAATTACGACAATGACCAGCAAACCGATTTCGATCGCGCCCTGACACAGATTGGCGACAAGATGGGAACGCCCGGATCGGGCCTGACCGCTTCCTCACCGGAAAAAATCCTGTTCTTTGTTTCCGATGGTGTTGGCGACAGCTACAAGCCCGCCGATTGCACCAAGAAGACCACCGGCGGCCGTTGCCAGGAGCCGATCGATGTCAAACATTGCCAGGCATTGAAAGACGATGGCTTCAGGATCGCGGTGCTCTATACCACCTATCTGCCGCTGCCGGACAATGACTGGTACAATGACTGGATCGCGCCATTCCAAAATCAAATCCCTGTGAAAATGAAATCATGCGCTTCACCGGGTTTGTTCTTCGAGGTCAGCCCGACCGAGGGCATCAGCGAAGCCATGACAACGCTTTTCAAGAAGATCATCAACACGCCGCGCCTGACCGGTTGATCCCTGCGGGCGCCGGCAGTTGACCGGCTCTATTGCCTTGGTGCGGCGGCCCGACTCAGCCGGTCATTGATGGCTTCGCCAAGCCCCTGCATCGGCACCGGGCCCACGGCGATGCCAACCGCGCCGGCGGCATCGGCGCGCTTCATCATGTCAAACAGGTTCGCCGCGGCTTCGCGCAAATCGCCCGACGGCGACAGGTCCATCACCAATTTGGCTTCCTGTTCACCCTTGAGCGGCACGCCGCCATAGCGGATCACGGCTTCGCCCGGCCTGGCGATCGATGCATTCAGGCGCAACGCGGTGTCCGGCGCATAATGCGAGGCCAGCATGCCCGGCGCGATCACCGTTTCGCCGGATTGCCGCAGCGGGCGCTCCACCGTCATGCCGGCGATGCCCTCGATGGCTTCCACCGCGACGCCGCCGGGTCTGAGCAGTTGCAAGCGCGTTCCATCCACCGCCAGGATGGTGGATTCCACCCCGACCGGGCAGCGCCCGCCATCCAGGATCAGGCCGATGCCGTCACCCAGATCGTCGGCCACATGTTTGGCGCTTGTCGGGCTGACCCGGCCCGAGCGGTTGGCGCTCGGGGCCGCCAATGGCTGGCCGAACGCAGCGATGAGGTCGCGGGCAAAACCCTGCGGCATGCGAACCGCCGCCGTGGCCAATCCGGCGGTGGCAAGCGGGTGGATTGTCGCCGATTGTGTGAGCGGCAGCACCAGTGTCAGCGGTCCCGGCCAGAAAGCCCGGGCAAGTTTCTCGGCGAGCGGTGAAAAAACCACCTGTGCTTTCGCCATTTCGATATCCGCCACATGGGCGATCAACGGATTGAACCGTGGGCGGCCCTTGGCTTCGTAAATCGCGGTGATCGCTTCAGCATTGGTGGCGTCGGCTGCCAGCCCGTACACCGTTTCGGTTGGAACAGCGACGGGGTCTCCGCGCCGCAGTGCCTCAATTGCAAGCTCCAGCGCATCGGGGTCGGTGATCGGGAGCGTGCGCGCCATGCCGGGCCTGTCATGTTTGTCTGCGGACGGACGCTCTATCAGCCGCGCCTGACAGGCGCAACATGTCGCGGCGCCGCAGTTATCGAAACAGCGCGTTCACAGCGTCGCGGACTTCTTTCCAACTGGCTAAAGCGCCCGCCGGAAATTGACGTTTACGTAAAAATCCCTTAGCCATGATCCTGGTTCAGGTCGCGCCTCAAGTGAAGGCGGGAAGCAGGGAGGAGCTCATATGTATCGTGCGCCGGTAACGGAAATCGCTCACACGCTCAAATCGGTCGCGGGGCTCGGCAAGGCGCTCGAACAAGGCCGTTTCGGCGATCTGGGCGAGGATCTGGTCGACGCCATTCTGGCCGAGGCCGGACGCTTTGCCTCCGACCAGATCGCGCCGCTCAACGAGATCGGCGACAGGCACGGGGCCTTGCTCAAGGACGGCGCGGTGACGACGCCGCCGGGCTGGAAGGAACTCTACCGGAACTGGATCGCCGGCGGCTGGAACGGCCTGGCCGGGCCCGAGGAATTTGGCGGGCAGGGCCTGCCGATGCTGCTGTCGGTGGCAGCAATCGAAATGTGGAATTCGGGATCGCTGGCCTTCGGCATCGGCCCGATGCTCACTATCGGCGCGATCGAGGCGCTCGACAAGCATGCCTCCGATGAACTCAAGGCCATTTATCTCGAAAAGCTCGTGAGCGGCGAGTGGATGGGAACGATGAATCTGACCGAGCCGCAGGCCGGTTCCGATCTCAATGCGCTCAAGGCGCGGGCAGAACCGGTGGGCGACGGAACCTACCGGATTTATGGCCAGAAAATCTTCATCACCTATGGCGAGCATGATTTCACCGACAACATCGTCCATCTGGTGCTGGCGCGCCTGCCCGATGCGCCGGCCGGCACCCGCGGCATCTCGCTGTTCCTGGTGCCGAAATTCTTCGTTGGCGATGACGGCGCGCTGGGCAGCCGCAATGATGTGTTCTGCTCGGGGCTTGAGCACAAGCTCGGCATCCATGCGTCGCCGACCTGCACCATGATCTACGGCGACGGCAAGTTCGGCGATGCGCCCGGCGCCATCGGCTGGCTCATCGGCGAGGAGAACAAGGGGCTCGCCTGCATGTTCACCATGATGAACAACGCCCGTCTCGCCGTCGGCATGCAGGGCGTGGCGATTGCCGAAACCGCCACCCAGAAGGCGCTCGCCTACGCCAGGGACCGCACCCAGGGCCGCGCGCCGGGTTACAAGGGCGAGGGCATGAGCCCGATCATCGAGCACCCGGATGTCGCCCGCATGCTGATGACCATGAAGGCGCTGACCCAAGGGGCGCGGGCCATCTGCTATTCCTGCGCCGAAGCGCTCGACATGGCCCGTGTCAGCGACGGCGACGAGGCCAGTCGCTGGTCGGAACGCGCCAGCCTGATCACCCCGATCGCCAAGGCGTTTTCCACAGACATCGGCATGGAAGTCGCCTCGCTCGGCGTCCAGGTGCATGGCGGCATGGGTTTTATCGAGGAAACCGGCGCTGCCCGCCTGCTGCGCGACGCCCGCATCGCGCCGATCTATGAAGGCACCAACGGCATTCAGGCGATCGACCTGGTGATGCGCAAGCTGCCGCTCTCGGACGGCGCCGCCGTCACCGCCCTGATCGCCGATTTCAAGGCAGACGCCGAG
>LADQ01000094.1 GCA_000961635.1 Hoeflea sp. BRH_c9 | reverse complement strand
TGGTGTTCTGGGCCGGCGGCTGCGCCTCCTGCCACGCAGCACCCGGCGCCAAGGGCGAAGCGCGGCTTGTGCTGTCGGGCGGGGTGCGGCTTACCAGCGATTTCGGCACCTTCATCGGCCCCAATATCTCGCCCGATGCGGACGCGGGCATCGGCGCCTGGCCGGTCACCGATTTCGCCAACGCCATGCTGGCGGGCGTGTCGCCGGATGGCGGCCATTATTATCCGGCGTTTCCCTATGGATCCTACACGCGGATGAGCGACGCCGACATCGCCGATCTGTTCGCCTTCCTGAAAACGCTGCCCGCGAGCGAAATCGCCTCCCTGCCCCACGAAGTGGGTTTCCCGTTCAACATCAGGCGGTCGCTGGGCGGCTGGAAACTGCTGTTCTTCACCGACGCGCCACGGGTGACGGTGGCCAAGGATGATCCGCTGATCGCCCGCGGCCAATATCTGGTGGAAGGCCCCGGCCATTGCGGCGAATGCCACACGCCGCGCAATCTGATCGGCGGTTTCATCGCTGACGCCTGGCTGTCGGGCGCGCAAAACCCCGAGGGCGAAGGGGTGATCCCCAATCTCACGCCGGGCGGCAAATCGGTCGGCGGCTGGAGCGCGTCGGACATCGCCTATTATCTCGAAAGCGGCTTCACCCCGGATTTCGACAGCGTCGGCGGCTCGATGGTCGAGGTGCAGCAGAACATGGCGCAACTGGAAGGCGGCGACCGCGATGCGATCGCCGCCTATCTCAAGGCGCTGCCCGAACGGGGCAATGGCTGGGAATAGGCCTTATTGCGTCAGCCGGGTGACCTGCTTGACAGCTTCCTCGCCGATGTTCTTGAACGCTTTCGTCAGCTCTTCGGCGCTCTCGGCGTCATAATAGTAAGCGTCGCCCGAGGAGCAGGATTTGAGCAGGGCCTTGCCGCGATCAGGCGCCTGGAAGGCGACAGAGAAGATGGTGACTTTCTCTTCCTTGGCCTTGGAGCAATAATACAATGTCTGACTGTCAACGTAATCATTCATCCACTCCGAGCCCGTCGAATTTTCGCCGTCAGTCATGAAGACAATGAATCTGGACGGGTCTTTCGATCCGTTCTTTACGGAATGGAGGTTGCCTTCGCTGGGACTGGTCACTTGTTGATAGCCCCATTTCATCGCCCATTCGGAATTCGTACCGCCATCCGCAATCAGCGAATTGGCAAAATCCGTGACCTTTGACTTGTTCCAGGTGATGTCCTGCTTGTCGCTGTTGTTGGTTTGGGAATTGTAGGCGACGGCGCCCATGCGGGCATATTCGCTGGTCGGGTCGGACTCCTCGATATGCGCCGTCAGAAGCGCCACGGCTTCTTTCAGAACTTCTATCTTGGGGACATCGCTCACCACGGTCTCGGTCCCGCACTCATATCTCTTCTTTTTCTTTCCGCAATATTTCGGAACGGTGGTGGTTGTGGTTCTGCCCGAGGCCCATTTCATCGAACCGGACCGGTCGAGCACAAGCATCATCGAAAGCGGATTGGAACCGTCGCGGGCGGATTCGGATGTGGCGCTGATGGCGACATCGATCGTATCCTTGCCCATGAAGCGCGCCATGCCGCTCAAATTCTGAGATCCGGCGACCGCGACTTCAACCTTCCAGGCAGTCTTCGCTCCTGTCCCCGATTTGGTCAGCGTGATGGTCGGGGTGGCCGCAAACCCGTCAAATGCGTTGGCGTCGTCGGCTATCTGTCCGTTGAAGAACTTCGTGGCGTAGGCGATCGCCTCGGCTTCCGTGATGTTTCCCTCGGCAAGCTGGCTCGTCGTCGCCAGCGCCGCGCTGTCGGCGGCGTTCTGCAGCCGCGACTTCATCGACAGCGCATTGGTCGTGTCAAGTGCGAGACTTCCGGCGATGAAGACAACCGGCACCAGGATGCTGGCCATCATGGCAAAGTTGCCATCGGTGTTGCGGAGCAGCTTCGCGAATTTTTTCATCATCGGTGCATTGGTCATCACAGGACCTCGTGAGCATGGATTTCCTTGCGCACATCAATACACCGTAGCCTGTGAGCATTGGCTTAAGAGGAATGGTAAAGTTTTGACAAACGCCAAATTGAACCAATTCCAATCTCCGTGCGTCCCGATTGAACGCACAAAGGCCGCTCTAGAGCCGATCATCTTTAGATGGAATCGTTTGAACGCCGGGATTTCGTGATCTGGCTAGGAGCGTGAGGCGACGCGGCGCGAGCGCCGTTAGCCTCGCGCGACGCTGTCCAGAGCGCGAAAGACCAAGTTCGGACGATTACAATGGATCGTCCATGAGCAAGACTCCCGGTTTCGCCAGGCTTGGACGTCTTTTCCGCGGCAGCGTCGTCAAAATCCTCGCACGATGCGCTGCATCGCGCTTGCGGTTTTTCCTAGCTGACGCGAAAAATCCTGTCCATCAAATCGCTTCCAGCTAAAGATGATCGGCTCTAACACCCTGAAACCAGAGCATCTTGTCCGCGTCAGGCGGTTCCGCCTGAACGCAGGATGCCCTGATGCGTTTTCCTGTCCGCGGTGTTTTTCTTCCGGATTCCGGCCGGCGACCGGCCAAATCGGAACGCCGTTGTCAAATTCAGATCTTGCCAACAACCTTCAGTGCGAAGGCATATTCATAGGCAATTTCCTCGAGCCGCTGAAACCGGCCCGAGGCGCCGCCATGACCGGCGGCCATGTTGATCTTGAACAACACCGGCGCGGAACCGGTCGAGGCGTCCCGCAACCGCGCCACCCATTTGGCGGGCTCCCAATAGGTCACCCGCGGATCGGTCAGACCCGCAACC
This sequence comes from Hoeflea sp. BRH_c9, assembly GCA_000961635.1. Classification (GTDB taxonomy): domain Bacteria; phylum Pseudomonadota; class Alphaproteobacteria; order Rhizobiales; family Rhizobiaceae; genus Hoeflea. The sequence goes on along the minus strand of LADQ01000094.1, from coordinate 2,303 downwards.
GCCAGAATCGGCGGATAGGCCTGTTCTCTGACATTGTCATAGGGCGAGTAGCCGGCGATGGTCTGATAATCCTCCGGCGAGGCAATCGGATTGCCCCATTCGGGCCATTCCGGCGGCGTCAGCGGCAGCGTGTCGTCAAGCATTGTGTTGAGCACATCAACAAAGGGAACCGCGGCGATGATGGCGCCAAAGGCGTCGGGCGCCATGTTGACGACGGCGCCCATCAGCATGCCGCCGGCGGAACCGCCTTGCGCGACGATGCGGTCATGCGACGTGAACCCCTCGGCATCGAGGTAACGGGCGGCGGCGATGAAATCGTTGAATGTGTTGGTCTTGCTGCCGCGCTTGCCGGCCTCGTACCAGGCAAATCCCTTTTCCTTGCCGCCGCGGATATGGGCGATGGCATAGATAAAGCCGCGGTCGACCAGCGACAGGCAATTGCTGTTGAAGCCTGCGGGAATGGCGATGCCGTAGGAGCCATAGCCATAGAGCAGGCAGGGCGCCGAACCGTCGAGCGGCGTGTCGCGACGGTAGAGCAATGTCACCGGAACCTGCTCTCCGTCCTCGGCCGGCGCCATGACGCGGCGGGTGACATAGTCCTCGGGTGAATGGCCCGACGGCACCTCGTCGCGCTTCAAGAGGGTACGCTCGCGGGTGGTCATGTTGTAGTCATAGAGCTCGGACGGCGTCGTCATCGAGGAATAGCTGAAGCGGACGATCCCGGTGTCATATTCCATCGCGCCGTGAAAGCCGAGCGCATAGGCCTCTTCGTCAAAGGCGATGGCGTGTTGCTCGCCGCTGGTGCGGTCCTGAATGACGATGCGCGGCAGGCCGTTCTCGCGCTCCATCCAGACCAGATGGTTGCGATAGGCGCTGACCGAGAGGATCAGCCGGCCGGGCTTGTGCGGCACCACTTCGCTCCAGTTTTCAGGCTCCGGCGCCGTCACCGGGGTCTGCATGATCTTGAAATCCTTGGCGCCATCGGCGTTGGTCAGGATGAAGAACACATCTCCGCCTTCGCTGAGCGCATATTCGACGCCGGTCTTGCGCGCGGCCACCAAAGTCGGCCTGGCCTGAGGATCGCCGGCAGGCATGACCCAGCATTCCGAAGTCTCGTGATCATTGATGCCGATGAAGATGAAATCATTCAAACGGCTGTCGGAAACGCCCATGAAAAACCCGGAATCGGTCTCTTCGCGGATGAGGACATCCTCGCTTTGAGCGGTGCCCAGCCGGTGGTAAAAGATCTTGCTGGGGCGATGATTGGCGTCGACCGCGGTGTAGAAGAACCCGCTGCAATCGGCTGACCAGGCGGCGCCGCCGCCGGTGTTGGCGATCAGGTCGGCGCTGTCCTTTCCGCTTGCCAGGTCGCGTACCTTGAGGGTGAAGAATTCCGAGCCCTTGTCGTCATAGCCCCAGAGCAGCGAGGCATGATCGGGCGAATGCCCGGCGCCGGCAAGGCGGAAATAGGCCTTGCCTTCCGCCTCGAGATCGCCGTCAAGCAGCATCTGCTCATCGCCGCCCTTGCGCGAGATGCGGAAATGCCTGGGCTGCTCGCCGCCGGTGACGTAGCGCACGCCATAGAGCCAGGGGCCGTCGGGCGCCGGCACCGAGCTGTCATCCTCCTTGATGCGGCCGCGCATTTCGGCAAACAACGTCTTCTGCAACGCCTCGGTATCGGCCATCGCCGCCTGCTGATAGGCGTTTTCCGCCTCCAGATGGGCGCGGATGGCGGGATCGAGAATGGAGGGGTCCTGGAACATCTCCTGCCAGGCGTCATCGCGCATCCAGGCGTAGTCATCGATGCGGCTGACGCCATGACGGATGTCGGTAACGGGACGCTTCTCGGCGACGGGGGCTGCGGGCAGGTTCTTGAATACGGACAAGGAGAGCTCCAGGGCATGGTCGGCTAGGATCGGAAAATGCGGCTCACCCGACATAGAGGTCGCGACGGCCGGTATCAAGGCGGGGACGCCAAAGGCTCAGGCCAGTTCACCCACCGGGCGGATCTGTCCGACCTCGATGCCGTTCCAGTTCTTCAACGACTTTTTCGACCAGTCGCCAAGCTTAGCCGACAACTCCTGATCCTCGCTGAACAGCTTTGCCAGCACCGCGCCAATCATGGCTTCGGCGCCGCGGGTGGAGCCGTCCTCGCATTTGAGCGCGATGCCCAGTCCCTGCTCGGGAATGGCGGCGCAGAACACGCCTTCGGCGCCGGTCTTGGCGAAGATCCGGCCCGGCGCGATGCTCATCAGCGCGGTGCAGGCGCGGCCGGTGCCCGCCACATACCAGGGCTCGGCCAT
>LADQ01000187.1 GCA_000961635.1 Hoeflea sp. BRH_c9 | reverse complement strand
AATGTCGGCACCATCCAGCTCAGATCGGGATGCGCGCCCAACAGGGCGGTCTGGCTCTGCATCGCGCCCTGCATGGCGCCCATCATCATGCCTGCCATCTGGCCGGCGATGCCGAAGCCCACCGCGGTGGCCGCGGCCGCCGCGCCCAACGGATAGACCATCAACGGCGAAACCGTGAGGTCTGCCGTCTTGGTCCAGTCGGTCATGGGCTTCATTGCTTTCATCATCTCGTTCGTATTCATCTCGGTGGGAAAAGAAAACATCGACATCAGTCTCTCCTTTGTCGTTTGTTGGCTCTCATCCCCTGTGACGTTTCCTGTCATGCAGGGCCCGGCATTGCGGGCCTCTTATTCGGCCGCTTCCAGCCGCACATTGCGGCTTTGCACGGCATTGCGTGTGTACTGGTCAATCCGGGCTTCCATCTCGGGACGGAAATGCCGGATCAGGCCCTGGATCGGCCAGGCTGCGGCATCGCCAAGCGCGCAGATGGTGTGACCCTCGATCTGCTTGGTGACATCAAACAGCATGTCGATCTCGCGCTTCTGCGCGTTGCCTTTGACCATGCGTTCCATCACCCGCATCATCCAGCCGGTGCCTTCGCGGCAGGGCGTGCACTGGCCGCAGCTTTCGTGCTTGTAGAAGGCAGACAGCCGCCAGATGGCTTTGACCACGTCGGTCGACTTGTCCATGACGATGACGGCGGCGGTGCCCAGACCCGATTTGAGATCGCGAAGGCTGTCGAAATCCATCGGCGTGTCGATGATGTCGGCGCCGGGCACCATCGGCACCGAGGAGCCGCCCGGAATCACCGCCAGCAGATTGTCCCAGCCGCCGCGAATGCCGCCGCAATGGGTTTCGATCAGCTCGCGGAACGGGATCGACATCGCCTCTTCGACGGTGCACGGCGTGTTGACATGGCCAGATACGCAAAACAGCTTGGTGCCGGTGTTGTTGGGCCGGCCGATGCCGGCGAACCAGGCGCCGCCACGGCGCAGGATGGTCGGCGCCACAGCGATCGATTCCACATTGTTGACCGTCGTCGGGCAGCCGTAAAGGCCCATGTTTGCCGGGAATGGCGGCTTCAGCCGCGGCTGGCCCTTCTTGCCTTCAAGGCTTTCGAGAAGGGCTGTTTCCTCTCCGCAGATATAGGCGCCGGCGCCATGGTGGACGTAGATGTCCATGTCGTAGCCGAGCTTGGAATTCTTGCCCAAGAGCCCCGCGTCATAGCACTCGTCGATCGCCGCCTGCAGCGCCTCGCGCTCGCGCATATATTCGCCGCGGACATAGATATAGGTCGCATAGGCGCCCATCGAGAACCCGGCGATGACGCAGCCTTCGATCAGCGTGTGCGGATCATGGCGCATGATGTCGCGGTCCTTGCAGGTGCCCGGCTCGGATTCGTCGGCATTGATGACCAGATAATGCGGCCGCCCGTCGCTTTCCTTGGGCATAAACGACCATTTCAGCCCGGTCGGGAACCCTGCCCCGCCACGGCCGCGCAAGCCCGAGGCCTTCATCTCGTTGATGATCCAGTCGCGGCCCTTTTCGAGGATTTCCTTGGTCCCGTCCCAATGGCCGCGCGCCATCGCACCCTTCAGCGACTTGTCGTAAACGCCGTAGATATTGGTGAAAATCCGGTCTTTGTCAGCTAGCATCGTCGTCACTCCGCCGGTTCGCCAATGATATCAAGGCGCCGCTCGATTTTGGTCAACCGGTTCTCAATTGCGCTGGTGCGCGAAAAAATGCTGTTTGTCTCACCTTGCATGGCATGTATGTGCAAGCGGACCCCGTTCAGCTCTTCACAAATGTCGCGCTGACTATCCACAATTTTGGAAAGGCGATCAGGGATCCCTTTCAACACTTCGTAGATCAGCTCTTTGGTGACGTCAGACATCGGCCTTCCTCACCGCGGCTTCTTGCCAAAGACTTTGATGTACTCGGCCTCGCCGCCCTTGGCCAGCGCCTTGGCCTGCCTGCTCCAGTCCTCGCGCTCGATCCGGCCTTTGAACTTGAGATAGCCGTCAACCCAGTCGCGCTCGGCCTTCTTCCACGCCGCCACTTGCGCGAAGGTGTAGATGCCGAGCGAATGCAGAATGCCTTCGATCTTCGGACCGACGCCCGAGATCAGCTTCAGATCATCCGGGCTGTCGGGCCTGGGGATCCCGGCGGGACGGTTCTTGTCGTCGATCGCGGGCGCCTCGGCGGGCTTTGCGCTGCCCATGTTTGTTCCGGCCTGGGCCATGGCCGCATTGCCCTTGGCGGCCGGCTTGCGCGCCGACGCCTTATCGGCCGCGCGCAACTCCGGCGCCATTGAGGATTCCCGCGCCGTTTTCGCGCCGGCCTTCACATTATCGGCCGTCTTCTCCGGCGATTTGGTCGCTGGTTCCGTCGCCGGTGATTTCGGGCGTGCGGCCTCGGTTGCCTCGGGTGACGCCGATTTGGCGGCCGCGCCCTTGGCGCTCTTCTTGTCTGTCTTCATCTCTGAAGTCAGGCTTGTCAGTCCGCTCGCCGGCGCCGAATAGATCCGGTCGATTTGCGGGCCGGGCTCAATGTCGCCGGGTCGCCCGGCGTCGAACCGGTCGATGATGTAGGCCAGCCGCTCCGGCGACAGATCCTCGTAGGAATCCTTGAAGATCATCACCATCGGCGCGTTGACGCAGGCGCCCTGGCACTCGACCTCTTCCCAGGACAGCGTTCCGCTCTCGTTGAGATGGAACGGCTCCGGGTGGATCTTGTTGCGGCAGACCTCCATCAGCGCTTCCGAACCGCGCAGCATGCACGGCGTGGTGCCGCAGACCTGAACATGGGCGCGGCTGCCGACCGGCTTGAGCTGAAACTGGGTGTAGAAGGTCGCCACTTCCAGCGCGCGGATATAGGGCATGCCGAGCATGTCGGCGATCGCCTCGATGGCGCGCTTGGTCACCCAGCCGTCCTGTTCCTGGGCCAGCATCATCAGCGGTATCACCGCCGATTGCGCCCGCTCCTTGGGATATTTCTTGATCCAAACCTTTGCCTGGGCGGCAAATTCGCGGTTGAAGGCGAACCCGGCGGGCTGGACACTATCTTCGGCAAGTCGACGAACGGACATGGTGAACTCTTTGTCTTTCTTCCGGCCTATTTGACCTCGCCGCACCGCGGCGTGGTCTGTGTAACGTCCCTGCGGTTTCCCGCGGCAGATGTAATCCCGATCACCGGTCGACCTCCCCGAACACGATGTCGAGCGAGCCCAGCGCCGCCGACACATCAGCCAGCTGATGGCCGCGGCAGATGAAATCCATCGCCTGCAGATGCGCATATCCCGGCGCCCGGATCTTGCAGCGGTAGGGCTTGTTGGAGCCGTCCGACACAAGGTAGACGCCGAATTCGCCCTTTGGCGCCTCGACCGCGGCGTAGACCGCGCCTTCGGGCACCCGGTAGCCTTCGGTGTAAAGCTTGAAATGGTGGATCAGCGCTTCCATCGACCGCTTCATCTCGCCCCGCTTGGGCGGCACGATCTTGCCGTCGGTGGCCGAAACCGGTCCGATTTTTTCCTTGCCCAGCAGCTGCTCGATGCACTGCTTCATGATCTTCACCGATTCACGCATTTCCTGCATGCGGATCAGGTAGCGGTCATAGCAATCGCCGTTCTTGCCGATCGGGATGTCGAAATCGAGTTCCGAATAGCATTCATAGGGCTGCGACCGGCGCAGATCCCAGGCAGCGCCCGAGCCGCGCACCATGACGCCGGAAAAGCCCCAGGCCCAGGCGTCATCGAGCTTGACGATGGCGATGTCGACGTTGCGCTGCTTGAAGATGCGGTTGCCGGTGAGCAACGTCTCGATGTCGTCGCAGGTCTTGAGGAACGGGTCGCACCACTTGCCGATGTCCTCGACCAGCTGGTGCGGCAGGTCCTGATGCACGCCGCCGGGGCGGAAGTAGGCCGCGTGAAGCCGCGCGCCACAAGCCCGCTCGTAGAACACCATCAGCTTTTCGCGCTCTTCAAAGCCCCACAGCGGCGGCGTCAGCGCGCCGACGTCGAGCGCCTGCGTGGTGACGTTGAGCAGATGCGACAGGATCCGGCCGATCTCGGAGTAGAGCACCCGGATCAACTGGCCGCGTTTGGGAACCGTCGTACCGGTCAGTTTCTCGATGGCCAGCGCGAAGGCATGTTCCTGGTTCATCGGCGCGACGTAGTCGAGCCGGTCGAAATAGGGAATCGCCTGCAGGTAGGTCTTGGCCTCGATCAGCTTCTCGGTGCCGCGGTGCAAGAGGCCAATATGCGGATCGACGCGCTCGACAATCTCGCCGTCGAGTTCCAGCACCAGCCGCAGCACGCCGTGCGCCGCCGGATGCTGGGGGCCGAAATTGATGTTGAAGTTGCGGACGTTGTGTTCGTTCATGGTATCCGTCCTCACCCCTTGGCTTTTTCATCGCCCGGCAGCACGTAGTCGGTGCCTTCCCAGGGGGAGAGAAAATCGAAATTGCGGAATTCCTGCCTGAGTTCCACCGGTTCGTAGACCACGCGCTTGACCTCGTCGTCATAGCGAACCTCGACGAAGCCCGTGAGCGGGAAATCCTTGCGGAGCGGATGCCCCTCGAACCCGTAATCGGTGAGAATGCGGCGCAGATCCGGATGCCCGGTGAACAGGATGCCGAAAAGATCATAGGCTTCGCGCTCAAACCAGTCGGCGCCGGGATAGACCGCGGTCGCCGAAGGAACCGGCGCGTCTTCGCTGGTCATCACCTTGACCCGGATCCTGAGATTCTGGCGTGGCGACAACAGATGATAGACCACGTCGAAGCGCTCGGGCCGTCCCGGCCAGTCGACGCCGCAGATGTCGATGAAGCTGACAAACTGGCACTGCGCGTCGTCGCGCAGGAAGGTCAGCAGCGCAATCAGCTTGCCCGGCTGCGTCGTCAGTGTCAGCTCGCCAAAGGCGATGTCGGCGCGGTCGATCAGCCCGCCCTTGATTTCGCCGAGATAATCCGAAAGATCCTTGAGGACTTGGCTCATACCGGTCTCCTAGCGCTCGATCGTGCCGGTGCGGCGCATTTTCTTTTGCAAAAGCAGCACGCCGTACAGCAGTGCTTCAGCCGTTGGCGGGCAGCCGGGAACATAGATGTCCACGGGCACCACACGATCGCAGCCGCGCACCACCGAATAGGAATAGTGGTAATAACCGCCGCCATTGGCGCAGGATCCCATCGAGATCACATAGCGCGGCTCCGGCATCTGGTCGTAGACCTTGCGGAGCGCCGGGGCCATCTTGTTGGTCAGCGTGCCGGCGACGATCATCACGTCGGACTGGCGCGGTGAAGCGCGCGGCGCGAAGCCGAAGCGCTCGGCGTCATAGCGCGGCATCGACATCTGCATCATCTCGACGGCGCAGCAGGCCAGGCCGAATGTCATCCACATCAGCGAGCCGGTGCGCGACCAGTTGATCAGCTCATCGGTCGAGGTGACCAAAAAGCCCTTGTCGGCCAGTTCATTGTTCATCTCGCCGAAAAACGGGTCGTCGCTGCCAACCGGCTTGCCGGTGTTGGGATCGATGATGCCCTTGGGCGCTGGCGCCACCAATGGTGCGTTGCTCACTCCCATTCGAGGGCTCCCTTTTTCCATTCATAGACAAAGCCGATGGTCAGCACGCCCAAAAACGCCATCATCGACCAGAAACCGATCCAGCCGATATCGCCGAACGACACCGCCCAGGGAAACAGGAATGCGACTTCGAGGTCAAAGATGATGAACAGGATCGACACCAGGTAGAACCGCACGTCGAATTTCATCCGTGCATCGTCGAATGCGTTGAATCCGCATTCATAGGCCGAGAGTTTTTCCGGATCCGGATTCTTGTAGGCGATCGCGAAAGGCGCGATCAGCAAGGCCAGCCCGATAACCAGCGCAAGTCCGATGAAAATGGCAATTGGCACATAAGCGCCCAGAAGTTCCGTCATGACGTCCATTCCTGTATCCGCGACAGTCGAAGCTCCGGCCTTTTCGTCAAGGTCTGGAGCAGGCCCCCACCCGCGCGGCTGATCATGTTGCAACGCGGCGTGGTTAGCGTAGCCCGGCATCCTGCGCAAGAGCAAGCAAGGCATTTGCTGCCATAGTACCAGCTTTCGCGCTTCTATATTCCGCCAGACCGGCACGACCGGGCAGGCTGTTTCAATTGCCCGTCAATTCCGGCCAAACGCAAGCGGAAAAAGCAATCACCCCGGCCAGACTCACCCAAGTCAAACTCGCCCCGGCCAGACTTGCCCAAGCCAGACTCACCCAAACAGGGCAAGCGGCCTTGGTATAGCCTGTTTGAACGGAGGCAGGAACAGCCGGGCGGGACAATAGGGCGCAGTGGCGCCAGATCCCGGCGCGCCTGACGGGATTGGCCTTCTGGCACTGGCCCGGTAAAATGGGAAAGTGAGCTGTTTTGCTAAACGCTCGAAAAAAGTGAAAAATGGCGCGAGTGACGGGACTCGAACCCGCGACCTCCGGCGTGACAGGCCGGCACTCTAACCAACTGAGCTACACCCGCGCATTTTTCAGACGAAACAGTGGGTGACCGCCGTTCCGTGAGCGGCTGATTACGGCGTTCGCAGATGGGTGTCAAGCACGATCGCGACGGAAAAACGACAAAGTCCCAACTTGCGCGCAATCCCGCCCCCGCCGCGCGACGACGCGAACCAAAGCGGAGGCGGATGATCCGCTTTAGATGGGCAGGTTCACGGTTTTTGTCTTGCGGAACCGCGCCGAACCCCCTAAACCACGCGTCACCGATCTGGGGGCGATTAGCTCAGTTGGTAGAGCGCCTCGTTTACACCGAGGATGTCGGCGGTTCGAGTCCGTCATCGCCCACCATTTTTCCCAAAAATTCTTCAAGCTTAACGCGCAATGACCGCGGGCTCTGCCGTTTTATCGGGTGCCTTCGGCTTCCCGGCGTCCCCGCGCCAGAACCCCGCCGGTTGCCGGCTCCTTCACGCCCGTGGTGCCGGGATAGGTCAGCGGCAACCCGCGCAGCGAGCGCACGGCGAGCCAGGCCCAGGCTTCTGCTTCCATCGAATCGCCGTTGAGAC
>LADQ01000128.1 GCA_000961635.1 Hoeflea sp. BRH_c9 | reverse complement strand
CGCGGCGTCAAGCGGCGGCGAGCCATAGGCCGCCTGGCCGAAGGCGTCGATTTCATCGAGTTGCATTTCGGCGGCAAGCGCCGTCAGTTCCATCCGCAGCGATTGCTCGCGCTGGCCCTTGTCCTCGAGCGCCCGGGAATATTCCCGCGCCGCATTGACAAGCGCCCGGCTCAATCCGCCGCGGGCCTTGGCCCGTTCAAAGGCGGCGGATGTCTCATCGAGGTCGCGGCGGACCGACGGATCCGGCGCCGCGCGCGGGGCGGCAATGAGTTCAAGGTACTGACGGGCGGTGGTGTCGTCATGGCGGGCGTGAAACCGCAACAAATCCTCAAGCCCCTCGGGCAGGCCATCCATGTCAGCCAGCGACCGGTGGGTCAGCAGCCGGCGGAATACCGGGGCGGCCCCGGCCTCAAGGACGCCGAACGGAAAAGACGATCGAGACTTCTGCTCCAACCGCAAGGCCTGGTCGAGCGCGCCCTTGAAATCACCGAAGGCCGCCAGAACATCGATGAGGTAGATGGAATCCTCCTGCTTGAGCCGGGCGATGCCTGGTGCGACCAGAGGCCCGCCAAAACGCCCCGAAGCGAGTGAGTTAGCCGCGGTCTCGCAGAAATAGTTCCGGATAGTCTCGTCGCTGCAAATCCGGTCAAGCAGATCAGCGATGGCTGATGGGACCTGCGCCTTGTCCATCATGCCGCCGGCCGTCATGATTGCCGCGCCGAGGATGGAGCGGATGTCGCTTTGAGATCCGAATGGAAGGCTTGAACCGTCTTCGGGCGGCGTAATCCCGCCCGTCAGCAGTTGCTGTGCCTCATCCTTCGATTTCGCCAGTTCCGGATGCTCCGTGATCAGTTGGAAAAGCTGGAAAATTTTGTCCTTTCGGTAAAAATCAACTCTGTCGGGGTGCGTCTGGCGCAGCAGACGCGCGGCCTGGGGCAGATCGACAACCCCGCCGCAATCGGTGCACATGTAGATCGTCCCGTCCGTCAATCCGTATTTGCCGACCAGTTTCTCGCCGTCGATCGAGGTGAGAGCGACGCTTCCGTTCATGATCCGGTTGGTCACGAGCCCGGGCATGAAGTAGTTGTCTTGTGTATCAATTGCCTTGAACAGCCGCTCATAAGCGGCGAGCGCTGGTTTGGGATTGCCGGGTTGGTCTTGCTCGTCCAGGCGGGCCAATTGATAGAGCGCGAACGGATCCTTGGCGCGCGCCGCCATTTCCGCGAATTGTCGCGCCTTTTGCCGGTCGGCTGGTGCGCCCAAACCATATTGGAGCATGAAGGCAAGCCGTGATGCGGCATAGTCGGCGCCCTGATCAGCGGCGGCCTCCAGCAGAATGGCGGCTTGTTCAGCACCCTTGCCGTCGATGCTGGCGCCTTCGAGCAGGCGTTCGGCCAGCTTGAACAGATAGGGCGCCTTGGCAGTGCTGATCACCTCGTCCAGCGCCTGGGGATATCGCATCACCAGCGTCGCCAGGTGCGCCAGATCGGCATATTCGGCGATGCTGATCTCGGCCGCGCCGGGAATCTGCAACGGGCCCGAGGGCACGCGTGACTGGCTTTCATATTCCGGATAACCGCTGGCGGAAAGCGCCCCGACCGCTTCCTTGATCCGGGACGGATCGGCGAGCGCCGCCAGATAGAGAGAATAAGGTGACTGGCTGCCCTTGGTCTTCGACCGCCAATGCCGAGCGGCCTGGCGATTGACGGCTACACCGACGCCATTCTCGTACAGCGCCACGAGCAGCCGTTCGCGGGTGTCGCTGTTTTCGTCGTGGCCCGTGGAGAACAGGCGAAGCGCCAACCGCGTTTGCCAGGGAGTCCACTCACCCGCGCGCGCGATCTCATCCATGGTGGCGGAAACATCGTCATTGATGATTTCAAGCCAGGAAGCGCCTCCACCAGCCTCACCGAGGAAATCAAGCGGACTGACCGCAAGCCCGCCAGGATCAGGTGAGGGATCACAGGCCGCAGCGGTTACCTTGATGCTGGCCACCTGGGCGATATCGCTGACGCCCGGCGTATAAGTGTCATCACGGGTGGGCAATCCAAGCGCCGCGAGCATCTTGTTCCAGTTGGCGCGGCTCGCCGGACCAAACGCGCCGTCGATTTCAGCATCCGAGCACTCATGCAGCGCCATGAGACGTTGAGCGGCGGCTAGCGAAGCATGAAAAACAGACTGGAATTCGGACTGCTGCTGCACAAGATAGGACAGATATTGCGGCAAGCCGGTGTTGAGGATCGGGCACAACCGGTCTCCATACGTGTCGGCGTCCCGCTCGATGGTGTCAATCATGCCGGATTGCGCCAGGATGACCGCGTCGGCGGCAGCTGCAGCTCGCTCACTGAGTTCTTTGAAATCAAAGGTCTCGAGCAGCAAGTCGGCGAAATCCGGCCGCCCTGATTGCCTTCCAAGCGTGCGGATGCTTTGTCCGGACCAGGCGGAGAGCGCAATGATCGCGGTTTCCCTCGGTCTCAACCGGCTTTCCCTGGAAAGGCACGAGAACGAGGCAAGCGCTTTCGATAGGCGCTCGAGACCTTCACCGGGAGCGAGTTCCCGCGTTGCAAGCGCTGGCGTGGCGGGTTCGACGACAGTTGCCTCAGGCGGGCCCGCGATGATCTTAAGCCGCGGCGCCGGTTCAATGGCGGCCACCGGCAGCCCGGCCATGTCAGGATAGTCGGGTCCGGCGCGGCCGGAATTGTTGCTGCGCAGAGACCCCACGATTTCAGGCGCAGCGGCCATGAATGGACTGCGATCTTCAGTCGAATAGCTCAGGTGCAGCGCCGCATAACAGCCGCACCGGTCGACCCGCACATAATAGGAGGAAATGGCCTTGCTCTCCGCCGCGCTCTCGATGGTGATCGAGCATTCGCTCCGGCTGACATGGCGGCCATAGGAAAGGGTGAAGCCGTATTTGATCCAGTTCTGCCGGCGCTCATCGACCAGGCTTTCACAGGAGGAATACTCATCCTGGATCAGGCGCAGATTGCCGCTGACGCCGGGCAGGGAAAATTTCCGGTCAACGCCATCGACGATGTAGTCCGCGCCGCCTGGCAGCCTTGCTATAATGTCGTACCGGACGCTGTTGCGGTAGATTTCCAGAGCACTCGCAGGCAACGCCGATGACAGGGCAAAGAGCAGCGGAAACACCAATCTGGCAATCATCATGGCAGCCCCTGTCGCGATATTGCCTTCAATCGTAAGACTCCTTGCCAGCGAACCGAATTTGCGAAGTCATTGACAATGATGCTTATTCTTCCCGTGCGGTGGTGACCTGTCAATTGCTCAAGCCAAGCCTGGCAAGTTTCACTGAGCCTTGGCCGGATCATGCGGATGCCCCCGTCCGACATCAGACCTGCAAACCATAGGAAAATCCCGTCCCGGTGCGGATTCCCCATATGGGGAATCAGAGCCGTATCGGGCCTTGTCGGAGGAACATGGGTTGAGCCAGTTTCACGATGACAGATCGAGGATCCGCGACAGTGGCGGGCATTGATATCAGCCGGAAAAAGGTGGTTTTGGTGCAAGCTTGGGCCGATGCTTGCCGCGGATACAGAAGCAAGGCACCGGCACTCCCCAATTGGGGCATGACATCGCGAGACCGGCCTCGCTGGCGCCGATATCCATATCGGCTGGATATTCCTGTTCAGCGGCATCGTCGGGCTTGTCGCGATGTTCTGGGCGCCGGGAATGGTTTTCCCTGGTCGATGCTCACCGCAGCGCGCACTTTGATCGTCGGCGTTCTGCTTCTCCGGCGTCGCCACGCGCCGAGAGGTCAAAAGAGCTCCTCATTTTGGCCAGATGGTGCTGCGCGTGCATCACGAAGACAATCCAGGTAAAACCCTCAAGCGCGTTGCAACAGATCCGATTCGGGTGGCGCACTTTAGTTCTTTGGTTTTGCATGCCATTATCGCCCAACTGCCGCGCAGTCTTGCGCGGCATCCATCGGCAGCCTCCGGGATCGGTGCGCGCGCGTTCAGGCGGATCAATGTATGAGTGCTCGCTCCAGCAAACGAACAACCGTCATCTTCGCATTCGTGCTCGTGGCGGTTTCAATTGCGTTCATCTGGATTCTGTCGCCGTTCGCCGGCGCGATCCTGTGGGCGGTGCTGCTCGCGATCAGCTTCTCTTCCTGGCATCAGGCGCTGCTCGCGCGGATGCCGGCATGGCGAAACGCGGCCGCCAGCGCGACTGTTCTGCTGATCGCGATCCTGGTTGTCTTCCCGCTCACCTTGCTCGCAGGCGTTCTCTTCCAGGAGATATCCGCCCTGGTCGAACGCTTCCAGTCGGGAGAGCTTGATCTGCAGCGTTCGATCTCGGAACTCCGATCCTCGCTGCCGGAATGGATTGCGAACTGGCTCACCCGGTTAGAGTTGCCTGGCCTCCCGACCTTGCGGGACAGGTTGCTCAGCGGCCTGGCTCAAGGCTGGGAGTTCATTGCGCGCCACGCGGTTAGCTTCGGCCAGGTGACGGTGGACTTCCTTCTCGGTGTCTTCGTCATGCTGTATTTGCTGTTCTACCTGCTGCGGGACGGGGAGACGCTGCTCGCCCATGCCAGGCGCGCCATTCCGCTGCCGCCGGAGCAACAGCAGGCTCTGGCCAGCGCCTTCATGGCGACGGTCCACGGCGTGCTCAAGGGCGATCTCGTGGTGGCTTTGGTGCAGGGGATGCTGGGCGGGTTGATTTTCTGGATCCTGGGCGTGGGCTCGCCGATCCTGTGGGCGGCGCTCATGGCCGTGCTGTCCCTGCTGCCCGTGCTCGGCGCCGGCCTGGTCTGGGCGCCGGCCGCGATTTACCTGCTGCTGGCTGGATCAGTATGGGAGGCCATCGTCCTCGTGGCCTTTGGCGTCCTGGTCATCAGCACGATCGACAATATCCTGCGACCGCTCCTGGTCGGCAGCGATGTCAAGATGCCGAGCTATGTGGTGCTGGTGTCAACTCTCGGCGGCATCGCCATCTTCGGCATAAACGGCTTCGTGATCGGGCCACTGGTCGCCGCACTCTTCATGGCGACCTGGGACATGTATTCGAAAGCGCCGCTTCGAGGCAGATCTGAAAGCGCTTGAAGATGATCTGAAACAAGGCGCCGCCGAGGACCGGGCAGCGATCCGGAAAGACATCGAGCAGGTGAAGAAGCAGATCAGGGCAACTCAAGACCAGGCCAAGGCCAGACTCGATCAATCCAAGGCCGCAGCAATAGATTCAAGTTAGATTGGCTTTGCGGCGCCTGATATCAGCGTCTCCCCGGGCTTGATATTGATCAATGCAAATTCTGGGAACATCTCCAATATCACTTACAGTTTCATGGGTCTCGAAAGGAGAGCGTGATGGACAAGGATCGGGTGGTCGGTTCGGCGAAGGTGATCAAGGGTAAGATCAAGGAGGCCGTCGGCAAGGCGGTTGGCGACGCCAAGCTTGAGACAGAAGGGAAGGCCGACAAGATCGAGGGCGGAGTTCAGAACGCAGTTGGCGGACTGAAGGATACGCTCCGCGGAGAATAGATCTCAGGGCGTGGCGATGCGGTTTTCCGTGTTCGCACCGTAATTCTGGAGTTGCGGATATTACTTCAAGGTTACGCTCCGTTATCGGGAGCATGAAAGGTCGGACGCAATGAGTCGTGGTATGCTATATTTGATTGTCGGCTTGCTAGCCGCGGTCGTCCTTGTCGTGGGCTACCTGTATTACCAGGAAAGCCAGAGCGGCATCGACATAGAAATTGGCGAGCAAGGCGTCAAGATAGACGGAAACTAGCCAAACCGGTTCGGTGCCAGCCATGTTGGCGCCGGGTCTTGGTCAATAAGTCGGCAGAGTCCTGCCATTGGAGGTAATCCCATGTCGCTTGGTACAATTCTTCTAATCATTCTCGTCATCTTCCTCCTCGGGGGCTTTAGCGGTCGCTTCGGCGGATATGGCTACGGCTTCGGACATGGCGGGATCGGCGTGATCGGCGTTCTGGTCATCATCCTTCTGATTCTGGTTCTCACCGGACGGCTCTGACCAGATCGGCGCGGACCTTGGCGCTTCTAGTCGCCGATAGGCTTGGGGCCCGGATCGCTCGATAGCGGCACCAGCGAGGTGCGGATGCGTCGGAGATATTCCTTGACCTGTTCGGGCCGGCGGCGGGCGGTGCCGGCGGCCAGCACGTCGATGATGGCGATATAGGCAAGACGCGAGGCGGACGGCTTGTAGATGTCGTGATCCTCCGGAATGTCTATTTCGATCGACACATCGGTGGCGCGCGCCAGCTCCGAGCCGCGCTTGGTCAGGCTGATCGACTTGACGCCGTATTGCTTGGCGATCGCCACGCTGTCGAGCAGTTCCGCAGGCGAGCCGCTCTGGGAAATGGCGAACACCAGATCGCCCTTTTCCAGCGTCGAGGCCAGCATTCGCTGAAAATAGCCGTCGGCATGAGCTTCGGCGGGGACGCCGAGCCGGAAAAACCGGTTGGCGCCTTCGCGCGCCACATTGGCCGAGCCGCCGCCAACGCCGAAAAAGGCGATCCGCCGGGCGCCGGCAAGCAGGCTGATGGCGGCTTCAATCGCCTCGCTGTCAAGCTGAGAGCGCACTAGGTTGAGCGTGTCGACCAGGGCGCCGAAGACCTGCACCACCAGCTGATCGGAGACAGAGTTCTCATCGCCGGGCCCGCCCAGATACTGCAGGCTTACCGCCACGCTCTGGGTCAGCCGGATCTTGAAGTCGCGGAACCCCTCGCAGCCCAGCGAGATGCAGAAACGGTTGACGGTGGCGTCGGAGACGCCCGATGCCTTGGCGATGTCGGACTGGCGCAGATAGGAGATCTGCTCGAGATTCTCCAGCACGAAATCGGCCACTCGCTGCTCGCGCTTGGGCAACTCGCCGTCGAGTCGCCGCATCTGCAGGATTATGTCGATGACCTTGTTCATGCCGCGCGAGCCCTGCCTATAACGGATTGAATGCTATTACATCCATTTCCACCTTGGCGTCGACCATAAGCGATGACTGCACGGTTGAACGGGCGGGCGGATTGTCGAGAAAGTATTTTTCAAACACGCTGTTGAAGCTGGAGAAATCGCGCGGATCATCAAGCCAGACATTGACCTTGACCACATGTTCCAGCCCGCAGCCGGCAAGCGCCAGCACACTGATGATGTTGGCCATCACCTGTTCGGTCTGGCCGATAATCCCACTGGTAACGATCTCGCCATCCAGCGCCGGCACCTGCCCGGAGACATAGATGAAGTCGCCGGCGCGAACCGCCTTGGCAAAGGGTCTGCGCTGCCCGCCGGCAGCCGGGTCGGCGGTTTCGTAGCGGGTGATCCGGGAAGTTGTATCTGGCATGGGGACTCCATTTTTGGAAAAAACTTACGTCAAACTACCCGGAATATGAGCGGCAAGCAATTTTCATTTGACGTCAATCGTATGAAATGTAAATTTCTTTCATGGAGGCGCTGTTTCGGCGGCGCTGGCAGATCCAGCGAATGACTTAAAACAAGGGGAATGACAATGAAACTCAAGACCTGGTTGAAATCTGCGGTGATGGCGGGCGCGTTGCTGACCATCTCCGGTTCCGCGATGGCGGACGGCATGCTGCGCTATGCCACGGTCGGCGAGCCGCCGAGCCTTGACCAGCAGGTCATCACCTCGGATCTGGCGACGACCATCGCGCACCACATGTTCGAGGGTCTCTACACCTTCAATTCGTCCAACGCGCCGGTGCCGCTTCTGGCCGCCGGCGACGAGACCAGCGCCGATGGCAAGACCATCACCATCACGCTGCGCCAGGGCGTGAGCTTCCACAATGGCGACCCGATGACGTCGGCCGATGTGCTGGCTTCGCTCAAGCGCTGGGGCGAGTTCGGGTCCCGCGGCGCGCTGCTGTTTGACAATGTCGACAGCGTCGAGGCGACCGGCGATCACGAAATCACCATCAAGCTCAAAGAGCCTTTCGGTCCCTGGAAGAACCTGATGGCCTTCATCAATGGCGGCCCGGCGATCTATCCCGCTTCCGTGCTCGAGGGCGCCGGCAAGGAGCCGATCGCACCCGAGAACTACATCGGCACCGGCCCTTACAAGTTCGCCAGCTGGGAGCCCAACCGTTATGTCGAGCTGGTCCGCTTTGACGGCTACAGCTCTCCCGAGGGCGAGCCGGATGGCTATGGCGGCAAGCGCGTTGCCGAATTCGACACGCTGCGCTTCATTCCGGTTTCCGATGTCGGCACCCGCGTTGCCGGCGTCCGCGCCGGCGACTATGACTATGCCGAAAGCATCCCCGGCGACTTGTTCGCCGATCTCGATGCCGACGCCTCGGTCAAGACCATCGTCAATGGCAGTCCGCTGTTCGGACTGGTATTCCTGAACTCGCAGGAAGGCCCGCTCAAGGAAAATTTCGCCTTGCGCCGCGCCATCCAGATGGCCATCGACAAGGTTCCCGCGCTGCAGGTTTCCATCGGCCCCGACCAGTTGTGGAGCGCCAACGGCTCGTTCATGCCGAAGGGCAATGTCTGGTACACCGAAGCGGGCGCCGAGGCATTCTCCAAGGGTGATGCGGAAGCGGCCAAGGCGATGGCCAAGGAAGCCGGTTACGATGGCGAGCCGATCAAGTTCATGGTCTCGACCAACTATCCGTTCCACTACGATTCGGCGATCGTCTACACCAAGCAACTGGCCCAGGCCGGTTTCAACATCGACCTTCAGGTCTATGACTGGGCGACGTTGATCGACAAGCGCGGCAAGGCCGACCAGTGGGACATGTTCTTCACCCACCACGGCTTCGTGCCCGATCCGATCCTGATCTCGGTGATGAACGACAGCTATCCGGGCTGGTGGGCGACCCCGGAAAAGGCCGAACTGAAGGCAAAGTTCACCGCTTCCTCCGATCCGGCAGAGCGTGAGAAGATCTGGGCCGAGATCCAGGCGCTGATCTACGAGCAGGTTCCAACCATGAAGACCGGCGACGTCTACACCTATAATATTGCCTCGCCGGCGCTCAAGGGACTGGCGGACGCCACCCTGATCTGGCCCAGCTTCTGGAACGTTTCCAAGTAACCTGACAGACTGCCGATCCCTCTCCGCAGTGATGCGGGGAGGGGTTCTCCACCGGAAAACCTGGTCATCCCATGCTCGCATACACATTCAAACGGCTTCTGGCCCTGGTTCCGACCTTGCTGGCCGCGTCCGTCCTGGTCTTCCTCTTCGTCCATCTCATTCCCGGCGATCCGGCTGCAATCCTGCTTGGCGATTCCGCCACGCCCGAGGATGTGGCCCGGCTGTCGCGGGAGATGGGCCTCGACCGGCCCATCTACGTCCAATATTTCATCTGGCTCGGAAACGCGCTGCAAGGCGATTTCGGCACATCGGTGTTCTTCCGCACCCCGGTGATGGAGGTCATCGCCGGCGGCGCCGAGACCTCCATCCTGCTGGCGCTGCTGACGATGGTCTGGATCATCCTGCTCGGCATCCCCATCGGCGTGCTGTCGGCGACCCGGCACGGCACCTGGGTGGACCAGCTCGCCTCCGGCGGCGCCATGCTGTTCGCCTCGGTGCCGACCTTCTGGCTCGGGCTCTATCTCATCTTGATCTTCGCGGTCTGGCTCGGCTGGTTTCCGAGTTCCGGTTTTCCCTCCATCCATGATGAGGGCGGACTTCTCAATCTGCGCTATCTGCTGCTGCCGAGCATGACCCTTGCCGCCCCCAACGCGGCGTTGATCATCCGGCTGGTGCGCGCCTCGATGCTCGATGTGCAGCGCGAGGACCATGTCCGCACGGCGCGCGCCAAGGGGCTGCACCCGGCCCGGGTGGCGATCAAGCACGTGTTCCGCAACGCGCTGATCTCGGTCGCCGCCGCCTTCGGTTTCACCTTTGCCGCGCTGATCTCGGAAGCGGTGGTCACCGAGACGGTGTTCTCGCTTCCCGGTGTCGGGCGGCTGGTGGTCCAGTCGATCCTGCGGCGGGATTATCCGGTCATCCAGGGGGTCATCCTGGTGATCGTCTGTCTTTACATGGTCATTAACCTGATCGTCGACCTCGCCTATGCCTGGCTCGATCCGAGAGTGTCGCTGAAATGAGTTCCCTTCAAACCGTCCGAAGCATTTTTCGCGGACGCACCATGGCCACGATCGGCTTGATCTGGCTGTGCCTGGTTCTGTTCGCAGCCGTCGCGGCGCCGTTGATCGTGCCGTTCGACCCGCTCGACATCGACCCCGTCAACCGCCTGGCCGAGCCCGGTTGGCCGCATCTCTTCGGCACGGATCATTACGGCCGCGACACGTTTTCGCGCAGCCTCTATGGCGCCCGGATGACCATGTTCATCGGCGTCGGCAGCGTCGTCTTCGCGCTCGCCACCGGCGGCCTGATCGGCATGCTATCGGCCTATTTCATCCGTCTCGGCAATTTTCTCATGCGTGGCATCGACGTGCTGATGGCCTTTCCCGCGCTGCTGCTGGCGCTGGTTCTGATGACGCTGCTCGAGCGCAGCGTGACCAACACCATTATCGTCATCGGCATCGTTTATGCCACCACGACGGCGCGGATCCTGTTCGGCATGACGCTCAAGCTCAAGCGCGAGGTTTTCATCGACGCCGCCATCTGCTCGGGCGCCGGCCATTCCTCGATCCTGTTCCGGCACATCCTGCCCAACCTGATTTCACCGCTGCTGGTGCAGGCAAGCTTCATCTTCGCCTTCGCCCAGCTGCAGGCGGCGGCGCTCGATTTTCTCGGCCTCGGCCTGCCGCCGGAAGTGCCGAGCTGGGGCAACATGCTGTCGGAATCGCGGATCTATGTCACCCGCGCGCCCTGGCTGCTGATCTTCCCGGGCCTGCTCATCATCCTGTCGGTGTTTTCGATGAACATGGTCGGCGACGCCATGCGCGACAGCATGGATCCACGCTTCAAAGACGATATCGCGGGAGTTTGATTGATGGCCCTGCTGGAAGTCAAAGACCTCGCCATCGCCGTTGCAGTCGGTGGCCAGCTGGTGCCGGTCGTCCACGGCGTCTCGTTCACTGTCGAGGCGGGCAAGACGCTGGGCATCGTCGGTGAATCGGGGTGCGGCAAGAGCCTGACCTCTCTCGCCATCATGGGCCTTCTGGAGGGAAGCCAGGTGCGCATCACCTCGGGCTCGATCCTGTTTGATGGTCAGGACATGCTGACGCTGCCCGCCGAGCGGCGCCGGGCCATCATGGGCGCCGATATGGCGATGATCTTTCAGGAGCCGATGACCAGCCTCAATCCGGTCTACCGGGTGGGCGAGCAGATCGCCGAATCCATCTTGCAGCACCGCAAGGTCTCGAAAGCCCAGGCGCGTGAGCGGGCGATCGAACTGCTGCGTCTGGTTCGCATCCCCGATCCGGAAGGCCGGGTCGACAGCTTCCCGCATCAGCTTTCCGGCGGCATGCGCCAGCGGGTGATGATCGCCATGGCGCTCGCCTGCGACCCGAAGCTGTTGATCGCCGACGAGCCGACGACAGCGCTCGACGTCACCGTGCAGGCCCGCATTCTCGACCTGTTGAAGGAGCTGCAGGACGAGACCGGCATGGCCATCATGCTGATCTCGCACGATCTTGGCGTCATTGCCGAAACCTGTGACGATGTCGCGGTGATGTATTGGGGCAAGATCATCGAGACCGCGCCCGCCGATGAACTCTTTTCAACCATGGCCCATCCTTACACACGCGGCCTGATGGCGTCGATTCCGGTCTCCGACCGCGAGGTCGAACGCCTTGAGGCAATCCCGAGCCGCGTTCCGATGCTTGGCGAGAAGCTCGACGGCTGTGCCTTCCATCCGCGTTGCGGCCGCGCCCGCCCGATCTGCTCCGACATTGATCCGGTGGCGATAGCGGTCAGCCCGAGCCATTTCGCCCGCTGCCATTTCCCCGGCGAGGATCAAGCATGAGCGCCGCCCCCCTGTTGCAGGTCGAAGACCTCAAGACCCATTTCGCCTTGGGCACGGCCCGGCCTTTCGGCTCGGGCCGGCGCGTGCTGAAAGCGGTTGACGGCGTCAGTTTTTCCATCCGCGCCGGCGAAGTGTTGAGCCTCGTTGGCGAATCCGGTTGCGGCAAGTCGACAGTGGGCCGGACACTGACGCGGCTCGAAACCGCATCCGGCGGCACCGCCAGGCTTGATGGCCGCGAGATCCTGTCGCTGAGCCAGTCGGCCTTCCGGCCGCTGCGCCGCGAGATCCAGATGATCTTCCAGGATCCCTTCGCCTCGCTCAATCCGCGGCTGACCATCGAACAGACGCTGGCCGAGCCGCTGCGCATCCACGGGCTTGCGAAGAACCGCACCGAGGCCCGCGCCCTGATCGCCGAAACGCTGCAGCTGGTCGGTCTCGACCCTCAGGTCATGGAGCGCTTTCCGCATGAATTTTCCGGCGGCCAGCGCCAGCGCATCGGCATTGCAAGGGTGATGATCCTCAAGCCGCGGCTTGTGATCGCCGACGAGGCGGTCTCGGCGCTCGATGTTTCGATCCAGGCGCAGGTGCTCAACCTGATCAAGGACCTGCAGCGCGACAGCGGTGTTTCGATGCTGTTCATCAGCCATGATCTCGGTGTTGTCCGCCATGTCAGCGACCGGGTGGCGGTGATGTATCTGGGCCGGATTGTCGAGATCGGCTCCCGCGCCGACATTTTCGAGCGGCCGTCCCATCCCTATACGAGACTGCTGCTGTCCTCGATCCCGCGCATCGTCCCCGGGCGCAAGCGGGTGGAGGATCTGGGCGAACCGGCCAACGCGGCCTCGCCACCATCGGGTTGCGCTTTCCATCCGCGCTGCAAGTTCGCCACCGACATCTGCCGCTCGGCCCAGCCTCTGGCGCAGCCGCTTGGCAATGAGCACTTCAGCGCCTGCCATCACATTGCCGAACTGCAGAAAGACCACGCATGAAAACCAATGCCAAACGGGTGTTTGTCGGCTCGCTCGCCACCGAGACCAACACCTTCTCCCCGCTCAGGACTGACTTCCAGGACTTCAAGGACAGTTTTTACGCGCCGCCCGGAGAGCATCCGCTGACACCGACCCTGTGCAGCGCCGTCTTTCCCGCCGCCCGCGCCCGCGCCTATGCCTACGGCTGGGGCGTGATCGAGGGCACCGCCACCTGGGC
>LADQ01000105.1 GCA_000961635.1 Hoeflea sp. BRH_c9 | reverse complement strand
TGGCGGCGGAGATCAGCTTCTTGGGCTCCACCACCTCATGCACCAGGCCCATGGCCTTGGCGCGCGAGGGCGTCAGCGACTGCCCGGTGGTCATCATCTGCAGCGCGTCCTGCGCATTGGTCAGGCGTGGGACCCGCTGGGTGCCGCCGGCGCCCGGGAAGATGCCGACCTTGACTTCCGGCAGCGCCAGCTTGACGGCTGGCGAATCCGCCACCACACGGCCATGGCAGGCGAGCGACAACTCGAACGCGCCGCCCATGCAGACGCCGTTGATGGCCGACACCCACGGCTTGCCGCAGGTTTCGATCTTGCGGAACAGCTGGCTCATCTTGCCCACCTGGTCAAACAGCAATTGCTGGGCATTGTCCGGGTTGGTGCGCTTTTCCTCCGCCATGCCGGCCAGCATGGTCTTCATCATGGTGAGGTCCGCCCCGCCGGAGAAGGATGACTTGCCTGAAGTGAAGACGACGCCCTTGACCGCGTCATCGGCGATAAAGCGGTCAACCAGGGCGTCGAGCTGTTCAAGCGCTGCCTGTGTAAACACATTCATCGAGCGTCCGGCCATGTCCCAGGTGACAAGGGCGATGCCGTCATTGTCGACGTCTACGGTGTAAATCTCATTGCTCATGTTCGTTCTCCGGAAATCAGACGCGTTCGATGATCGTCGCGGTGCCCATGCCCGCGCCGATGCACAGCGTGACAAGGGCGGTGTTGAGATCACGGCGCTCAAGTTCGTCGAGCACGGTGCCGAGGATCATGGCACCCGTGGCGCCCAGCGGGTGACCCATGGCGATGGCGCCGCCATTGACGTTGATCTTGTCGGATGGAATGTTGAAAGCCTGCTGGAAGCGCAGCACAACCGCGGCGAAGGCCTCGTTGAGTTCGAACAGGTCGATATCCGAAATCTTCATCTTGGCGCGCTTCAAGAGCTTCTCGGTGACATCAACCGGGCCGGTCAGCATCAGCGCCGGATCGGAGCCGATATTGGCGAAGGCGCGGATCCTGGCGCGGGGCTTGAGATCCATCGACTTGCCGCCCTTCTTCGAGCCGAGCAGCACCAGGCTGGCGCCATCGACGATGCCCGACGAATTGCCGGCATGGTGGACGTGGTTGATCGCCTCGATTTCCGGATGGGCCTGGATCGCGACGGCGGAAAAGCCGCCCATCTCCGCAATCATGCCGAAGGAGGCGTTGAGGCTGGCCAGCGCCTGCATGTCGGTGCCGGGCCGCATGTGTTCGTCACGGTCAAGGATGGTCAGCCCGTTGATGTCCCTGACAGGGACCACCGACTTGTCGAAATAGCCGTTCTTCCAGGAATGCGCCGAGCGCTTCTGGCTTTCCATCGCATAGGCGTCGACATCGTCGCGCGAAAAACCGTATTTGGTGGCGATCAGGTCGGCGGAAACGCCCTGCGGCATGAAATAGGCCGGGATGTTGACCGAAGGATCCATGAACCAGGCGCCGCCCTGGGCGCCGATGCCGATGCGCGACATCGATTCGACGCCGCCGGCAATGACGATGTCGTCGGCGCCATAGGCAATCTTGCCGGAGGCGAGGTTGATCGCGTCGAGCCCGGAGGCGCAGAAGCGGCTGACCTGGATTCCGGGCGCTTGCGTTGCGTAGCCGGCTTCAAAGGTGGCCGCCCGCGCGATGTCGCCGCCGGCCTCGCCAATCGCGTCGACACAGCCCATGATGATGTCGTCGACAGTGCTGGTGTCGAGCCCGTTGCGGTCGCGCAGGGCTTCAAGCATGTGCGAGGCCAGCCGTACCGACGGAACTTCGTGCAGGCTTCCGTCCTTCTTGCCGCGGCCCCGCGGGGTGCGGACGTGATCATAGACAAATACATCAACCATTGCGGTGATCTCCAGGTTTTCGTGTTCGGGTCAGGCGGTCGCCGTGGCGGGATCCATCCCGCTCGGCATCAGGTCTTCGGGGCGTTTGTAGCCGGGCAGGGCTGCGATGCGGTCCAGCCAGGCCCCAATGTTGGGATAGTCGGCCGGTTCCATGCCGATCTGATCGGGCCAGTACAAATAGCCGCACAGCGACAGGTCGGCGATTGTCGGATGGCCGCTGGCGATGAAATCGTGATCGCCGAGATGGGCCTCGAGCACCTTCCAGGCGTTGACCGCGCGGGCGTGGAAGAACTGCGTCACCGGATCGTCGGTCTTTTTCTGGAAATGGCTCATGAAGCGGTAGGTCGCCGTGTAGCTGGTCAGTTTGTGATTGTCCCACAACAACCAGCGCAGGATTTGCCGGCGCTCTTCCTCATTGGCTGGAGTGAACCGGTCAAACTCCCGCGACAGATAGTCGAGGATGGTTCCGGACTGGCTCAGCACCACATCGCCATCCACCTTGTGGTGGGTCAGCACCGGCACCTCGCCCATGATGTTCCTGGCGCGGAAGTCCGGCGAGCGGGTCTCACCAGTGAAGAACGCCACGCGGCGCGGCGCCCAGTCAGCGCCGCACAGTTCCAGCATCAGCGCCGCCTTGTAGGCGTTGCCGCTTTCCAAAAAGCAATCAAGCGTAAAATCGGTCATGAGATCACAGGCTCCTTGCGATCAGCAGTTTCATGATTTCATTGGTGCCGCCGTAAATCCGCTGCACCCGTGCATCGCGGAACATCCGCGCCACCGGATATTCATTCATGTATCCGTAGCCGCCATGCAGCTGCACGCATTCATCCACGATCTTGCACTGCAGGTCCGAGACCAGATATTTGGCCATCGACGCGGTGGTCGAGGTCAATCGCCCCTTGAGGTGTTCGCCGATGCAGTGATTGACAAACACCCGCGCCATCACCGCTTCCGACTTGAGTTCGGCCAGTTTGAACTGGGTGTTCTGGAACTCGATGATCGCCTTGCCGAAGGCGCGGCGCTCCTTGACATAATCGATGGTGATCGCCAGCGCCCGCTCGATCATCGAGATCCCCTGATTGGCGATCAGCAGCCGTTCCTGCGGCAGTTCTGTCATCAGTTGCACGAAGCCTTGGCCTTCTTCGGTGCCCAGCATGTTGGCGGTCGGAATCCGCACATTGTCGAAAAACAATTCCGAGGTGTCGTTGGATTTGAGACCTACCTTGTCGAGGTTGCGGCCGCGGCGAAAACCCTCGACCGCCTCGGTTTCCACCACCATCAGCGAGACGCCCTTGGCGCCCTTGGATGTGTCAGTCTTGGTCACCACGATGATCAGATTGGCGTGCTGGCCATTGGTAATGAAGGTTTTCGAGCCGTTGATGACGTAATGATTGCCATCTTTCTTGGCCGTGGTCTTGATGCCCTGCAGATCCGAGCCCGCGCCGGGTTCGGTCATGGCGATGGCGCCGATCATCTCGCCCGACGCCATCTTCGGCAGCCAGTTTTTCTTCTGCTCTTCCGAGCCGAAATGCAGGATGTAAGGGGCGACGATGGCGTTGTGCAGGGCTATGCCGAAGCCGTCGGTGCCGGTGCGCCCGAGCGCTTCGGCGATCACCGCTTCATGGGCGTAGGTGCCGCCCGAACCGCCATATTCCTCCGGCATCGCGGCGCAAAGCAGGCCGGCGGCGCCGGCGCCCTCCCAGGCGCTGCGATCGACCATCTCCTGCTTCTCGTAGCGGTCGTAATGCGGCGCCACCTCGGCTTCAAGCCAGCGGTAGGCCATGTCCTCCAGCATCGCGACGTCGTCTTCCATCCAGTCCGGGCGCGGCACGCCAAGCACTTCCGACGGCAAAGTAGCCATGTTTTCCTCCCGGAATGTGACGCCGGGCGATTGCTGTCCGTCCGGCGGTAGGCTCAATTTCACTCAGTGATGGCGGTCAAACAAGGACCGCGGCTTAAAACGCTGCTTCGGCCAGTTCCATCATGGTCTCGCAGCCGGTCTCGATACGCGCCTTGCGCAAGCCCGTTTCCGGCATGATCCGCTCCATGTAGAACTTGCCGACCAGCAGTTTGGAAGCGAGGAATTCTTCCTTGCCATCCGCGCCGCTGGCGCGTTTTTCCACGGCGGCCTTGGCCATCAGCGCCCACATGTAGCCGAGCGCGACAAGCCCGAAGAGATGCATGTAGTCGGTCGAGGCGGCGCCGGCGTTGTCGGGCTTGGCCATGGCGTTCTGCATCAGCCACATGGTCGAGGCCTGCAGATCGTTGAGACCCTTCTTCAGACCCTTGGTGTAGAGCGCCAGGTCTTCGTTGGAACGATTGTCCTCGCAGAAATCGCCGACTTCCTTGAAGAAGGCCATCACCGCGCGGCCGCCGTTAAGTCCGAGCTTGCGGCCGACCAAGTCGAGCGCCTGGATGCCGTTGGCGCCTTCGTAGATCATGGCGATGCGGGCGTCGCGGACATACTGGCTCATGCCCCATTCCTCGATATAGCCGTGACCGCCGAACATCTGCTGCGCCATCACCGCGTGCTCAAAGCCCTTGTCGGTGAGCACGCCCTTGACCACCGGCGTCACCAGGCTGAGCAGATCGTCCGCCTGCTGCACGTCGCTTTCGACTTCGGATTTGTGCGCGACATCGGATTTCAGCGCGGTCCAAAGCATGAAGGCGCGGCCGGCCTCGTTGAAGGCGCGGATGGTCAGCAGCGTGCGGCGGACATCCGGGTGCACAATGATCGGATCGGCTTTCTTGTCCGGCGCCTTGGCGCCCGACAGCGACCGGCCCTGCAGCCGCTCGCGGGCGTAGGCAACGGCATTCTGATAGGCGATCTCGCCCATCGCCTGGCCCTGCAGGCCAACGCCGAGACGGGCTTCGTTCATCATCACGAACATCGCCTTCAGCCCGGCGTTTTCCTTGCCCAGCAGATAGCCGGTGGCCTCGTCGTAATTCATCACGCAGGTGGCGTTGCCGTGAATGCCCATCTTCTCTTCGAGCGATCCGCAGGTCACCGGGTTGCGGTCGCCCAGCGATCCGTCGTCACCGACCATGAGTTTGGGCACGATGAACAGCGAGATGCCCTTGACGCCTTCCGGCGCGCCTTCGATGCGGGCGAGCACCAGATGGATGATGTTGTCGGACATGTCGTGCTCGCCGGCCGAGATGAAGATCTTCTGGCCGGAAATCTTGTAGCTGCCGTCATCCTGCGGCACGGCCTTGGTCCTGAGCAGACCCAGATCCGTCCCGCAATGCGGTTCGGTCAGGTTCATGGTGCCGGTCCAGATACCTTCGACCATCTTGGGCAGGTAAAGCGATTTCTGCTCGTCGGTGCCGTGTTCATTGATCGCGGCGACGGCGCCTTGAGTAAGGCCGGGATACATCATCAGCGACAGGTTTGCCGAGATCAGGTACTCCGAAACGGCGGTGTGCAGTATATAGGGCAGGCCCTGACCGCCAAATTCGGCGGGCGCCGCCAGCCCGAGCCAGCCGCCTTCGCAATATTGCCTGTAGGCTTCCTTGAAGCCCTTCGGCGTCGACACCGTCGCGTCATCGTGGCGGGTGCAGCCTTCCTGGTCGCCGACCTGATTGAGCGGCAGCATCACCTCTTCGGCAAGCCGCGCCCCTTCCTGCAAAATGGCCTCGACAATGTCCGGACTTGCGTCGGCGAACCCGGGCAAGTTCATGTAGCGCTCGTAACCGAGCACATCGTTGAGAATGAAAAGCGTGTCGTCGACTGGCGCCTTGAAGACTGGCATGGATCCTCATCCCTTGTACGGTCGTCGCATCAAGCACAATAGCCCGGCGATCCTCGCGGACTCGCTTACTAAATTTTGACGTTCGCGTAAACGTAAAAAATGACGCCTTACCGACGATATCCGATATCGTGACCCAAAAACCTGTCAAAAACCAGCGAATTCAGCCGAATTGTCACGAAAAAATCATAAAAACTGGAGGAAGATTTTCCCGCAAGCAGGGTTCGGGATGTGATTTTGTCGGCCCGCGCTGGCGCGAACTCACAAAAACCCCGCCTGGGCTGACCCAAGCTGCCGATGCGCCCGGGCAGGGGATCACGACGCAGCCCGAACCGGCGATGCCATGGCTGGCCGTAAATCGGGCACATGGGTATTGGCGGGCAGCGGTGAGTCGGCCGGAGTGACCGTCCGCGGAGCGGCAACAGGGCGTTTGGCCGCCGCCTTCAGGCTGTCGAGCCATTCAAGATAATAGGCCAGCGCGGCCTGGGCCACGAGGCCGGCAACAACGATCAGACCAAGCGCTGTCGGGCTGCTCGCATGGGTCAAGGTCCAGGCCTGCGCCAGCATCGCCAGCAGCGTGCCGGCGATGAACACCGGCAGGGCATGACGGCCCATGACCGCGAGAGGATTGCGGCGCCCCACCCGCCAGACATTGGACAGCGCCGGCACCGTGACCAGCAGATAGGCCATGGCCAGAACATGCGTGAGCCGAAAAACCGACAGGAATGTCTTGTCGAAGCCGGTGAGAACCGCCGGCAGGCCGAAGGAAACATCAACGCCCCAGAACGGGACTTTCACCCAGGCAAGCGACAGCAGCAGATAGAAGATGCTCAGGACCTGCAATGTCACCGAAACCGGAATCCGGCCGCCGCGCCGCACATGCATGTTTGCGGCCATGCCGATGACAAAGAGGAATTGCCACGACAACGGGTTGATGAACCAGAAATTGCCGCCCGGATAAGTGGGCAGTGCGATGAGGAACAGTCCGCACACCAGCCAGAGCGCGCCGGAGGCCACCAGCATCGCGGCGATGCCCCAATGGGCAAGCAGCAGGAACAGCGGCAGCATCACCAGGATCACGCCATACATCGACAGGATATTGTTGTAGCCCAGCTGATGTCCGAGCGTGACAAGTCCGACAAACCCCCTGACCGGGTCGGTGACCAAAGGCTTGATGTTGATGGTGTCGAGTAATTCCGGTGCGGCATAGGTGAGTGCGAAACCGGCAAAAATGGCGAGCGTCACCAGTGTGCTCACAAGGTGGGCGACGTAAAGCACGCCGGCGCGCCGCCAAGCCCGGATTGCCGTGAGCAGCCGGCTGCCGGCCTGAAACTTCAATCCATAGGCATAGGCGGCGGAGACCCCGGAGATCAGCACAAAGGCTTCGGCGGCGTCGGAGAAGCCGAAATTCTTGGAGCTGAACTGTTCAAACGGATTGCCGGGCACATGATTGACAAAAATGGTGATGAGGCAGAACGCGCGGAGCGCATCAATCCTGGTGTCCCGGTTCTGAGGCCGCGAGCCTGCCGGCGGCACTCTCCGTTCGGCCATGTCTCCGGTCTGACCAGTTTTCCCGAAAAAGGCAGGTTTGTGTGCAATACCCATCGCGTTACGCCGATTCCGACAGCTGCAGTTGACCCACGGCATGAAGCCGGTCTTTGTTCGCCAGCAAGCCGCTGGCGCGCAACAGTGCCGCGAAACGTCCGTTGTCGCGGTCGGCAAGCTGCTGGAACTCGCCGAACTCGATGATGCGTCCGTGATCAACAAAGATCACCAGGTCTGCGTCGCAAACGGTCGAGAGGCGGTGAGCGATGATGAAGGTTGTGCGGTCCTTGCGCAGCCGGTCAATGGCGCTCTTGACCAGCTGCTCGGTCTCCACATCCAGGGCGCTGGTCGCCTCATCCAGCACCAGGATCGGGGCGTCCTTGAGCACCGCGCGGGCAATCGCGATGCGCTGGCGCTCGCCGCCTGAAAGCTGGGCGCCGCGCTCGCCAACCAGGGTGTCATATCCCTCGCGCTTGGACAGAATGAACTCCATCGCGGCGGCAGCCCTGGCAGCCTCGTGAACTTCGTCATTGCCGGCGTCGGTCTTGCCGATGCGGATGTTTTCCTCAATGGTCCGGTTGAGCAGCCCGGCTTCCTGGAAAACCGCGGCAATCTGATTGCTGTGCGAGCGCCGCGTCATGTCACGGATGTCGATGCCGTCAATGCGAATGCTGCCGCTGTCGGGATCAAACACGCGCTGCAGCAGGTTGATCATCGTGGTCTTGCCTGCGCCGGTGGGACCGACAATGGCGACAGTCTTGCCGGCGGGCACCTCAAAGCTGATATTGTGGACACCCTCGCCGCTGCCGGGAAACTGGAACGAGACATTGTCGAAGCTGACATGGCCCTTGAGACGGTCAACATTCAGACCGCCACTGCCGTCGGGCCGTTCGGATACGGCATCCTTGAGCGCGAAAAACGGCTCCAGCCGCGCGCGGGCTTCGAAGATCTCGTTGAAGAAGCCGGTCACCTGGTCGAGGCGGCCGATCAGCAGGCCGGCAAAGCCGATAAAGGCAACGATATCGCCAATACGCATCTCGCCGCGCTGCACCAGCAGAGCACCGATGACGAGAACAATCATCATTGAGATCGTCGCCGCCAGACGCTGCAACGCGCTGCCCAACGCCCACCAGTTGAGCACCGGATACTGGGCATTGAGAAGATCGTCGGTGAAGCGGCGCAGCGCTTCGGCTTCCTGGGCGACACGGCCATAGCTCTGCATGACCGAAACATTGCCGATGGAATCCGCCACATGGGAAAAGACCTGATGGTAATGCTGTTCCACCTGAGCCTGGCCTGCCTTTGTCCGCCTCATCACAAGACGATTGATCGCTATATAGCAGGCGCCCAGACCGCCCAGGACCAAAGCCATTCGCCAGTCGAGCGTCAGCGCGGTTGGCACAAGCAAGACCAGCGTGACCACCGTTGCAAGATGCTGACGCATGAAACCGAGCCACAGCGCGAACAATGTCTCAATGGCGCGAAGCAATGTGTGCAGCACCTGGGATGTGCCCTGGCGATGATGCCAGGCCATCGGCATCGACATCACCTGCTCGAACGACTCGGTGAGTACTTTCGACCGGCGCTTGTGCGCGAGACGATCGGCTCCGCGTGCGACCAGGACCAAGGCTATGATGTTGAAACAGCCCAATGCCGCCCACAGGGCAATGGGCGACACCAGGTCGGTGCTGTTGGCAATGGACTGGATGATCCCACCAAAAAGAATGGGTTCGGCGATCATGATCACCGCAAGGGCGACATTGGCGGCGCAGATGCCTGTCACTCTCCAGCCTTCCGCAACCAACTGCCGCATAGCCCGCATGTAAATACTGAAGAGACTCAATTAACTATCCTATCGTGCACTGCACTCGTGAAACCGAAAAAATTGCTGCACCGCGATTGAGACTAAAACGCGGCCAATGCTGGTTCGTTCATCCGCTGGGCAAAACTTTCAAATAATGGCGGTTACGTTGCGTGATGGAAAAGCCGGAATTTCACCGCTTTTCTGGCAAATGCTTGTTTTTGAGGCAGAAATTATCGAGATGGCACGTGAGTGTGGGCCTCGGCGCGCACGACGCTCTAACCCAAACAGGACCGGAAACGGTCCCCAAGACTGGCTTGATGAAGACGGATACTAGAGCGGGCGGGTTCGGATGGATGGGCCGGCGGCGGGGCCTATTCTGACTCGGCGAGCATGCCGCGAACCACCTCGATCGTGCGTTCGAGCTCTTCAATCGCGGTCTGGATACTGCCGCGCTGATCTTCAAGCACCCGCATCTGCGCTTCGCCCTTGGTCAGCGCGACCTTGAGCTGGGCGACATTCTTGCCACGCGGATCATAGAGATCGATCATTCGCTTGACCTCGGTCAGCGAAAATCCGACCCGCTTGCCAAGCAGGATGAGCTTGAGCCTGGCCCGGTCGCGCCGCGTGAACAGCCGCGTGACGCCGACCCGCGTCGGCTTGAGCAGGCCCTTGTCCTCGTAAAACCGCAATGTCCGGAGCGTTACGCCAAACTCCTCGGCCAGGTCGCCGATTTTGTAGACCGCTTCATCCTGGTCCATGCTGTTGTCCGTCATGTCATTCATGGTTGGCCGAGCTGCCGTTCTGCGTTGTGCCCGATAGGACCATCGCGTTTGACATTATATGCGCCAAACCGTCAAGTCGCGCGACTTTGCCGCTCAAATCTAGAAGAAAAGTAACCTTGGTTAACGGGTTGTTTACCACGTTTCGCGGAATGTGCGCGGGAAGAGCAGTAAGCCCGGATTCCTTGTAACTTGTTTTAACCGGTTTGACGCCTGGCTTTCCGGAGTCCGGGACTTTCATCGGCAAACGGACGAGCGGAACGGATCGGCTGCGGATGGGGGAGCGGCAGGCTCCCGGCAACAACGCGAAGCGGAAACGAAGATGAACGGATCGCGATCTTATTCAAGCCAGCCAGGGGCAGGGGAAACCTCTCTGGATGCGCTCAATCGTACCATCGAGGGATTGGAAGCGCGGATTGAGGGCATCCTCGGCCGCGGCGGCAATCCTGGTGCTGGCCGGTCTGCGTCTGCCGCTCCTCAGCCATCGCCGCCATCGGGTACGGGAGCGAATTTGCTTGAAGGCATTCGCGCACGCCAGAGAGCGCTTGATGGCGCCCGCCACGCGCCTGCGCACTCCAATGCGTCTGGCATGAATGCAGCCGGCTATCAGAACCGGCAGGCGGAGCCGCAGACGACACGGGCGCGGTCCGCTGCCGCTCACTCCCCTTCCGCCCCGCGCCAGGACCCCGACCTCAGCCAGGTTCTCATCAGGGAAATGGCGGCTCTGCGCCAGGAAATGAGCGAATTGCGCGCCGAGGCCCGCGACCAGTCGCTGCCTCAGGAACTGCGCCGGGATCTGGCCAGCATTTCGGCCTCGATTGATGCGCTTGGCTCCCAGGACGGCGGCGCCGACTCGCTGCGGCTCGAACTGGATTCCATGCGCTCGATGGTTGACCGCCTGGCGCGCGAGGACAGCGTCCGCTCGCTCGAATCGCGCTGGCAGTCGATGGAGGAACAGGTTTCCAGTCTGGATATGGGCGCGCTTCGCGAAGAGCTTGTGAATCTGGCCTACCGCGTTGATGACATTCGCGAGGTTCTGTCCACCCTGCCTGCTACCGCTCAGGTCCGGGCGATTGAAGACAGGATCGCTGAACTCTCCCATGCGATCGAGGTGATGTCACGGCAGTCGGCCATGTCGGACGTTGACTTCCCGCACCAGTTCGATCTTCTCGGCGCCCGCCTTGATGAAATCACCCGGGGCATTGCCGCAATGCCGGCTCCGGTGGCAGCCCCGGCCGACCCGGCCCCGTTTGAGCGCCTTGAGGCCCGTCTGGCATCGGTTGCCCAGAAACTCGATAATCTGGCGCCGGCGCCGGCTGAGTCCGATATTGGCGATCGCATCGAGCATCTGGCCGCCCGTGTCGCGCAATTGGCTGATGAAGAGGCTGTCGCGCGTCTGGACGCCCGGATTGAAAATCTGCAGGCGTTTATTGAGAACGGCGTTCGCGAAGACCGGATGCCGGAACTGACCGACCATCTCAGTGACATATCAGGCAGGATCGCGGCCCTCGACGCGCGCGGCATGGATGAATCCCTGATCTCGCGGCTGGATCACCTGGCGCACCAGATTGACAGCATTTCGAATCCCGCGCCGCAGCCCGGCGCCATTCCGGAGGCCGTCATCGGCCGCCTGGAAGCCCTGATTGGCAGGGCCGAAGACACCGCCGCCCGCACGGTTGATCCGCTCCCCGGACTGGAAACACTGGACGCCAGGCTTGCCGATATCGCGTCCAAGCTCAAACAGGCTGAAGTGACCGCTGCGGGCCTTGCCATCCACCCGATCAGCGGACTGGAGAATGTCGAGGCGCAACTGGCCGAAATCTCCGAGCGACTTAACCGCCAGGAGCCCGAGCAGACGCTGGTGACGATCCCAGGCATTGAGAACCTTGAAGCCAGGCTCGCCGATATCGCCGACCGGCTGGACATGTCGAGCCAGGCCCATTCCGGACCCAGCGACGAGGCATTGCGCGGTCTTGAGGACCAGATCGCAAACCTGTCGCGGCTGGTCAGTTCGGCGCCCGCCGGCGGCGGCTCCGACTTTGACGAACGTTTCGCCTCCATTGAGGAGCATCTGGCCACAAGCGATGAATTTGTCATCGAAGCGGCGCGCCAGGCAGCCGAAGCGGCGCTGGTTGCCTATTCCGGACAAATGGGCGGCGCGCCTTCATCTCAATCGATTGCCAATATTGAAGTCATCACCGCGCTTGCCGACGACCTCAAGGCGCTTGAAACCCTCAGCCGCAAGACCGATGACCGCACCATGCGCGCCTTCGAGGCCGTGCAGGAAACGCTGTTGAAGATCGCAGGCCGTCTGGAAACCCTCGGCGTTGCGCCGGCATCGCATGACCTGGAATTTCACAACGACATCGGCGATGCCGGTGCCCGCGGCGGCAACCCGTCAGCGATGCCGCTGGCCTCGACGGCCGCGCTCGATCATGCGATGCATCCGGCCGGCGCC
>LADQ01000077.1 GCA_000961635.1 Hoeflea sp. BRH_c9 | reverse complement strand
CCACCGGGCGCGGCCCGTCCGGCGACGCCGCGGTCGGACAGGTCAAAGCCGCCGCGGGTCAGGTCGAGAAAGACAAAATCGCCATCCGGCCCCTTGGCGAGAAGAGCGGCCGGCGCCAGGCCGGACTGACCGCGAATGAGGCCGGGCTGGAAGGTTGCGCGGCCATCGCCATCGGTGACGGCCTCGCCCAGCACCTCGTTGTTGCGGGCAAGCAGCGTCAGCTGGACCGATCCCAGCGGCTCGGCCGAATCAAGCGAACGCAGGAACACCGACAGGCCGTCCTCGCCCGCAAAGGTCGTCAGCCCGATATCGGAAATGACAAACCACTGGGTGGCGCGCGCATCCCAGTTCTCGCTCTTGTCGCCCAACGGCACGGCGGTCAGCACGTAAACGCCGGGTTGGCGTTCGGGCAGCAATGTTTCCACCGGAATGCTGGTGATCACTTCGCGATTGGGAACGCTGGCAACGTCGATCGCGCCTTCCCACACGGCGGAGCCGGCATCCTGCATGATCGTGTCGATCGAATAGCTGTCGAGCTGGTTGAGGAATTGCGAGCCATTGATGATCTGGGAAAGCGCCCGGTCGCCGACGCGAAACAGTTTCAGATCGGCCGAGGGCGCATTGATAGTGACCAGCGGAATGCCAAGCCGGGATTTGGCCGGAAGCACGAAACTGGAACCGGTGAACCGGGCCGCCGGCGATCGGTCGCGCACATAAAGCGACAGCTCCACCGGCGCCTCCAGCGTTTCGTCCACCGCCGACGGCAGGCCCTGGCGCAGGACCAGACGGTAGCGCTGACCATGCTCAAGCCCGTCCACGCAGATCTGCCGGTTATCGGTTTCAATGGCGAAGTCGTTGGCGCCCTCAATGCTGACATATTGGGAGTAATCCTGGCCTTTGACCAGATCTTCCGAGAACTGGACGCAGACGCGCGGCGTTTCACTGTCAGCATCGACGGTATTGTCGACCACCCGGAATCCGTATCTCTCCCGCAAATCGGCATAGGTGGCGCGCAGCGCAGGCACTTCGCGAAGGTCAAGGCTTGCCCGGTACGCTGATATCGCCGGACGCCAGTTTTCAACGCCCTCCAGAGCTTCCCCAAGTGCCGCAAGCGAATCGGCCCGCGTTGAGACAGTCCGCGATGTTCTGTAGGCGTTGATCGCCGCGGAGACGGCGACCGACCGCAGGCTTCGGGTCAGCTTGGCGTCCTGCGGCGCATAGGCGGACGCGGATCGTGAGAGTTCGGCCCAGATCGGGCTCTGGTCGGGATCGGCGGCCACGGCGGCCGCGAAGTTGCGAACCGCGCCTTCCATGTCGCCCTCGGCGATCGAGGCCTCGGCGAGACGCAGCAGCCTGGTCGACTGCTGGCTGGTTGAGCCGGCGCCGCGCGCAATGACGCGATCCCGGTAGGCGCGCGCCTCGTCAAGCAGCGATGCGGGCAGGAAAGCCAGATCGGGCGCCGCGCCAAGGTCAGGCTCGCCATCGCTGACAACCCTGCCCGCCACCGCGCCGGCAAAGCTGTTCAGCGTATCGTAATCGGATTTGAGGAAGCACCATCCGGCCTTGACGTTGTAGGTGAAGGCCTTGCACTGGCGATCACCCAGGCAGATGGTCTTGCATTCCTCGAGCGCGATGCCTTGCACAGTTCTCAGATCATACCCGAAATAATCCGCATTTTCTGTTGTTTCAATGCGGCGGGATCCCTCCTGGGCCATCGCCGGCGCCGACACCACAAGGGCGCAGATGAGAATCAAAATGCGACGGAATGCAGACATGGAACCTCCCGTGCCCGAAACCAGACGGGCTATCTCAATTCTTCCCACCCTTTGGCGCGCTTCTTGAGTGGCGCGGCCGGCCAGGCACTCGAATTTCAAACCAAGACTAGGGCCGGAGTGCGGCCATGAGCAAGGAATTTCGGATCTGGACTTTACGAATGCTTGAACATCTATTGCCGCATGCAGAAAAACCGCCCGGCATATTGCGGGCTGCGGCCAAAATCAGGTAGGTTCGGCGATTATCAATGACGCCCAACTTGGTGCAAGTGGTAGTCATGCAACTGACGGCGGGTGTATTGGGTGGCAACGCAACCCAACCCTTTTACAGATGTTCCAAACAGCTTATAAGAAACAATGTTGACCGAGCAAATCAAGATGACACTGCCTCAAATCAAGACCGGAATGGATGCCGATGAGCTCAATGTGCTGCTGGTTCAGGCGCGCAAGGCGAGCGATCTGCTCAAGTCGCTGAGCCATGAAACCCGCTTGATGATTCTGTGCATCCTGTCGGAAGGCGAGAAATCCGTCTCCGAACTCGAGGATATCCTGGAAATGCCGCAGGCCGCGGTGTCGCAGCAATTGGCGCGGCTGCGTCTCGACGGCCTCGTCGACACCAGACGGGAAGGACGGATGATCTATTATTCGATCCTCAATCACGAAGTCTCGTCGGTGATCGGCACGCTCTACACGCTGTTTTGCGCGCCGGTGCGCGACGGCGCCGGCAAGCCGGCTGAAGCGATCAGCCCGTCCGTGGGTAGCTGAGCGCGCATCAACTAACGTCACGATCGCCGTTCAACATCCGGTGCGTCAGTCATCCGCCGCGTCCGCGGATTGCTCGAGCCGCTGCTTGAGCACCTCAAGAATCCGCTCAGCCTCGCGAATTTTCGTTGCGTCGAGGCCGTCGCCCAACATGTTGACCCATGGCGCCTGCGCCCTGAGCGCAGCCTCGTAGGCAGTTCTCCCCTTGCCGGTCATCACCACAAGCCTGGCGGTGCGGTGATGCGGGTTGTCCTGCAACTCCACCAACCCCTCAGCGAGCAGGTCGCCGACGATCCTCTGAACCCCCTGCCGGTTGAGACCCATGTTGCGGGCGAGCCGGGCGACAGGCTCCGGAGTTGGCGATAGCGCCACCGCGCCCATCACCTGCCAGCGGGCGCTGGTCAGGCCGAACGGTTCAACGAGGCGATCACCGGCGGCAAGCAGCCGGCCGTTTAGCCGGAAGAGCGTGACAATCAGTTCGCTGACCGCCCCGCCCGCGGGGGTTCTTGCATCATCATTCATCCGCAATCAAATCCCATATTGACAACATATTGTCAATAAAGCAGCCTGTAACCATTACGGAGTGGCGCCACAAACCATCCCCGACACAACGCCAGCTTACAACGAACGGAAAAGAGTCATGGACAATCACGCTTACGAATCACGGATTTTTCGCATTGATCGATTTGTCGTGCCCGCAGCTTCGGAGGAAGAGTTCATCCGTACGGTCACGGAAACCAATACGGCTTTCGATGGCATGGATGGCTGCCTTCAGCGTCATGTGCTCAGACAGCAGGGATCGTCCGGAGAGACGGTCTTCATCACCTTTGTCGAATGGGCCTCGGAGGCCGCCATTCAGAAGGCGCGGAAAGCGGCGGCGGCAAAGCACGCCCAGATGAAACTGAACCCGTCGGAAATGTTCCAACGGCTCGGGATCAAGGCGGAACTGGGCAATTTCGTGCCCGCGGGCGCTTTGCCTGCCTGAGTGCGGATTGCCTGAGTTAGGCGACCGCCCGCGCCAGGGCGCATTGCGACCACAACTCGCTCAAGGCGCCGGCCAGATGCTGGATGTCGGCGTCCGAATGCATCGGCGTCGGCGTGATCCGCAGCCGCTCGGTCTTGACCGGCACGGTCGGATAATTGATAGGCTGCACATAGATGCCGTGCTGGTCCATCAGCACGTCCGACAGCCATTTGCATTTCGACGCATTGCCGACCAGGACCGGAACGATGTGGCTGGGATTGGGCATGTGCGGGATGCCGTGGGCGTCAAGCGCCCGGCGCACCTTGGCCACGGCATCCTGATGCCGGCGGCGCTCAAGCTGGCTCGCCTTGAGATGGCGGATTGACGCTGCGGCGCCCGCAGCCAGTGACGGCGGCAAGGCGGTGGTGAAAATGAAGCCCGAGGCAAAGCTGCGGACGAAATCGCACAGCGCGCGCGTCCCGGTGATATAGCCGCCCATGACGCCGAAAGCCTTGCCGAGCGTGCCTTCGATGACACTGAGGCGATGCATGATGCCTTCACGTTCGGCAATGCCGCCGCCGCGCGGTCCGTACATGCCGACGGCGTGGACCTCATCGAGATAGGTCATGGCCCCGAACTCATCGGCGACGTCGCACAGGGCGGCGATCGGCGCAATGTCGCCATCCATCGAATAGACGCTTTCGAAGGCGACCATCTTGGGTGCAGCCGGATCGTCGAGCGCCATCAACCGCCGCAGATCCTCGGGGTCATTGTGCTTGAACACCCGCTTTTCGCAGCGCGAGTGGCGAATCCCCTCGATCATCGAGGCATGATTGAGCGCATCGGAATAAACGATCAGGCCGGGGATCTTGCTGGCCAGAGTGCCGAGCGCGGCCCAGTTGGACACATAGCCCGATGTGAAAATCAGGGCGTCTTCCTTGCCGTGCAGATCGGCGAGTTCGCGCTCCAGCAGCACGTGGTAATGATTCGTGCCGGAAATGTTGCGGGTGCCGCCGGCGCCCGCGCCACAGCGTTCGATGGCTTCCTTCATGGCATTGATGACCAGCGGATTCTGCCCCATGCCGAGATAATCATTGGAACACCAGACCGTCACATCCTGTGTCGATCCATCGGCGCGATAGCGCGTGGCCCGCGGGAAACCGCCGGAATGGCGTTCGATATCGGCAAAAACCCGGTAATTGCCCGCCTCTCGAAGGCCGCCCAGCTTTTCCTCGAAGAATGCTTCAAAATCCATGGCATTATTCCTATGTGTCACTTCCAACATGCGAAACATCAAGCCGCCCGTCAACCCGAAAATGGATTCTCCGAACTTGGTCATATAGTCGCACAATCTGGCGGACCATTTCCTTGTCCTATGTCAAACCGCTGAAACAGCTTTGACGGCTCCTGTCTGCCGTTCGAATCATCAATGAGCAAAACCGCCTGCACGGTTGATTTCACAGATAGGTCGAACGTTCCAACGGGGTGATCTCATTGTCGAACGCCTTGAGTTCCTCCCGCTTGATTTCGGAAAATATCTTGCGCAGTTCCGGTCCGAACAGGCGGCGGATGAAGTCGGACCGTTCGAAATCCTCGATCGCGTCGTCCATGTCGTCCGACAATTGCGGCAGCGGAACATTGTAGGCGTTGCCCTCCACCGCCGGCGGCGGCAGGATTCCGTTCTCCAGACCTTCCAGCATTCCGCCCAGCACTCCGGCCAGCACGAAATAGGGATTGGCGTCGGCGCCGGACATGCGGTGTTCAAGCCGCCGCGCCTTGTCCTCCGACGCAGGAACCCGGACCACGACGGACCGGTTGTTGCGCCCCCAGGCAATACGGGTTGGCGCATAGGAACCGGTCTGCAGGCGCCGGTAGCCGTTAAAGCCCGGTATATAGAGCAGCAGGGTATCCTTGAGCGTTCCCAAAAGTCCTGCCGCCGCATGCTGAAGCCGCAGGTCGCCTGCTTCTCCGGCGAAGATGTTGGTTCCATCGGCATCGAGAACGCTGGCGTGAACATGCATGCCGTTGCCCGGCCATTCAAGAAACGGCTTGGCCATGAAAGTGGCGCGAAGCCCGTGCTTGTGGGCGCTTTCGGAGATCAGCCGGCGCAGCAGAACGGTATCGTCGGCAGCCGCCATGGCATCGTCGCGGTGCTTGAGATTGACCTCGAACTGGCCCGGCGCCGCTTCCTTGATAATGGTGTCGATCGGCAGGCCCTGCGCCATCGCGGCGGCGCGGATTTCGGCAAACAGATCGCTTTGCCCGCGAAGTTCCGACAGCGAGTACATCTGCTGCTGGTCCGGTCCCGGACCACGGTCCTTGCCCATCCGTCCCGATTGCTGGAACACGGCCGGGTCGACCAGGTAGAACTCAAGCTCGAACGCGGTCACCGGCCTCAGGCCCTTGGCGGTGAAGCGGTCGACGATGCGCTGCAGCACATTGCGTGGATCGTAGGCGCAGGGCTCGCCCGATTCGGTGTACATCGACATCAGCACCTGGGCCGACGGGCGCGGCGCCCAGGGCGCGCGGTTGATCCGGCCGGGAATGGCGCGGCAATAGCCGTCAATATCGCCGGTCTCGATGTGAATCCCGGTGGCCTCGACCTCCCTGCCCCAGATGTCCAGTCCGAAAATCGACAGCGGCATGTTGATGCCGGGATAACCGGCCTTGCCCAGCGCTTCGGTCGGGCCCCATTTACCGCGCATCACCCCATTGATGTCGGGAATCAGGAAATCGACCGATTCGATATCGGGGTTTTCGGCGAGAAACCGGTTTGCCTCGTCATTGTTGGGAAGAATAGCGGGTTCGTTTTCCGTGCTGGCGCTCTCGCGCATAGTGTCACCATGCCCCTCAGGGCCCCTTCAGGATTTACAATTGCCGCGCGACCACGCGAGCCGCGTTACATCAGGCGCGCCTCGGACGCTGTACCACTTCGACGCAAAATATTGTAGGTTGCCGGTTAAATGAACTCCCTTGAGCGCCGCGCGCATGCGCCGGATGTTGCTGCGCTTGTCCGCGCCGGAAAATTGTGCACACACTCAGTTAAAGGTCAAACCGGTTTCCCAGCGGCCTTTCTCATACATCAATCAGGACAAAAACTATGCGCGTCAATGTGTCATCCCACGATCTCAAGGTTTCCGACCACAAGCACCATCTTCACCCCTTCACCGATCACGGCGCTCTTGGCGTTGACGAGCGGCGGGTGATCTCCAAGGCGGACGGGGTCTGGATCTGGGACACCGATGGCAACCGCATGCTTGATGGCATGGCCGGGCTGTGGTGCGTCAATGTCGGCCATGGCCGCCAGGAGATCGTCGAGGCCGTCCGCGCCCAGATGAGCGAATTGTCCTACTACAACACCTTCTTCAAGACCACGCATCCGCCGGTGATCGAACTGTCTGAAATGATTGCGGAACTCGCGCCCGACCACATGAACATGGTGTTTTACGGCGGGTCAGGCTCGGACGCCAACGACACCATTTTCCGGCTTGTGCGCTATTACTGGGATCTGATGGGCAAGCCCGACAAGAAGATCATCATCTCCCGCCACAATGCCTATCACGGCTCCACCGTCGCCGGCGCCTCGCTTGGCGGCATGGGCGGCATGCATGGCCAGGGCGATCTTCCCATTCCCGGCATCCACCACATCGCCCAGCCCTATTGGTTTGGCGAGGGTATGCAGAGCGGCATGAGCGAGGATGAATTCGGCCTGTGGGCGGCGCGCGAACTTGAACGCGCCATCGACGAAATCGGCGAGGACAAGATCGGCGCCTTCATCGCCGAACCGATCCAGGGTGCCGGCGGCGTCATCATTCCGCCTGCGACCTATTGGCCCGAGGTCAGCCGCATCCTCAGCGAGCGCGACATTTTGTTCGTGTCCGATGAGGTCATCTGCGGTTTCGGCCGCACCGGCGAATGGTTCGGATCCGGCACTTACGGCACCAAACCCGATCTGATGGCCATCGCCAAGGGACTGACATCTGGCTATCTGCCGATGGGCGGCGTCATCGTCTCCGACCGCATCGCCGACGTGTTGCACGAAAAGGGCGGCGAGTTCTATCACGGCTACACCTATTCGGGTCATCCGGCGGCCTGTGCGGCGGCGATCGCCAATCTGAAGATCATGCAGCGCGAGAAACTGGTCGAACGCGTCCGCGACCACATCGGTCCCTATTTCCAGAAGCGCTGGCTGGGTCTCAATGATCATCCGATGGTCGGCGAAGCCCGGATGACGGGATTGATGGGCGCGCTTGAGCTGATCCCCGACAAGAACGATCTTGCCAAGCGTTTTGGCGAAATCGGCAAGGTCGGCACCCTGGTGCGCGATCACTCCTTCGCCAGCGGCCTGGTGATGCGTGCCGTCCGCGACAGCGTGATCATATCGCCGCCGCTGGTCATCACCGAGGAAGAGACCGATGAGCTCATCGCCAGCGCCCGCAAGGCGCTGGATGCGGCCTGGGACGACGTCCGCAAACAAGGTCTCGCCTGATCGCTGACCGGTCTTAACCTTTACACTTAAGCTTAACGCCGGGTTATCAAACCCGGCGTTGGCATTTGCGCTATAAGCTCCTCATCCTCCAGGGAGATCACTGTGCGCGACACTCAAGCCAACGCCCTTGCAACCAATGGCAACGACCGGAACGGACTGCTGGACCTGTTGCGGTTCGCCGCCGCCCTGATGGTGGCGGTTTATCATTTCCTCTATCGCGGCGCGCGCGAGGGCGGATATCTGGATCATTCTTTCGGCACGGTCGGGGATTCGATCACGCTGGGTTATCTGGGCGTCAATCTGTTCTTCATGATCTCCGGATTTGTGATCATCTGGTCGGCGACCGGGCGCGATTGGTATGGGTTTTCCATAAGCCGCCTGGCGCGGCTTTACCCCGCCCATCTGGTGGCGATGACAATCACCTTTCTGATCATGGCGTGGTGGGCCGAGCCGCCCTACGCCACCAACCTGTTCCACTGGCTTGCCAACCTGACCATGGTGGCGCCGTTTTTCGGGGCGCCGTTCATGGATGGAGCCTACTGGTCGATCGTCATCGAACTGATCTTTTACGCCTGGGTGTCCATCGGCCTGTTCTCCGGGGCATT
Source organism: Hoeflea sp. BRH_c9 (assembly GCA_000961635.1). GTDB lineage: Bacteria > Pseudomonadota > Alphaproteobacteria > Rhizobiales > Rhizobiaceae > Hoeflea. Next base: position 9,020 of record LADQ01000077.1, on the reverse strand, counting down.
GCCGCGCCACACCGACGCCGCGGTGGCCGCCTGGATGGCGCTTGTCGTCGCCAACAACCTGTTCATCAGCTCCCGTCCCATCGAACTTCTGTTCCTGACCGAATACGGCGCCTATTTCGCCCTTGGGATCATGGTCTGGCGCATCTCGGCGCTGGGCGGCAGCCGCTTGCGCCTTTTCCTTGCCGGGCTGGCGCTGGCGATGACCTTCCACGCCGCCGAAGTGCAACGGCTTGATGTCATGTCCCGGCTCGGCGAACCCGCCACGGCAATGTCGGTGGCTCTGGCCAATGCGGGCATCGTCGCGCTGTTCTTGCTGGCGGCGACGCTTGGCCGCCAAGTCAAGGCAGGCCCATGGGCGCTGGCGTTGGGCGGCATCAGCTATCCGCTCTATCTCGTTCATCAGAACGCCGGTTACATCCTGATCAATCTCAGTGCGCCGGCAATCGGCAAATGGAGCGCGTTTGCGCTGGCGCTTGTCCTGTCACTGGCCGTCAGCTGGTGGATCTACCGCCATGTCGAGCCAACCGGCCGCTCCATCATCCGCACGCTGCTTTCTCCCGCTGCCCGGTTCCTGCCGCGCACACGAACCCGATACCCCGCGCCGGCCGAATGATGGCTGCAAGACGACGGGGATAACAAGAAGGGGCGGCCAATGCAGCCGCCCCCGCTTTTCTTGTATCGATCATTTGAGTGCAACGCCGCACCCGCGGCGCGTCGCAGCCCTTTTATTGGGGCAGCTTGTCGTCGACGCCTTCGACGTAGAAATTCATGCCGAGCAGCGTGCCGTCGTCGGAGACTTCGCCGTCCTTGAGCCAGACGGAGCCGTCCTGCTTGTTGATCGGGCCGGTGAAGGGATGCAGTTCGCCCGATTCGATCTTGGCTTGAGTGTCTTCCGCCATCGCCTTCACGTCGTCAGGCATGTTGGTGTAGGGCGCCATCGAGAGAATGCCGTCCTTGAGTCCGTCCCAGGAGGATTCGCCGCCCTTCCATGTGCCGTCGATCGCAGCAGCGATCTGCTTTTCGTAGTAAGGTCCCCAGGTGTCTTCGATCGCGGTCAACTGCGCGGTCGGTCCGGCCTGGATCTGGTCGAAAGCCTGGCCGAACGCCTTGATGCCGCGCTCTTCGGCAACCTGCATCGGACCGGTGGAATCGGTGTGCTGGGTGATGATGTCGACGCCCTGGTCGATCAGCGCCTTGGCTGCGTCGGCTTCCTTGCCGGCGTCAAACCAGCTGTTGACCCACACCACCTTGAGCTTGAAGTCCGGATTGACCGAACGCGCGCCGGTGAGGAAGCCGTTGATGCCCATCACCACTTCCGGGATCGGGAACGAGGCGATGTAGCCGGCGACGCCGGTCTTGGACATCTTGCCGGCGATCTGGCCGATGATATAGCGGCCCTCATAGAAGCGCGAATTGTAGGTTGTCACGTTCGGTGCGGTCTTGTAGCCGGTGGCGTGCTCGAATTTGACGTCCGGGAACTTTTCGGCGACCGCAATCGTCGGGTCCATGAAACCGAACGAGGTGGTGAAGATGATGCCGCAGCCGGAACGGGCAAAACGTTCGATGGCGCGTTCGGCGTCCGGGCCTTCCGGAACATTTTCGAGCGCCACGGTCTCAACCTTGTCGCCGAGTTTTTCCTGGGCATAGAGGCGTCCGACTTCATGCGCCTGGGTCCAGCCGCCATCGGTCTTCGAACCGACATAGATAAAGCAGGCCTTGAACTTGTCTTGCGCCAATGCGCTCGTCCCAGCAGTCACCGCCAGCGTCGCCGCCAGTGCAAAAACAATCTTTTTCATCTCGTTCACCTCTCTGTTGCTCCTCCGGTTTTGCCGGATGGAATGGAAATTCATGGTTGGCCGCCGGCGCGATCGAAACTACCGGTCCGGCACGAAGGGCTGGCCCAGCGAAGCCGGAGTGTTCATCAGTGTCAAGCGCCGGTCGCGTGAAATGATCACCAGCACGACAATGGTCGCGACATAGGGCAAGGCCGACAGGAACTGCGACGGAATCCCGAAACCCAGCGCCTGGGCATGCAGCTGGCCGATCGAGACCGCGCCGAACAGATAGGCGCCGCCGAGAACCCGCCACGGCCGCCAGGAGGCGAACACCACCAGCGCCAGCGCGATCCAGCCGCGCCCGGCGGTCATGTTCTCGACCCATTGCGGCGTGTAGACCAGCGACAGATGCGCGCCTGCCAGACCGGCGCAGGCGCCGCCGAACATCACCGCCAGATAGCGGATCTTCAGCACATTGATGCCCAGCGCATGGGCCGAGGCATGATTGTCGCCAATGGCGCGCAGGGTCAGCCCGGCGCGGGTGCGAAACAGGAACCAGGCGACGCCGCCGGTCAGGATCAGCGAGAAATAGAAAATCGGATCCTGGCCGAAGACCAGCCGCCCGACCAGCGGGATTTCGGTGAGGCCCGGAATCTGGATGCTGGCGAGCTTGATGCCGGCGCTGCCCACGAAAGCCTCGCCGATCATGCCCGACAGACCGAGCCCGAGCAGCGTCAGCGACAGGCCGGTGGCGACCTGGTTGGCGGCCAGCGACAGGGTCAGAACGCCAAACAGCAGCGAGAACACCGCGCCGGCTCCGACCGCCGCCAGAATGCCGATCCATGGCGAGCCGGAAAGCGCCGTGGCCGCAAAGCCGCAGACCGCGCCGATCACCATCATGCCCTCGACGCCGAGATTGAGCACGCCGGAGCGCTCGACCACCAGTTCGCCGATGGCCGCGATCAGAAGCGGCGTCGCCGCGGTCATGATCGTCAGCAGAATGTTCTGGGCGATATCCATCAGGCCTGGCCTCCGGCGGTCGCGGTGGCTTTGCGCCAGACAAGCCGCACCCGGTAATTGATCAGCGTATCGCAGCCGAGGACGAAGAACAAAAGCAGGCCCTGGAACACCCGGCCGACCTTGTCGGAGACGCCGAGCGTCATCTGCGCCGCCTCGCCGCCGAGATAGGTCAGCGCCAGCATGAAGCCCGCCGCAATTGCCCCGAGCGGATTGAGACGTCCGAGAAAGGCCACGATGATGGCGGTAAAGCCATAGCCGGGCGAGATCGTTTCGCGCAATTGGCCGATGGCGCCCGAGACTTCCGTGATGCCGGCGAGGCCCGCGAGCGCGCCCGAGAGCAGGAAGGAGAAATAGACCATCCGGTTCTGCGAGAAGCCGGCGAAGCGCCCTGCCCGCGGATTGGCCCCCAGCACCTTGATCTCGAAGCCGTTGAGCGTGTAGCGCAGCATGAACCAGATGATCACGGCGGCCAGCAGCGCCAGCACGATGCCGTAATGGGCGCTGCCCTGGGACGGCATGATTTCAGGCAGTTGGGCCGCGTCCGGAAACCGGATCGAGCCCGGGAAATTGTTGCCGTTGGGGTCCCTCAGCACACCACGCGCCAGCCAGTCCAGATACAGTTGTGCGATATAGACCAGCATCAGGCTGGTGAGGATCTCGTTGGTGTTGAACCGGGTCTTCAGGTACGCCGGGATCGCCCCCCATGCCGCGCCGCCGATCATGCCGAGCACGAGCATCAGCGGCAGTGTCAGCCAGGTCTGGAACCCGGGCAGCAGGATCGGAACCAGCGATCCGAGAATGCCGCCCATTATGAACTGCCCCTCCGCGCCAATGTTCCAGTTGTTGGATCGGTAGCAGACCGAAAGCCCCACCGCGATCAGGATCAGCGGCGCGGCCTTGACGGTGAGTTCATGGATCGACCACACCTCGGTCAGCGGCTCGATGAAGAAGCTGTAGAGCGCATCGAACGGGTTCTTGCCCAGCGCTATGAACAGGATCGCGCCGGCAACCAGCGTCAGACCGAGCGCGATGAACGGCGACAGCACGGCGAAAAGCCGCGACGGCACCGGGCGTTTTTGCAGTTCAATGCGCATCGACAGCCTCCGCCTGGGCATGACCGGAGCCGTCGTGAAATCCGCCCATCAACAATCCGATTCGTTCGCGTGTCATGCTCGCTGCCGGTTCGGGCATGGAGAGCCGGCCCTCGTTGATCACCGAGATGCGGCTGGCGATTTCGAACACCTCGTCGAGATCCTGGCTGATGACGATCACCGCCGAACCGCTCTTGGCCAGATCCACCAGCGCCTGGCGGATGCGGCTGGCCGCACCCGCGTCCACCCCCCAGGTCGGCTGGTTGACGACCAGCACCCGCGGCTGGCGGTCAAGTTCGCGGCCGACGATGAATTTCTGCAGATTGCCGCCTGACAGCGACCCCGCCGGAGGATCCTCCAGCGATTTGCGCACGTCCATTTGGGCCGATATCCGCCTGGTGGCGGCCGACACCGGCCCCTGATTGATCAGGCTGAGCCAGCCGCCGGTGAGGAAGGTCTTGCGGTCCGAGGCGTAGCGCGACAGCACCAGATTGCCGCTCAAATTCATGTTCGGCACCGCGGCATGGCCATGCCGTTCTTCCGGCACGAAGCTGCAGCCCATCAGGCGGCGCTCGGTAATGCCCTTGCGGCCCGCATCCATGCCGGCAAAGCGCACCGACTCCGCGTCCGAAACGGTGACTTCGCCGGAGAGCACGTCGAAGAGCTCGCTCTGGCCGTTTCCGGCAACGCCGGCAATGGCGATGACCTCGCCTGCCCGGACCGTCAGGTCGATGTCGCGCAAGGCCACGGCAAAAGGCGTTCGCGCCGGAGCTGACAGGCTTCGCACTTCCACCAGCACGTCGCCTGGCTCCTGGGCGCCGGCATAGGAGACCGAGGCGACCTCGGAGCCCACCATCATCCGCGCCAGCGAGGACGGCGTTTCCTCGCGCGGATTGCAGGCCCCGGTGACCTTGCCGTGACGCAACACCGTCGCCCGGTCGCAGATCCGCTGCACTTCCTCGAGCCGGTGAGAGATATAGAGAACCGATCGGCCCTCGGCTTTCAATTTCGCCAGCGTCTCGAACAGCTTGTCGGCTTCCTGCGGCGTCAGCACCGAGGTCGGTTCATCGAGAATGATCAGTTCCGGGTTCTGCAACAGCGCCCGCACGATCTCGATGCGCTGGCGTTCGCCGACCGAAAGATCGGCCACATGGGCGGAGGGGTCGAGCGGCAGGCCATATTCCACCGAGAGCCGCCGCGCCTCTTCCGAAATCCGGTCGATGGGCACGTTTCCGTCCAGCGCCAGCGCGATGTTTTCGGCCACGGTCAGCGCTTCAAACAGCGAAAAATGCTGGAACACCATGCCGATACCGGTGCGGCGGGCTTCCGCCGGACTGCCGATGCCGACCGGATTGCCCTTCCACAGGATCTCGCCGCCGCTTGGGTCCAGCACGCCAAACAGCATCTTGACCAGGGTTGACTTGCCGGCGCCGTTTTCGCCGAGCAATGCGTGAACCTCCCCCGGCGCGATGGCCAGGTCGATGCCGTCGCATGCGCGCAAGCTTCCGAAAACCTTGGTCAGCCCCCTTGTTTCCAAAAGCGGCGTTTCGCTGTGTTGGTTCGGCACGTCACCCCCTGATTTCCGCGCTTTCAAGAGCCGCCCTATTGGTGGGCGTTACTCGCAAAAGCACTCGGCACAAGCTTCACCATCTGCTCTTGAAATTCAAGCGGCGGTTTGGGCCGGATCGATTGGCTTCCGGCAGCATGAAACGCAATAATGGTGCGCTGCACAAGGGGACGGGGACCGAAAATACCAAGTATTTTCAGAATGCCGCGCTTTTCCATCTTCCATTGAAGACGGGAACCGAAGCCAATTATCAATATTAAATTGATAGTGCTTCGCTTGGAGAAGCCCGAACCGCCGCCGTTTGAGCCGTCAAACCGTCAGCACCGTTGTGCCCGTCGTCTTCCGCCCTTCAAGATCTGAATGCGCCTGCGCGGCGTCCTCCAGCTTGTAGCGCTGGTTGATGCCGATTTTCACCACGCCGCTTGCAACGACATCAAACAAAGCATTGGCGGAGGCTTCAAGTTCGGCGCGGCTGGCGATGTAGGTAAACAGGGTCGGCCGTGTCGCATAGAGCGATCCCTTTTGCGACAGGATCCCGATGTTGAATGGCTCGATCGGGCCCGACGACTGGCCAAAACTCGCCCACAGCCCACGCACCCGCAAACAATCGAGCGAACCGGGAAAGGTGTCCTTTCCGACCGAATCATAGACCACGTCGACACCCTTGCCGCCGGTGATCTCCTTGACCCGTGCGACAAAATCCTCGGTCTGGTAATTGATCACGTGATCATAGCCATTCGCCTGAGCCAGCGCTGCCTTTTCAGGTGAGCCAACGGTTCCAATCACCGTTGCGCCCAGCGTTTTTGCCCATTGGCCCGCGATCAGCCCGACGCCGCCGGCTGCGGCATGAAACAGGATCGTATCGCCGGGTTGAACCGCATAGGTTCGGCGAAGCAGGTATTCGGCGGTCATCCCCTTGAGCATCATGCCCGCCGCCACATCCAGTTCCACCCCATCGGGCACCTTGACGATCTTGTCGGCGGCAATCACCCGTTCCTGCGCATAGGCGCCGATCGGGCCGGCATAAGCGATGCGGTCGCCTTTTTGAAAACGCGTCACCCCCTCGCCGAGCGCGATGACGATGCCCGCTCCCTCATTGCCCGGAATGAGCGGCAGGCCATTGGGCGCCGGATAAAGCCCGGTGCGGAAATAGACATCGATGAAGTTGAGCCCGACCGCCTCCTGGCGGATCAGCACTTCGCCCGGGCCCGGGTTCCCGGCCGCGTGATCGCGCCATTCCAGCACTTCCGGACCGCCGTGTTTTGAAACAAGGATTGCTTTCATCTCAGTCATCTCCACTCAAGCCGGTTGTCTAACCGGAATTTCCATTGCCGGCTCAGTCCGCCGCGCGTTTGCCCAGGTCGGGGACCATCTGCATGATCCCGCCAATAACGAACAGATAGCCACTGGTCAGCATGACCGCCCACATCAGCCAGTCCGGACTGTTGAAATGCAACAGCAGCGCATAGATCGACAGAATCGACCAGACCGCGAATATGCTCAGGTTGACCGGCCTGAGCCGCGCGACGCGAACCGGATGCAGAAAGTTGATCGGCAGGAATGTCATCACCACCGCCGCCAGAACAATCAGGAACGCCACGGTTTCGGATGCACTGATCACAAACAGCGTGAAAACCAGCATGTTCCAGACCACCGGAAAACCGGAAAAGAAATTCTCGTCGGTCTTCATGCCCATGTCGGCATAATAGATGGCGCTCGACACCACGATCAGGCCGGCGGCGACAAAGGACAAGGGCTCGCCGATCATGCCGCTCTGGTAGAGCGCGAACGCCGGAATGAGCACATAGGTGACATAGTCGATGACATTGTCGAGCATTGTGCCGGACCAGTTCGGCAGCACTTCCTTGACGTTGAGCTTGCGCGCGATCGGACCGTCGATGCCGTCGATCAGCATGGCGACGGCAAGCCACCACCACATGTCGACAAACCGCCCCTCGGCCGCCGCCACAAGCGCCAGAAACGCCATGAACGACCCGGTGGCTGTCAGAATGTGGACGGAAAACGCCCTGATCTCCGCGTAAGGAACGCGGCGGTACTTGAATGGAAGCTTCATGCCGCCAACTCCCTTTCCGCGCTCACTTAATTCGGACCGCTCCAGTCCAGTTTGCAAATCTCCGCCGATCGGCCGGCAAAGTTCCAGTTGCGGCCAAAGGCGCGCAGCTTGGATCTTTCCGATTTGGCGACGATGATTTCCGGCGCGATCCAGTATTCGGAATTGGAGATCACGGTGTCCTCGCCATGGGTCTTGCCGGGGATCGGCGAGATCACGCCATCGATGATCTTCGGAATCTTGACGATCCGCTTGTTGCCTTCAACCTCATAGCTGATCGGCTGCTGCTCAACCCCGAGGAAATTGCCGACCAGGATCGAGAGCAGCGACGTCGTCCCGCCAGCCTTGCCGGTGAAGATCTTGGTGAAGGCCTTGGTGGCGTAGATCGAGGCGCGCTTGTCGACAAACAATCCCGCCGTCCAGTTGCCGCGGCTCATATAGCCGGGAATTTCCATGATCAGCCCGAGATTGAGGCCGGAAAGATCGGTGTCGCCATAATAGCCGTTGTCCACCCGGAAGCCGGCCCAGGTCTGGCAATAGCCCTCGGTTGGCGGATGCTGGCCCAGCGAAATCACGCAGGGGCAAAACACAGTGCAGTTGCACGACAGCACCAATTCGCCCTTCAAAGCCCACTCAACATCAGCCATGCAAAAACTCTCCCGAAATCACGTCAACGCCGCCCAAACCAGCGCCGTTCCCCACAGCATCACTATCGCCCCGCCAATGCGGGTTGTCACCCGGCCCGCGCCGGTTTTTTCCACGAAAGTAAACAGCGTGAGCGCCGCCATCCAGACCACATTCATGCTGCCGACCGCAAGCATGATCAGCATCAATGCCCAACAACAGCCCAGGCACCAGACGCCCTGCTCCATCCCGAGCCGGAACACGCCGCGTGTGCTGGTTTGCCAGCGGGCGAACAGGATCGTGAACGGATTTCGGCACTTGGTGAGACAGACTTGCTTGAGCGAGGTGAACTGGTAGGCGCCCGCCGAGATCAGAATGATCCCGGCGATCACGCCCCTGACCGGTTCCGCGGCGGCGGCGCCGGTGATGGCGCCGATCGACATCTGCAGCACGGTGAACAGGATTGCCGCCAGCGCCCAGACCAGCAGATAACCACTGGACAGAACTGCGGGATGGACCACCGGTTCTCCGCGCGCGGCGGCGGTGTCGGCGATTTCGGCATAGGTGCGGATCATCGGCGTCGCCGTCGGCAACATCATCGCGGCGGCCATTGCAAACCACATCACGAAAAGTGCTGTTGCCAACGAAAGGGAAGATCCGCTGGCAAGCAAGGCGCCCGCCTCACCCGAAAGGCAAAGATCGGCGATGGTGGCCGCAAATGATCCCGGATCCACCGGCAGAAACCGGGCAACCAGCGCCATGCCGGGTCCCAGCGGCCGCGGCGAGCCTTCGATCTGGGCAATGGCGCCGGCCATGGACAGCAAGAACCACCAGGCGATGGCCGCGGTGACCAGCACCATCGCCAGCACCGG
>LADQ01000121.1 GCA_000961635.1 Hoeflea sp. BRH_c9 | reverse complement strand
GTCATGCCCGGCGCGCGCATGTTGAAGATGGTGGTGATGAAGTTGATGGCGCCGAGGATCGACGAAGCGCCAGCAAGGTGCAGCGACAGGATGGCGAAATCCATCGCCGGTCCGGGCTGTCCGGTTGTCGAGAGCGGCGGATAAATGGTCCAGCCGCCACCGGTGCCGTAGCCGCCGGCGGGGCCTTCAACGAACATCGACAAGAGCAGCAGCAGGAAAGCCGGGGGCAGCAGCCAGAACGAGATGTTGTTCATGCGCGGGAACGCCATGTCCGGCGCGCCGATCATGATCGGCACCATCCAGTTGGCAAAGCCGCCGATCAGAGCCGGCATGACCATGAAGAAGATCATGATCAGGCCGTGAGCGGTGGTGAACACATTGTACATGTGCTTGCCGCCATCGATAGCGGCGTCGCCTTCGTAACCATAGACCATCGAGGCCAGACCGTGGAAGATCTGGATCCCCGGCTCCTGGAGTTCCATGCGCATGGCAATCGACAGGACGCCACCGATGATGCCCGCCATGATCGCGAAAATCAGGTAGAGCGTGCCGATGTCCTTATGGTTGGTGGAATACATCCAGCGACGCACAAAGCCCTTTGGCTTGTGGTCATGATCGTCGTGAGTGACAGCTGAACCGGCCATTGCTCTCAGTCCCCTCTCTTAGTTCTTGTCGTTGGCGGCGACATCGACCGACTTTGCGTCGGCATCGATGGCGGCCATCAGATTGCGGTTGGCGGCCTCAACATCGTCGGCAGCGGCGGCAAGCCATGCATCGAACTTGTCTTGGGCAACCACACGAATTGCGATCGGCATATAGGCATGATCCTTGCCGCAAAGCTCGGAACACTGTCCGTAATACAGTCCCTCGGCGTCCGCCTTGAACCAGGTCTCGTTGAGACGGCCGGGAACCGCGTCCATTTTGATGCCGAAAGCGGGCATGGCGAAGGAGTGGAGCACATCGGCGGCGGTTACCAGCACGCGCACGGTCTTGCCAACCGGAACCACGAATTCATTGTCAACCGCAAGCAGGCGCGGATAAGCCGCCACATCTTCCTTGGCGTAACCGGCGCGGTCGCCTTCCTTCAGCATGAGGGAGTCAAACGAGACTTCGCTGTCGGTCTGGTACTCGTAGCCCCAATACCACTGATAGCCAGTGGCCTTGACCGTGTAGTCGGCTTCGGGCGGCGAGTATTGCGCGGTTAGCAGATTGAAGGACGGAATCGCCAGCGCGAGAAGGATCACCACCGGGCCCAGCGTCCAGACCACTTCAATGAGCGAGTTGTGACTGGTCTTGGACGGAGTTGGATTGGCGCCGGCGCGGAATTTCACCATCACATAGACCAGCAATACCAGCACGAAAAGCGTGATCGGCACGATGAACCAAAGTGTGTAGGCTTCAAATCCCCGTATCTGCGTCATAATTCCCGTGGCGGCGGGCTGTAAACCCATTTGCCAATCAACCGGCTGTGCGGCCAAAGCCGGGCTTGCACCCAGCGTGCCGAACGCGGCAAGCCCTGCAGAAAGCTTGTTGGTCACGTTTAGTCTCCCTCGAGTATCGCACCGCCTGCGTGACCAGACGGAATCCCTCAATATGATCGGGGCTTCAAATCACAGAATGACACCGCTAGCAACAGCCGTCACGTCTTGATGATGCGGCATTTTTGCGCGGATCTGGCGGAGCCGCCTGTTTGGGTGCGGTTTTGACTTGAGAATGGCAGTTTGACGGCGTGATTTGGCAAGGTTGGGGATGCGAATGCAGCGCGGCTTTGTCAATATCACCGGGCCGGTTTGTCTCCGGGCCGCATTTTTGCCGTACAAAACGGGAGAGAGTGACGGTGAAGGGTTTCAATTTGGCCCCGCCCATCTACAAAATGGGTGATGATTCGGCCGTTGTGTGGAGTTGAAATGGCATTTGCACTCAAATCGAACCCTGCCAGGGCAGCCTTTTTGGCCAGCCTGATGCTCGCAGCCCCGTTGGCGCTTGCAACTCATGCGGCCGCCCAGCAGGCCGGCAAGGTCAAATCCTCGCACGGCTCATGGTCAATCGTCTGCGACACCCCGGCGGGGGCGCCGGGCGAACAGTGCGCGCTGATGCAAAACGTCATTGCCGATGACCGGCCCGAGGTCGGCCTCTCCGTGGTGGTGCTGAAAACCGCCGACCAGCAGGCGCGCATCCTGCGGGTCTTGGCGCCGCTTGGCGTGCTGTTGCCATCCGGACTTGGCCTGAATGTCGACGGCAAGGATATTGGCAGGGCCTATTTCGTGCGCTGCTTTTCCGATGGCTGCTATGCCGAGGTGATCCTCGATGAAACGCTGCTGACCACCCTGCGCGGCGGCACCACCGCAACATTCATCGTGTTCCAGACTCCCGAGGAAGGGATCGGCATCCCGGTAGATCTCGCCGGTTTCACCGAAGGCTACGCCGCACTGCCGTGATCGCCTGAGTTCGCCATCCAGCCCGTCAGGGCCGGTCATCGCACCGATCCGCATGGGTCCGGTTTGCCGCGGCAAGCCTGGCCTGGACGATTGACATTCTCATGGGTGATTCTGGCCGCCGGCTCCGGCCCCTGTGTTTCAATCGCGGCTCGATCACCTATATAGTCTTCCATGATCGCCACAGAATTGGACACCACCATGCAGGACCCACTCGCCAGTCAGTTCGACGTTTCCGAAGCCAAAGTGGAGCGGATCGTCGCCGATGCGCTCAAGGGCGCGGATGATGGCGAGCTCTATCTCGAGTACGAAGAGACCGAATCACTTGTCTTCGACAACGGCAAGCTGAAATCCGGCGCCTACTCGACCGATCGCGGCTTCGGGCTCCGCTCGGTGCTGGGCGAAACTTCCGGATACGCCCATGCCGGCGAATTGTCGGAAGCGGCGTTGATGCGGGCGGCGGATGCGGTGTCCGCCGTCACCCGCGGCGCCACCGGCGTCTATTCCGCCGCGCCACAGCGCACCAACAAATTGCTCTACACCGCCGACAACCCGCTCGCCACGCCTGGCTTCGAGGACAAGGTCAAGCTGCTGCAGAGCATCGACCATTATCTGCGCAACAAGGATGAACGGGTCCGCCAGGTCTCGGTTTCGATCGGCGCCAATTGGCAGGTGGTGGAAATCCTGCGCGCCGACGGTCACCGGGTGCGCGACGTCCGCCCCCTCACCCGGCTCAACATTTCCGTTGTCGCCGGCGTCGGCGACCGGCAGGAAAACGGCTCCTACGGCATGGGCGGACGCAAACTGTTCGGCGATTTCCTGACCGATGAAAGCTGGCGGCATGGCGCCGACGAAGCGCTGCGGCAGGCGCTGGTCAATCTTGACGCCGTCCCCGCCCCCGCGGGCACGATGGATGTGGTGCTCGGCGCCGGCTGGCCCGGCGTGATGCTGCATGAAGCCGTCGGCCATGGCCTGGAGGGCGATTTCAACCGCAAGAAGACCTCCGCCTTCGCCGGCCTTCTGGGCCAGCGGGTGGCGTCGAAGGGCGTTACCGTGGTCGATGACGGCACCCTTGAAGGGCGGCGCGGCTCGCTGTCCGTCGATGACGAGGGCACGCCCTCGGGCTACAATGTGCTGATCGAGGACGGTATTCTGGTGGGCTACATGCAGGACCGGCAGAACGCCCGGCTGATGGGCATGAAAGCCACCGGCAACGGACGCCGGCAGTCCTATGCGCATCAGCCGATGCCGCGGATGACCAACACCTACATGCTCTCAGGCGACAAGAGCCCCGGCGAAATGATCGCCTCCGTCAAGAAAGGCCTCTATGCCGTCTCCTTCGGCGGCGGCCAGGTCGACATCACCTCGGGCAAATTCGTCTTCGGCTGCACCGAGGCCTACATGATCGAGGATGGCAAGATCGGCGCGCCCGTCACCGGCGCCATGCTGATCGGCAATGGTCCGGAAGCCATGCAGCGGATCTCCATGGTCGGCAATGATTCCTCACTCGACACCGGCATCGGCATGTGCGGCAAGGCCGGCCAGAGCGTGCCGGTCGGCGTCGGCCAGCCGCATCTGCTGATGAACGCCATGACGGTTGGCGGCACCCAGATCTGAGTTTGATTGCAGGCAAGCCGGCCGCTTCCATCAGCGCGGGAATGATAGATCCGGGCCATCCGTCCGCTGCCGGGCAGGCTGCATTGTCGCACCACCTTGCCTTCGCCATTCCGCGACCACACATGCCATTCACTGCATGTGAACCAAAGGAGACCTGGCCATGAGCTACACGATCGACCGCACCTTCAAAGGCGAAAATTTTGATACAATTGTCGAACGGACCCGCGCGGCACTTGCGGCCAAGGGCTTCGGCGTGCTGACCGAAATCGACGTCAAGGCGACGATGAAGAAGAAGATCGACGCTGAGATGGACAACTACCTCATTCTCGGCGCCTGCAATCCAGGCATGGCCAACGAAGCCATCAAGATCGAGCCGCGGGTCGGGGCCATGCTGCCGTGCAATGTCATCGTGCGTTCCCTGCCTGGCGACGAAGTCATGGTCAGCGCCATTGACCCCGAAGCCTCCATGCAGGCCATCCCCAACGCCACGCTCCAGTCCGTCGCGGGCAAGGTGGGGGATATGCTCAAGGATGTCGTTGCGGCGATCTAGAGCGTCGCGCGATTAATAGGACGCTCTCAGATCAAATTCCGGGATTGATTCAACATCGGTTAAGCCGGAACTGGTAAAACGGCCGGATTGCTCGTGTTTGTTGAGCATTTCGGATCGGAATTATGTACGGACCTAATACAGTTGCCGCACGGAGAATGTTCAAGCGCGCCGTCATTCAGGGCGGGCTTGAAGCCGTGTCGCTGCTATCGAAGGCCGGGCTGATGCCGGGCGCGCGTGGAATGGGGGCGATCTTTACCCTGCACCATGTCCGGCCAGCAGCCCACAAGGATTTCGATCCGGTAGCGCATCTGACAGTCACGCCGGAGTTCCTTGATCAGAGCATCACCAAACTCAAGGCCGATGGTCATACCCCGGTGGCGCTTGAGGATCTGCCCGCGTTTCTCGCCAATCCCGACCAGACCGGCCCGGCCATGGTGTTCACCCTGGATGACGGGTACCGCGACAATGACATGCATGCCCGCCCGGTATTTGAAAAGCATGGCGTTCCCTACACGATTTTCGTCTCCGGCGGGTTTGTCGATCGCACCCATTCGATCTGGTGGGAAACCGCCGAACATCTGATCGGCCAGTCCGATGAATTCACCTTCGATTACGGCAGCGGCGAGGTTTGTCTGCCGACCCGGACCCTGATTGAAAAATACGCGGCCTTCGACTGCCTGCACAAGGCGCTGGCATGCTCGCACCAGGATTCGATCGTCGCCCGGCTTGACGCCATGGCGCGGGCGTCCGGGATCTCTCCGACCGGGATTGTCGACCGGGAGGTCATGGACGAAAACGAACTGCGCAAGCTCGCCGCCACGCCGCTCGCCCGGCTCGGCGCCCATACCATCGGCCATTTGAACCTGGCCCACCTGGCTGCGGATCAGATGCGCTCGGAAATTGTCCGTTCATCCGAGCGCATCGCCGAAATTACCGGCGAAAAGCCGCAAACACTGGCGTATCCTTATGGTGACCGATGCGCCGCGGGTCCGCGCGAATACCAGGCCGCGGAAGATCTGGGTTTCAAGCTGGCCGTGACGACCAATCCCGGCGTCCTGCACCGCGAGGACCTGTTGCAGCGCTTTGCGCTCCGCCGCATATCGCTGAACGGGTATTATCAGAAACGCCGCTATGTCGGCGCCCTGGCGTCGGGCATTCCCTTCGCGTTGGTCTGAAGCCTGTCACGCTGGATCGAACCCCGGGCTCTCCCATCCGGTCACGGATAAAGCCGGGTCTTGTCCCAATCACCGGCCTGACGGGTAAACAGCACGCGGTCGTGCAGCCGGAACGGCCGGTCATGCCAGAATTCGATGGATTGCGGATCAAGCCTGAAACCGGACCAATGCGGCGGGCGCGGAATCTCGCCAATCGGATATCGGGCGGTGTATTCGGCGACGGCCTTTTCCAGCGCGAAACGGCTTTCGAGCGGACGCGATTGCTTTGACGCCCAGGCGCCAATCCGGCTGCCGCGGGGGCGAGAGGCGTAATATTCATCGGCCTCGGCGTCGCTGACCTGCTCGACCGGTCCGCGGATGCGCACCTGCCGCCGCAGCGTTTTCCAGTGAAAGCACATCGCCGCCTTCATCGATCCGAGGATCTCCACGCCCTTGGCGCTTTCGAAATTGGTGTAGAAAACAAAACCGCGATGATCAAATCCCTTGAGCAGCACCATCCGGACATCGGGCAGGCCGCCAGCGTCAACGGTCGCCAGCGCCAGCGCGGTGGGGTCGTTGGGTTCGGATGCCGTGGCGTCCTCAAGCCACTCGGCAAAAAGCCGGTAAGGCTCGGCCGCTTCGGTAAAGTCACCAGTCGTTAACCCTGTTTCGGTCATACTCTTCCCTCATGCCTCCGGGCTGGAGCAATGGTACAATGACACTTGACCTAACAGAAGCTGACTGGAGCGAAAAGGGCCGGTCGGTTCGCCGCGCGCTTATGGCGCTGGCCGTACCTGTTTGTCTGGTTCTGTCAGGGTGCATGAGCACTGGCTCCTCCGCCGTATCCGCGCTGTCCATCGACCCGATGACCACCGCGGCGATCACCCCATTGTCCGCCGACGGCGAGATATTGTCCGACGAGACGGTGATTCGCGACCTTGTCGGCGGCCTCGGCGACAATCAACTGGGTGACCCCCTGCCCTGGTCCAATATGTTGACGGGATCCGCGGGGGTGATCACCAAAATCGCCACATCGGCCGAGGGCGCAAAAACCTGCCGGTTGTTTGAGACCACACGGCACGGCTTTGATGGCGTGGCCTTGTTCAACGGACGCATCTGCCGCCGTCCGGATGGTGGATGGGACCTTATCAGCCTTGATCGCGCCGGCGGCTGAATCACGGCAAGCTTGGCGAATATGTCCCGGTACGGGATTTATACACCGATGGTTAGCAAATCCTCGCTACGCTTGGGTGAGTAAAGCCCATACGGGAATTGTAACATGCGTAGTCCGTACACGGTGCTCGGCGTCGACAAGTCGGCCAAAGCCGAAGACATCAAGAGCGCCTACCGGCAGCTCGCCAAAACATGGCATCCTGATCAGAACCGGGACAACCCGCAGGCGGGCAGCCGGTTTGCGGAAATCGCCCTTGCCTACAAGCTTTTGATCGATCCGGAACTGCGCGTGAAATTCGACAGCGGCCATATTGACGCCCGCGGACGGCGCCGGTCCAGGCCGGGTCGTGGCTTTGCCGTCAATCCCTTCAAGGCCTTCAGGCAGGCCATGGGGGCGGGAGCCGGCGTGGGGGCGGACGGCGAGGACGCCGCCCCCCAGGATTCGGCCAGCTTCGAGGATATGGTGGCCCATATTTTCGGCGAGGCGGCGGCGAAGCAGGCCCGCGAAACCACGCAGACAAAAGATAACCCGGACCAACGAACCAAGACAGACGCGCCGGGGATGGACCAGGATCCGCTCGATGCGCTTGATGACCTCTTCGCCAAGTGGAAATCCCGCAACAACGGATCCGGACCCGCACTGCCGGCGGTTCACCATCACGTGGACATAAGTCTCGAGGCGGCGTTTGCCGGATACAGGGGCGAAGTCAGCTTCGCAAACGGCGTTACCGTCGCCTTTGCCGCGCCTCCGGGAATAGTGGACGGAACCGAAATCCGCGTCCCCTCACCCGATCCTTTGTCTCTGGGCGACGCCATTGTCACCTTGCGCCACAAGGCGCATCCGCGGCTTCGATCCTCGGGGCCGGACCTTCACGGCGATCACGCCATTGACCTTGCGGAAGCCGTGCTGGGCGGGTCCACCGTGTATCAGGGCCTGGATGGTCCGCTGCGGATCGAAATTCCGGAATGGTCCGGATCCGACACCGTGCTTCGCATCAATCAAAAAGGTCTTCCCACCGGCAAGGGCGATCGCGGCGCGCTGCATGTGCATCTGCGTGTCATGCTGCCGGAAAAACCGGACCAGCGGCTGATCGACCTGATGCGATCGAACAAGAAGGCCTGGTACGTTTGATATCGGTTACAATTCAGGGTTCACCGGGCGGCGCCCGGCACCAAAGGCAGGCGCGACTTGCAGCTAGAGGCCCTGTGTGCCATAGCCTGCGCGACCATTTTAAGGGAGAATGCAATGGCTGACACTTCCGGCCTCTTGAAAGGCAAACGCGGCCTGATCATGGGCGTGGCGAACAACCGTTCGATCGCCTGGGGCATCGCCAAGGCATGCGCCGATGCCGGCGCCGAACTTGCCCTGACCTATCAGGGAGACGCGCTGAAAAAGCGTGTCGAGCCGCTCGCCGCCGAGCTCGGAGCCATTGTCGCCGGTCATTGCGACGTCACCGATCTTGACACAATCGATGCGGTCTTTTCGGAGCTGCAATCGCGTTGGGGCAAACTGGATTTCGTGGTGCACGCCATTGCTTTTTCCGACAAGGACGAACTCACCGGCCGCTATGTTGAAACCTCGCGGGAGAATTTCAACCGCACCATGGAAATTTCGGTCTATTCGCTGACGGCGGTCGCCAAGCGGGCCGAAGCGTTGATGAGCGATGGCGGTTCAATCGTCACGCTGACCTATTACGGCGCCGAGAAGGTCATGCCGCATTACAACGTCATGGGTGTCGCCAAGGCAGCGCTTGAAGCCAGCGTGCGCTATCTGGCTGTCGATCTGGGCGGCTCCAACATCCGGGTCAATGCGATTTCGGCGGGCCCGATCAAGACGCTTGCCGCGTCCGGGATCGGCGATTTCCGCTACATCCTGAAGTGGAACGAGTACAACTCGCCGCTCAAGCGCACGGTCACCATTGATGAGGTCGGAGATTCCGCGCTCTATCTGGTTTCTGACCTGGCGCGCGGCGTCACCGGCGAAATCCTCCATGTCGATTCAGGCTACCACACGGTTGGCATGAAGGCCGTTGATGCGCCTGACATAAGCGTCGTATGATGCGCGGCGTTCAGGTGGGTCCACCTGAACGCGTTTTGCATCTATCCCCGGTACGAAGCGTCTCATGCGCATCGATTCCGACCTGCGGCATTGAAAACACCACTCTCCAACGAGGAACAGGGCATGCTTCTCTATGTGATCCGCCATGGGCAGACGGACTACAACCGGGAGGAGCGGCTGCAGGGTGCACGCGACATCCCCCTCAATGACACCGGGCGCCAACAGGCGCTGGCGAATGGCCGGAGCCTGGCGGCGATGCCCGATCCAGGCCTGCCGCTTGCCGATTTTGACTGGGTCGCCAGCCCGTTGGGGCGAACGCGGGAAACCATGGAACTGGTGCGGCAAGCCGCCGGCCTGCCCCGCGACGGATACCGCACCGACCCCCTGCTGATCGAGCTGTCGTTCGGGGATTGGGAGGGCCAGACGCTGGCCGAGGTGGCGGCGCATTCGCCAGACCTCATCGCACAGCGCGATCAGGGCAAATGGCATTTCACGCCGCCTGGTAAAAAGGCGGAAAGCTATGCGACGCTGGCCCAACGCATCGACCGTTTCCTGGCCTCGGTGAACAGACCGACGATCTGCGTCGCTCATGGCGGCGTCATCCGCACTCTGTTCAACCGCATCGGCAAAACGGCGGATGATGAGGCGGCGATGATCGATATTCCGCAGGACCGGGTGCTCAGGATCACGGATGATGGCATCGGCTGGATCTGATGGCACTTGGCCGGCGGACAGGGCTTTTTCTGGCGCCAGCTTCCCGTTACCTTGTGCTCCATTACAAAGTTTGAAACTGGCCGCGGCGTGGTTCTGAGCTGCCATGCGTGCCGCTTTGTGGAGCGATGTGGAACCATGAACACCGATCTTGCCGGCGGATGCGGATGTGGCGCCTTGCGCTACCGGCTGACCGCCGAACCGATGATTGTGCATTGCTGTCATTGCAAGGATTGCCAGCGCCAGACCGGCAGCGCCTTTGTCATCAACGCCATCATCGAGCGCGACGCCATCGAGATCGAACAAGGCAATACGGTGATATATACCATGCCCACCGACAGTGGCCGGCCGCATGATCTGTATCGCTGCGAGGATTGCGGAACCACGGTCTGGTCGGATTACGGCAGGCGCGAGACCATGCTGTTCGTGCGCGTCGGCGCCCTGGACGAACCGGACCGGCTGCCGCCGGACGTGCATATCTTCACCCGGTCCAAATTGGCGTGGGTGGGATTGCCGGAGAACATTCCGGCCTTTGACGTTTTCTATTCAAGCGTCGAGGAATTCTGGCCTGCGGAGGCCGTGAAACGGCGAAGGGCGTTGGGATTCTAGACATCTGACCGTCGCGGCCCTGGAACAAGTCCGCGCGACTGGCCTGTTACTGCTGCACCAGTTCGAGGTCGTTGATCATCCGCTTGCCGTCGACAATGGTGTAGAAGATGACAACTTCGACGTCTTTCTCGAGCCCATCGAAATCAAACTCGGTCGGCGTCTGGTACTCCGTGCCGTCATCGAGCTTGATCGTCTGAGTCGCGGTGGAGACCTCGTCAATTACTCCGGTGGCATCGGCGCTCTGCGCCATGGCGGTGAACGGGGCAAGCATGGCCGAAATGGCCAACAGGGCGGATATCGCAAAACGCATAAGACAATCCTTGATCGGGCGATTTCAGGTGCCCCCTTTAAGGGGGAGATTATGGCAAAATTGACGTCGGCATGAAAACCGCAAACATTTGCGATGTCAACGAAACCGATCGGATCAGATGATCAGTTCACAAAAAGGCTTCCCCCAAGGGACCGATTTCATCTAGAAGTCACGGCGAAGCTTCCAGCATGGGCTCGTCCCGCCAGCACAATGGTTGAACCGCATGTCGCACAACACCTTTGGCCACCTGTTTCGCGTGACCACCTGGGGCGAGAGCCACGGCCCGGCGCTCGGCTGCGTCGTCGACGGCTGCCCTCCGGGGATCCGCTTCACCGAGGCCGGACTGCAGCACTGGATGGACAAGCGCAAGCCGGGCCAATCCCGCTTTGTCACGCAGCGCCGCGAGGATGACCTGGTCAAGGTGCTGTCCGGTGTGATGCCGCAGGAGGATGGCAGCCTGATCACCACC
>LADQ01000045.1 GCA_000961635.1 Hoeflea sp. BRH_c9 | reverse complement strand
CATCGAACTGCGCTGGGATCCCTCCTGGAGCCGCGACCTGATCCGCGCCGCCACCGTGCGCGCGGCGCTCGAGGCGGTGATCGGACGGGCCTCGATACGACCCGGCACTCAGGAAGCGCCGGTCTCGCCGTAGATATCGCGCGCGCGTTTTTCAAAGGCTTCGGCGAACATGCGGAATGCGCGGTCGAACATCGCGCCCATCAGCGCGCCCAGCATCCGGCTCTTGAACTCGTAATCGATGAAGAACCGAACCTCGCAGCCGCCATCCGCGCGGGCCACGAAGGTCCATTTGTTGTCGAGATATTTGAACGGGCCATCGAGATATTTGACGTCAATGGCCAGTTCATCCGGCTTGAGCAGCACCTGGCTGGTGAAGGTCTCGCGGATCGCCTTGTAGCCCACGGTCATATCGGCGATCAGCAGGGTCTTACCCTCGCGCTCCTTGCGCGAACGAACGCTCAATGCCTCGCACAGCGGCAGGAATTCGGGATAGCGCTCGACATCGGCGACCAGATCGAACATCTGGCGGGCCGAATGGGGAACCTGGCGGGTGGTTGTAAATTGCGGCATGGAATGGAGCTAAGCAATTCGCCCTTGAAGATCAAGCCGATCGGCCTCATTCATCGTGCGATGCAAGCCCGCTCAAGCCGCGTGAACCGGCCTGATCGCATCAAGGCCTTCGGCATGCTTGAGCGCCACCGCAAGGTCATAGCCGCGCTGCAGGTTCAACCAGAACTCCGCGGAGTTGGAAAAATACCGGGACAGACGCAAGGCAAGATCGGCGTCGACGGCAGCCTTGCCGGCGATCACGTCAGCCAACCGGCCCGCATTGACGCCCAATGCCGACGCTACCCCGGCAACTGAAAGCTGATACTCGGCGAGGAATTCCTCCCGCAGAATCTCGCCGGGATGGATCGGATCATCTTGTAGGAACTGCATCGTCACCTCTCAGTGGTAATCACATATCTCGACATCAAACGCGTTGCCATCGAACCAACGGAAACAAATCCGCCACTGATCATTTATGCGGATCGAATACTGCCCCGTTCTATCTCCCTTGAGCTGTTCAAGGCGATTGCTTGCCGGAACCCGCATGTCGTCGAGCCTATGTGCGGCATTCAGGCTCGTCAATTTACGCCTGGCGCGGACTACAATATCAGGTGGAAACCCGCGAACCCGTTCACCCCGGAAGAGCTGTTCTGTTCTCTTGTCCTTGAATGAACCTATCATAACCCAAATAAAGACAACACAGCCCGTTATTCAAGCCACCGCGGTACGCCGCGACTCGCGATTGGCCTTGAGCCGTGCGAAATCGTCGCCGGCGTGGTGCGAGGAGCGGGTGAGCGGGCTCGACGCCACCATCAGGAAGCCCTTGGTGTAGGCGATCTTCTCGTAGCTCTTGAACTCGTCGGGCGTGACGAAGCTCATCACCTCGTGGTGCTTGCGGGTCGGCTGCAGATACTGGCCGATGGTGATGAAATCGACATCGGCGGTTCTCAAATCATCCATCAGCTGCAGCACTTCGTTGCGCTCTTCGCCCAGGCCCACCATGATTCCCGATTTGGTGAACATGGTCGGATCGAGTTCCTTGACCCGCTGCAACAGCCGGATCGAGTGGAAATAGCGCGCGCCGGGGCGGACGGTGAGATAGTTGCCGGGCACCGTTTCGAGATTGTGGTTGAAGACGTCGGGCCTGGCCGCCACCACGCGCTCCAGCGCGCCGGGCTTGCGCAGGAAATCCGGTGTCAGGATTTCGATCGTCGTCTGCGGCGAAGCGGCGCGGATGGCCCAAATCACCTTTTCGAAATGCTCGGCGCCGCCATCGTCGAGATCGTCGCGGTCGACCGAGGTGATCACCACATGCATCAACCCCATCTGCTTGACCGCCTTGGCGACGTTTTCGGGTTCGAGCAAATCGAGCGGATTGGGTTTGCCGGTCGCCACATTGCAGAAGGCGCAGGCGCGGGTGCAGATCTCGCCCATGATCATGAAGGTGGCGTGCTTCTTGTCCCAGCACTCGCCGATATTGGGGCAGCCGGCTTCCTCGCAGACCGTGACGAGATTGTTCTCCTTCACGATCGAACGGGTTTCCTGATAGCCCTTCGAGGTTGGCGCGCGGACCCGGATCCATTCCGGCTTGCGCTTGACCTCGGTATCGGGCCGCGCCTGCTTTTCCGGATGCCGGACGCGCTTGGGCTGAGCAGCGTCGTCGAGATTGGTTCTGTCGAGAATGGTGACCATCAAGAGGTCCTTTATAAGCTTATGGTTCAACTGCGCTGGGAACGGCCGAAGATCCAGAGAATCAGGACCGCACCAACAATGGCCACGACCAGATTTCCGGCAAATCCGTAGTAATTGATGTTGAGTACGCCCGCGAGCGCGCTGCCGACAAAGGAGCCGGCTATGCCCACCAACATATTGGTCAATAGCCCGTGATCGCGGTTCATGGCGCGTTCGGCGACAAAACCGGCAATGACACCGATCAGCAGAAGGCCGAAGAAACCGACCCCCGGCATCGTCAAAAATCCCATCTGCGGTTCCATTTTCGTAAGTCTCCCTTGTCCCGGCGCGGCGCGCGTCCGTTGCGCCCTATGTAAGTCGCTGCAGTGGCACCATCAATGCCCGTGCCGCGCGGGTCATGCGTTCAACGCCCGTCCATAGGCGTCGAGCACGCTTTCCTTCAGTGTTTCGGACAGGGTCGGGTGGGCGAAGATGGTGTGGATCAGGTCTTCCTCGGTGGTTTCCAGGTTCATCGCCACGACAAAACCCTGGATCAGCTCGGTGACTTCGGCGCCGACCAGATGGGCGCCCAGCAGTTCGCCGGTTTTCTTGTCAAAGATGGTCTTGACGAGCCCCTGGTCCTCGCCGAGCGCAATCGCCTTGCCATTGGCGACGAAGGGAAAACGGCCGACGCGGATGTCGCGGCCCAATTCCTTGGCCTTGGCCTCGGTCAGGCCGACGGAGGCCACCTGCGGGTTGCAATAGGTGCAGCCGGGGATCTTGAGCTTGTCCATCGGATGCACATTTTTCAGTCCCGCGATCTTCTCGACGCAGATCACCGCCTCGTGCTCGGCCTTGTGCGCCAGCATCGGCGGACCTGCGACATCGCCGATGGCGTAGATGCCCGCCACATTGGTCTTGCCATAGCCGTCGATGACGATGCAGCCGCGGTCGGTCTTCACGCCGAGCGCTTCTAGCCCGATGTTTTCGATATTGCCCTGCACGCCGACAGCCGAGATCATCCGGTCGGCGGTGATTTTTTCGATCTTGCCGTCCTTGAGTTCGACATGGGCGGTGATTGAGTCGGCGCTCTTGTCGACCTTGGTGACCTTGGCTTCGAGCAGGATCTTCATGCCCTGCTTGTCGAACTGTTTCTTGGCGAAGGCGGAAATCTCGGCATCCTCGACCGGCATCACGGTTTTCATCACCTCGACCACGGTCACATCGACGCCCATGGCGCGGTAGAACGAGGCGAATTCGATGCCGATGGCGCCGGAGCCCATGACCAACAGCGATTTCGGCATCCTGTCGGGCTTCATCGCCTCGAAATAGGTCCAGATCAGCTTGCCGTCGGGCTCGATGCCGGGCAGCGCGCGCGGCCGCGCGCCGGTGGCGACGATGATGTGCTTGGCAGTGTAGGTTCCCTCGCCCAAGGTGTTCTTCGGGATCGGGCCCTGCGGCTCGATGATCTTCTTGGTGGTCTTGGCAACGACGATCTCGCCCGGCTTGGTGAGCTTGGCCTCGCCCCAGATGACGTCGACCTTGTTCTTCTTCATCAGGAACCCGACGCCGCCATTCATCCGCTCGGCGATGCCGCGCGAGCGCTTGACGATGGCTTCGAGATCCGGCGTGATGGAGCCTTCCAACTTGAGGCCGTAATTCTTGGCGTGTTCGGCCAGATGCAGCACTTCGGCCGATCTGAGCAGCGCCTTGGTCGGGATGCAGCCCCAGTTGGAGCAGATGCCGGCCAGATGCTCGCGTTCGACCACCGCCGTCTTCAGGCCCAATTGGGCGGCGCGGATGGCCGCGATATAGCCGCCGGGGCCGGAGCCGATGATGATCACGTCATAAGTGTTTGACACGCCTTGTCTCCTTTAAAGTCAGGGCGGACGGATCAGCGTCCGCCCTGCCATTCTTACAGGGCGCGTCGGGCGTCTCAGCCCGCCAGCATCCCGTAGATTTCGTCCTTGAGCTTCAGGCGCTCCTTGCGCATTGATTCCAGATTGAAATCATCTGTCGGCTCAATATTGGTTTCGGCGCGGTGAACCGCCCGGTTGACGTCGTGATAGGCCTCAAAGAGTTTGGCGAAATGGGCGTCACTCTGTTTCAACTCATGCATTTTTTCGACGTACTCGGGAAATTCCTCCACCAATTCATTGGGCGTATGCGACATCAAACATCTCCTCGTTGGTTTGTTGATGTGTTCACTCTATCCGCCCGCAGTCCTCGTTCTCCTTGACCCTGGTCAATTCAGCAAAATTCAATGCCCCAGCAATAGCCGCGCCACCGGCGCCAGGCCGCGGCCAAGGGCGCGGGTGTTTTTGGCGTCCAGATGGACGCCATCAATCGACGAGCACGCGGCCACCGAGCCGGCATCAAAAAAACCCGCACCGGTCTCGTCAGCCAGATCGGCATAGAACGAGGCAAGCATCGCCGATTGTTCGACGCCGCCCTCGAACATCGCGGCGAAATCCGGGTCCGCCGTTTCCACCAGCGGCGGCGGCGAGACCACCAGGATCTGCGGCGGCTCCTGCTCCACCGGCCAGGCGTGCAGTTGGACCAAATTAAGCAGGCGGCGCATGCCCTTTGACGCCGCGTGAGCCGAGCCGGCGACAACCGGCTTCATGTCGTTGGAGCCAAGCATGATGATCACCAGATCGAGCGGCGCGTGCATGTGCAGCGAGGTCGGCAGCGTGCGCGCGCCGTTGCGGTCGCAATCGCCGGTGTAATCGTCAAACACCGTGGTGCGGCCATTGAGCCCGTCGGCCACCACATGCACGCCTTCGCCCAGCGATTGGGCCAGCACCGAGGACCAGCGGTCTTCGAGCTTGTGCCGGGCGCGGTTTTCGGGGTCGTAGCCCCAGGTGAGCGAATCGCCGTAGCAGAGCACTGTTTTCATGGATGCCTCACAGCGGCTTGCTCAAATCGCGCAGCCCCAGCGCCACGAACAGGAACAGCACGCCGTTGGAGATCAGTTCGATGCCCAGCAGCAGGCCCAAAATGGTGGCCGCCGTTGAGGGCAGTCCGGCGAGGATCATGATGCCGAGCGCCGCCGAGATCAGGCCCGAGGCCAGCACCCAGATCCAGCCGGAAGCCCCACGCAGCGACAACGCGAACATGATCTTGGCGACGCCGGTGAAGAGGAACAGCACCGCCACCAGCAGCGTCAGCGACACCGAGCCCGCCAACGGATCGGCGACCAGCACGAAGCCTACCAGCAGCGACAGCACGCCAAGCCCGAGCGACCAGATGAAGCCGGATTGCTGGCGGGCGCGGAAGGCGTGGATGATTTGAATGACGCCCTGGAACAGGAACACCCAGCCCGCCAGCGTCACGGCGAATATGGTGGCTCCGAAGGGATTGATGAGCGCCAGAAAGCCGCCGACAATGCAGATGATGGCAAGGGCCGCCATCCAGGTCCAGGTCCTGCCAAGAGCCTCGTTCACACCATGTTCGGCCATTTGCTTTCTCCAGTGTTGATTGTGACAGGCTTACTCTTTGCTTTTTTCGAAATTCCGGACGGAAACCGGTTCCCGGCCTTACCGGAGAACCTCTAGACCAGCATCCCCAACGGGTTTTCGATGTAGCGCTTGAAGGCGGCCAACAATTCAGCGCCGAGCGCGCCGTCGACGGCGCGGTGGTCGGTCGACAGCGTCACGCTCATCACCGTGGCGATGGCGAGTTCGCCGTTCTTGACCACGGCGCGCTGTTCGCCGGCGCCGACGGCCAGAATGGTGGCATGCGGCGGGTTGATGACGGCGGCGAAATCCTTGACGCCCATCATGCCCATGTTGGACACCGCGGTGGTGCCGCCCTGGTATTCCTCGGGCTTGAGTTTGCGCTCCTTGGCGCGGGCGCCGAGATCCTTCATCTCGCCCGAAATCGCCGACAGCGTCTTCTCCTCGGCCGAGCGGATGATCGGGGTGATCAACCCGCCGGGAATGGAGACGGCGACGCCGACGTCGGAATGCTTGTGCATGACCATGTTGTCGTCGGTCCAGGAAACATTGGCGTCGGGCACGTCGCGCAGCGCCAGCGCCAGGGCCTTGATCACCATGTCGTTGACCGAGAGCTTGTAGGCGGGCTTGTCGTCCTTGACCGGCGCCGCCTTGTTGAGCTCGGACCTCAGCGCCAGCAGCGCGTCGAGTTCGCAATCGACGGTGACGTAGAAATGCGGGATGGTCTGCTTGGATTCCTGCAGGCGGCGCGCAATGGTCTTGCGCATGCCGTCATGCTTGACGAGTTCGTAGGAGCCCTCGGCGAAGTTTTTCAGCACAGCATCCTGCGACATGCCTTTTGGCGCGGCGGGTGCTGCAGCTGCTCCAGCCTGAGATGCTGCGGCCTTGCCGGTGCCCGAAGCGATTGCAGCCTCGACATCGGACTTGACCACGCGGCCATGGGGGCCGGAACCCGAGATGGCCGAGACGTCGACGCCTGCTTCCTTGGCGATGCGGCGGGCGAGCGGCGAGGAGAATGTACGTTCGCCATCCTTCCTGGGCGCGGGGCCGGCCTTCTGCTCCGCCTGGATCGCGGTGTCGCGCATCGGCGCGCCCTCGACGGGCTTGGCGGACGCGGGCTCGGTTTTGGGTGCTTCAGCGGGCGCTTCGGATTTGGCTTCCGGCTTCGCCTCCGCCTTGGTTTCCTGCTTCGGAGCAGGCGCGGCCTTGCCGCCGCCCTTGGCGGCGTCCTCGACGCTTTCGCCTTCGCCGGCGAGAATGGCGATCACCGCGTTGACCTTGACGCCTTCGCTGCCGGCGGCAACCAGGATCTTCGCCACTGTGCCTTCATCGACGGCTTCCACTTCCATGGTCGCCTTGTCGGTCTCGATCTCGGCGATGACGTCGCCGGGGGCAACCTTGTCACCCTCCTTGACCAGCCATTTGGCGAGGTTGCCCTCCTCCATTGTCGGCGACAGGGCAGGCATTGTGATGTTGATAGGCATCCGACTGTCCTCCCTCAGGCAGTGTAGGTGACGGCTTTCACCGCCGCGATGACTTCGGCGACGTTCGGCAGCGCCAGCTTTTCCAGATTGGCGGCGTAGGGCATCGGCACGTCCTTGCCGGCGATGGTGATCACCGGCGCGTCGAGATAATCGAACGCCTGCTGCATCACCCGCGTGGCGATTTCGGTGCCGACGGAATTCTGCGGATAGCCTTCCTCGACGGTGACCAGACGGCCGGTCTTCTTGACGCTTTCGATCACGGTGGGCAGATCCATCGGCCGGATGGTGCGCAGATCGATCAGTTCGACATCGATGCGGAGCTTGGTCAGTTCCTCGATCGCCTTCAGCGCATAGGTCATGCCGATGCCGAAGGAGACGATGGTGGCGTCCTTGCCGGTCTTGTGAATGCGGGCCTTGCCGATCGGCAGCACGAAATCATCCATCTTCGGCACGTCGAAACTCTGTCCGTAGAGGATCTCGTTTTCAAGAAAGATGATCGGGTTGGGGTCGCGGATGGCGGCCTTGAGCAGGCCTTTGGCGTCGGCCGCCGAATAGGGCATGATCACCTGAAGTCCGGGAATGTGGCTGTACCAGGCGGCGTAGCATTGCGAGTGCTGGGCGCCGACGCGGGCGGCGGCGCCATTGGGTCCGCGGAAGACGATCGGCGCGCCCATCTGGCCGCCCGACATGTAGAGCGTCTTGGCGGCGGAGTTGATGATCTGGTCGATTGCCTGCATGGCGAAGTTGAAGGTCATGAACTCGACGATCGGCCTGAGCCCGGCCATCGCGGCGCCGACGCCGACGCCGGTAAAGCCATGCTCGGTGATCGGCGTGTCGACGACGCGCCGCGG
>LADQ01000241.1 GCA_000961635.1 Hoeflea sp. BRH_c9 | reverse complement strand
AAGGCCGGCGGCATCGAGCGGCTGGGCGACAGCGCCGAGTGCGATCCGCATCGCCTCAAGCTTGTCCGCCTGATCGGCGCGGGCGATGAACAGCGCGCCGCGCGGGCGCAATAGACCTTCGGGCGGATTGCCAGGGCCTCGACCCAGAAAGAATTCATGCGAGGCGCGCGACAGCGCCCGGATGACGGGCGGACCATAGGCCTGGGTGTAGAGAGCGGCGGAGCGTCCGGTGGTGTGGTAGCCCGGCTGGCTTTCGCGTTCCAGCAGCGCGATACGCCCCGCGCCTGCCAGTTCGGCGGCCACCGAGGCGCCGGCCATTCCGGCGCCGATGACAATCATGTCATAGTGGTGATGCCCGGCCATGCCTTCCCCTTGAATGTCCCTGTCAAAACAGGTTAACACCAATTTTCCTTTTGGAAAGAGGAATATTTCCTATTGGAAAATAGACGGCGCAGGAGCGATTTGTCGCGTAGGGTGCAGGGATGAGGAAACAGACTGAAAACGGCAATCCGAGACTGGACTTCGGCCGCCGTCTGCGCAAGCTGCGTCTGGAGAAGGGTTGGACCTTGGCGGAGCTCGCCGAGCGGTCTGGTCTGGTGATCTCGACGATTTCCAAGGCCGAACGCGGCATCATTGCGCTGACCTATGACCGGCTTGCCATGCTGGCGCAGGCGCTGGATGTGGATCTGGCGGCGTTTTTCAATGCCGAGGGGGAGGTTTTTGCCCCGGGAAGTTTCGCGGTCGCCCGCAAGGGCGATTTCAAGATGCAGGAAACCAAGAACTACGTCTACGAGATGCTGTTTCCGGATGTCTGGCACAAGGCGATGAGCCCGATGATGGGATCGCTGAAGGCGCGGGAACTGGTCGATTTCGAGGAGTTCGTGCGCCATCCCGGGCAGGAGTTTCTGATCGTGATGGCCGGACAGGTCACGGTTTTTGTGGAAAACCGTGACCCCGTGGTGCTGAACCAGGGCGACTGCATCTATTTCGACAGCGCCGTCGGCCACCTCTATGCTTCTGGTGGCGAAGACGACGCGCGCATTCTGGTGGTCTGCGTGCCGGGCTGATTGCGGTCATGACCCGACCGCAATTTTTCCGTCGGACCGAGCGCTTCGAATAGCGTAACGCGACAAACAGCCGGATCTGATTTGTTCAGGGCGTTTGTTCCAGCATGATGCCGCTGAAGAAAGCCGCCAGTTCGTCATGGGCCTCGATCGGAAGGACATGGGCGACATATTGGTCCGGACGCACGATCACCAGACACCCATTTTTCCTGTCTATCCCGCGCATATCGAATATATCCGGCCCGGTCTTCAGATCGGGGCAGAACATCTTCTCATAATCGACAAGGCCAAGCCTGCCCTTTTGCGGCTTGAGAAATGTGGGCAGGGTTTCAAGCGCGAGGTCACGCGTGCCCTGCTGGAAGATCGCGCGAACATCAAG
This sequence comes from Hoeflea sp. BRH_c9, assembly GCA_000961635.1. GTDB lineage: Bacteria > Pseudomonadota > Alphaproteobacteria > Rhizobiales > Rhizobiaceae > Hoeflea. The sequence goes on along the minus strand of LADQ01000241.1, from coordinate 56,473 downwards.
GATGGCATCGATGTCCTGGTCCGGCGGGGTGTAGCGTCGGACAGGGGATGCGGGATCTTCGGCGAGGAAACGGCAGAGCCTGGCAATTGCTGAATTCGGTGCCGATGGATCCTGGTCCGGGCAGAAGGCGAAGAACCGCCAGCGCGTGTCCGCCTTCACGACATGACCGAGATGCACCGGCTTGGCGTCGGCAAGGCGGACCACCGGGGCCGAGTGGAACCGCGTGCCGATTTCGAAACCCGAGGCGAGCGATTGCCAGGTGTCCCCACCTGTCAAGTCCGACGCCTCGTATTTGACCGACATGCCGGCCGTGTAGCGGCCATGCTGGATGAAATAGAGCTGGAATTTCGGCGCCTCGCCGTTCTCGCCGTCGCCGGTTTCGGGCCGTTCACTCATGATGCGTGACCATGCGCGGTCAAAGTCTATCAGGTCCTTGGCGACGGCCTGGCGCTCGGCGGAGTAGCTGTGCAGAATTTCCGGCGGGCAGCGGCCCTGCAGCACGCTGACCAGTTTCCAGCCGAGATTGAACGCATCGCCCATCGACACGTTCATGCCCTGGCCGGCCTTGGGGCTGTGGGTGTGGCAGGCATCGCCGCAGATGAAGACATGCGGCAGGCGGGATGCGACCCCGCTGGCGGGAACGTCGTCGAACTTGTCGGTCAGCCGCTGGCCGATCTCGTAGACCGACCACCAGGCGACATCCCTGACGTCGAGCGAATAGGGCCGGAAGATGCGCTGGGCCGCCGCGATCAGGTGGTCGATGGTGATGTTGCGGTTTGCGACCCGCTCGCCGGATTTCAGTTTGTCGAGCTCGATGTAGAGCCGGGTCAGATATCCGCCCTCGCGCGGAATGATGATGATATTGCCTTCGCCGGCCGACTGGATCAGGGTCTTGCAACGGATGTCGGGAAAACTGGTGACAGCCAGAACATCCATGACACCCCAGGCCTGATTGGCGGAATCGCCGACGAGTTCGCGCCCGATGGCCTTGCGCACCGCGCTGCGCGCGCCGTCGCATCCAACCACATAACGCGCCTTGAGCGTAAACGTCTCGCCTTCGCGGCCGGGCTCCGCGTTTTCGAGCGTGGCGGTCACCGGATAGTCGCCACCGGCCGGATCGATTGTGAGGCCCGCCAGTTGCACGGAATAGTCCGGCTCCAGCCGCGATGGGGAATTGCGCATGATTTCGAGATACATGTCGTGCACGCGGGCCTGGTTGAGGATCATGTGCGGCATTTCCGAGAGCCCGTCCTCGACATCCTGGATGCGGCCGTTGCGGACAATGTGTTCCGGGGCTTTCGGATCCGGCTTCCAGAAGGTCGTCTCGTTGACCCAATAGCCCTGCTTGAGGATTTTTTCCGCGAAATCGAACGCGTTGAACATCTCCATCGAGCGGCAGGAAATGCCGTCGGCCTGGCCCTTGTCCAGGGCTCCCGATCTGCGCTCGACAATTCGCGTCCTGATGTCGGGGAAAGCGGCAAGCTGGGCTGCGAGTGTCAGCCCGGCCGGGCCGGTGCCGACGATCAGCACATCCACCGGTTCGGAAAAATCCGGGTCAGACAATGGCCTGCCTGGCGCTGCATCACAGATGTGTGGGTCGCCGGGACGGAAGCCGTTTTGGTGATATTGCATTGCCACTCTCCCAAAATAATATGTGTACTTATTAATAGCGCGGAAACGTCGATAAATCAAATGATATGTACAGATATTATTTTGGGGTAGACTGGCTTGAGGCATCGCCGTCCCGTGGCGTTGCCGCGACGGTTGGCGCAACAGCGAGAGACACGATGACACATGTTTCGAAGATGCCCGGACATCTCATCCGGCGGCTGCACCAGATCTCGACCCATGTCTTCATGACGCGCACGAGGGAAGCAGGCTTCGACCTGACGCCGGTGCAATTTGCAGCCCTTGATGCGATCCGTCAAAGCCCGGGGATTGATCAGGCCGGACTTGCCGATGCGGTCGCCAAGGACCGGGCAACCATCGGCGCCGTTGCCGATCGTCTCGAACACAAGGGGCTGGTCAGCCGGAAGATCAATGCAATGGACAAACGGGCGCGGAAACTGGCGCTGACGGAGGAGGGGGAGGCCTTGGTCGCCTCGCTGTCGCCGATCGTCGAAGAACTTCAGAAAGAAATCCTGTCCGGTCTTGACGAGGCCGAGTACCGGATGTTCGTCGAACTGGCCGCCAAGGCGGCGAGGGCGGCCGGGTCCGTCGCCAAGGATTGAGCCAAAAAGACTTTGCCGCCCCGGCAAACCGGAGCGGCGGACAATCTACTGGAACATCGCCTGGGGAATCGTCAGCGCGATCTGCGGGAAGACGATGATGGCCAGCAGGCACACCGCCATAGCGATCCAGAACGGTATGACGCCGCGGAAGATCGTGGCCATTGGCACATCCTGGGCAACGCTCTTGACGACGAATACATTCAGGCCGACGGGCGGGGTGATCATCCCCATCTCGATGACGATGACCGCGATCACGCCGAACCAGATCGGATCGAACCCCAGACCGGTGATGATCGGAAAGAAGATCGGGGTTGTCACCACCAGCATCGCAAGCCCGTCCATGAACATGCCGAGCAGCAGATAGGCGAGGATGATCAACATGAGAACGCCGTAGGGGCCGAGACCCGCCGATGTCATCGCCTCGCCCAACGTTGCCGGCACATGGGTGAGCGCAAGGAACGGATTGAGCACGCTCGCGCCAATGATGATGAGATAGAGCATCGCCGTGGTGCCGACGGTTGCGGTGACAGCCTGCTTAAACGCGTGCCATTCGAGCTTGCGCATGGCGAGAGCCAAAAGGATGACCAGCCCGGCGCCGACACCGGCGGCCTCGACCGGCGTGAAGACGCCGAGATAGATGCCGCCGATGGAGACGACAATCACGATCAGCAGTGGAAACGCGCGCAACAGCGCCATCATGCGCTTCGACATCGACACCCATTCACCGCGTGGACCGGCCTTGGGGTCGACAAAGGTCATCACCGCCACGGCCGCCATGAACAAAAGCGTCAGCAGCAGGCCGGGCAGAATGCCCGCCATGAAAAGCTGGCCGATGCTTTCCTCGGTCAGGATCGCATAAAGCACGAAGCCGGTGGATGGCGGAATGAGAAAGCCGAGCGTACCGCCCGCGGCAATGGCGCCCGTTGCCAATGCGTCGGAATAGCCGAAGCGCTTCATTTCAGGCAGCGCCACCTTGCCGATGGTCACCGCGGTGGCGACCGAAGAGCCGCTGACGGCGGCAAAGGCGGCGCAGCCGATGATGGAGGCGGAAGCAAGCCCGCCGCGCAGCCAGCCGACCCAGGCGAAAGCTGCTTCGTACAGACGGCTGCTGAATCCCGCGACGGACGCGATGTTGCCCATCAGGATGAACAGCGGGATCACCGTCAGATTGTAGTTCGACGTTGCCGAAAAAGCTTCCGTGACAAGCATCGCGTTGGCGGAACGGCCGCCACTGATCATCACTGTTCCGAAATAGCCCGCGGCCAGCATCGCCATGCCCACGGGCATGCGGAACACCATGAGGCCGAACATGGCCAGAAGGCCACTGACCCCGATCATGAAATCACTCACTGCTGGCCACTCCCGAGCGGAGGATGTCGACGAGCTGGATGGCCAGCACGATGGCGTAGAGCGCCGCGCCCAGAACGAGAAGCCCGTAGAACGGCCAAAGCGGGATGCTGAGCATATTGGTGGCGTCGCCATATTCAGCGGCGTCGGCAAGCTTGCCCCATGCGCGCCAGCCCAGAAGCGTCAGCAGATAGATCGAAAGTCCGCGCGTCAGAATGTCGCCGGCAAACCGGCCGAACGCGCCAATCGGCCCGTCGAACACATCGACCCGGATATGCATGTTGTTTTGCGCGGCGCCCGGCATGGCGAGCATCACCACGACGACTGAAGCCAGTTCGATGATCTCGTTGTTGCCAAGGATCGGCGCGTTGAAAAAATAGCGCATGACGACCCCTGCGAAGGTCACCACCAGCAGCACGCCGAGTGCCAGGGACGACGCAAGGGTCAGCATGCGGACGGTCCATTCGACGGATGTCGAATGGACCAGATCATGTCGCGAATTGCTCAAGGCTGTCTCACTTGCTCTTCAGGGCGTCGACGAAGGCTTGCGCCGCAATCCCTTCAGCCTCGGCTTCGGCGATCACAGTTTCAACGACCGGCGCCGATGCAGCATTGAATTTTGCTGCTTCATCGCTCGAAAGCGTGATCACTTCCTTGCCTTCGGTCGCGGCAAAACCGGACAACGCCTTGTCGGCGATCCCGAGCCAGGCCGTGTTGCCGTTGACGGCCGCTTCGCGGCCGGCTTCCAGGACGATTTTCTGATGGTCTTCGCTCAGATCGTTGAAGCTGTCGCGGTTCATGATCAGGAAGAAGCTGGAGATTGTCGTTTCCATGCCGACAGTGATGTAGTTGGTCACTTCGGCGAGCTTGAACGCGCCGAGCGTGGTGGCGTCGGTCATGGCGCCGTCGATCACGCCGGTCTGCATGGCGTTGTAGATTTCAGGCGCGGGCATCGACACGGGGGAGGCGCCCCATGCTTCCACGACCAAGCCGGCATTGCGCGAGGGGACCCGGATCTTGAGACCCTTGAGGTCTTCCATTGCGCGGATCGGCTTTGTCGCCGTGAAAATCACGTTCGGCGCATTGTTCCAAAGCCCCAGGAGCACGACGCGCTTGTATTCGTCCGACAGCATGTCGATGTTGGCGAGGATGCGCGCGGTACCGGTCTCGGCGGAAATGACGCCTGGAAGCTCGGTCAGCAGCGTCTGGGGAAAGTTCGATGCCGTGTAGCCGGGCAGGCCGAAGGCGATGTCGGTCACGCCGTCCACGGCGCGATTGTACTGTTCCCTCGGACCCGGTCCGAGTTCACCGCCCATGAAAACGCTGACGGTGACTTCGCCATTGGTCTCTGCCGCGACCTTCTCGGCAAATGGCGTGTAGGCGGCGTCGACGACGAAGTGGCTCGGCGGCTGAAAATCAGCGAGCTTCAAATCAGCCGCTGAAACGGCTCCGGTCATAAGTCCCAGCGCAGCGACGGCGCCGGTGATGGCTTTGGAAATAATCATGGTCATCCTCCCTAGTGAATCGTCCAGCCGAAACCATCGCGGCTTCGGAATGTCAGTCATTCCTACAAGTCCAAGGCCTTTGAGACCATTCCAAAGACATGCGGAGCATATAATCTAAGGCTATAGTCAGCCTTGGTAATTGCTCACCAGCTCGATAAGTTTTGCCTGCGAGGGCGTAGGTTTCCAGCCGCGACGGGTGGTGATCCCAATCGGTCGCGCGGTGTCGGACAATTCAAAATTGATACGCGCGATTCGTCCCGCCTTGATCTCCGCCTCGGCCTGCAGGGCTGAAACGCAGCCCAAATGATCGCTGCTGGCCAGCAATTCGCGAATGAGGATGAGCGACGCCGTTTCGACAATGCTTTCAGGCGTCTTCAGCCCGGCGCTTGAAAACATCCGCTCGAAATGGTCGCGGGTGGGCGTTCCCGCGGCAGCCACCGCCCAGGGATAATTGATGAGGTCCTCGACCCCGAGTCCGGATTTGCCGGCCAGCGGATGGTCAGGCCCTGCGACGATCGCCAGTGTGTCATCGAACAAGGGCGTCTGTTCGATGTCGCCGATCGGGGCGGGGTTTCGCAAGGCGCCGATGAGAAAATCGATTTCTCCGTTTCTCAGGCCCGAAATCATTTCGTCATACGGCCCGTCAAGAACGCGGAGCGGCAGCCGCGACCAGTCCCGCCTGAATTGCGCGATCACCTTCGGCATGAGATAGGCGCGCGACAAGGGCATCGCGCCCACCACGATACGCCCGGTTTCGCGGCCCAACGCTTCCGCGATTTCCATGTCCGCCTGAACCAGTTCCGCTTCCATCAGACGCGCGGCGCTGGCGAGCATTTGCCCGCCGCGAGTCGCGACAATCCCCGCCGAAGTGCGCTCAAACAGCGGCCGTAGCGCTTCCTTCTCCAATTGGCTGACGGCGCGGTGAACGGTCGGCTGCGCGATGCCGATCCGCCTCGCCGCCAGGGTGAAATTGCCGGTTTCGCGAACCGCGATCAGGGCTTCAAGCTGAGACGCCGTCGCTGTCAGCCGCAAGCGGGGCGCCACCGACAGGAACGCCGCGTCGATGATCGACATCGCCCGCCCGATGCGCCCGGCATGAAGGGCGCCGAGCCGGGTGGCGAACACCCCCTGCGGCGTCCGGTCGAACAGGGCGGCATCGAACTCCGCTTCCATCTTGTTGATCGCCTGGGTCACGGCCGGCTGCGACAACCCGCATTCCCGCGCGGCCTTGCTGATCGAAGCCAGCTTTGCGACCGCGAGAAAAATCCGCAGATGGCGAATATTATGGTTCATGGCATGGCCGTGTCCGCGGACAGGGCGTTGAGAATCCTGTCTGCCCGGTCGCCGAGATCCGCCGTGCCGCCGTCAAGCTGCAGTTCTGCGATCTGCGCCTGCCATTCGGTGATGGCGTCCGACATGCGCGACGGCAATTCCAGTTCGGCAATGGTCCTGGAGACTTCCCGCATTTCCGCCGCCCGCCGTTCGCCGTGAATCATCATCCGCTCAAGGCTGTAGGCGCACCTGGCCGTCCAGTCAAATCCCGGATCGGACGCCTGAAGCGAGGCCAGGACATCGCGCTCGACGCCGGCGCGCCGCGCCGCCAGCAGGCATTCACCGGTCAGCGCTTCCAGCCCCTTGATCATCACCGAGCGGAACATCTTGATGGATGACGCCTGTCCGACCGTGTCGCCTGCCAGAACCGGTTTCATGCCGAGCGCCTCAAGCACATCGACCGCGGCGCCGGTCTGAGGGCCGGAGACCAGCAGCGGCGTCTGGTGCCGTTTTGGATGAACCGGCGCCATCACCGCGACATCGACATAGACGCCTCCGGCGGCTTCGATCGTCTGGGCGGCCTGGCGTTTCGTTCCCGGCGAGCAGGAATTGCAGTCGAACCAAAGGACTCCGGAACCCAGATACGGCGCGCACTCCTGCGCGGCGATCAGCGCCTGATCGGCGGTGACCAGGCTGAAGATGACCGGCGCGCCGGCCACCGCTTCGGCGGCGGTTTCGGCAGTTGTCACGCCTGACCCGCTCGCGCGTGCTTCGAGCCCGGCCCGTCCTTCGGGTTGGCTGACCTTCACATCGAAACAGGCGATTCCGCCATGATAGGTCTCGCGCCATCCCGATGAAAAGGCTTCCGCCGCCTCGCCAAATCCAATGGTGGCCAGTCTTTCCGGCAGGTGTTTCATGGCTTGGGTCTCCCGCGTTTCCGTGTGCCAAGTCTGGCAGAAATGGAACGCTCGATCCACACACTATAGCAAATTCTTATGCCATGCGCGCGGCATTGAAATTGCTCATGTCGATGCGAAGGGGCAAAAATCATCCATCGAATTGGAGAGAGATTTATGCCTGTGAAGAAAACGGCGCTCGTCATCAGCGCCCATGCCGCTGATTTCGTCTGGCGCTGCGGTGGCGCCATCGCCGCCCATGCCGAGCTTGGATATGAAGTGACTGTGCTGTGTCTCTCATTTGGCGAGCGCGGCGAGAGCGCCAAGCTTTGGAAGCAGGAGGGCATGACGCTGCAGAAGGTCAAGGATGCCCGCCGCAAGGAAGCCGAAGAGGCGGCCAGGGCGCTCGGGGTGCATGATCTGGTCTGCCTTGATCTCGGCGACTATCCGCTGGAGCTCGTCCGGGAAGACAAGAACCGGGTTGTCGAAGTCATCCGCAAGGTGCAGCCGGCCTTCATGCTGTCGCACTCGAAATATGATCCCTACAACACCGACCACATGTATGCGACGCAAGTGGCGCTTGAGTGCCGGATGATCGCGCAGGCCTGGGGGCATAATCCGGGTGAAAAGGTGCTTGGCGCGCCCCAGCTCTATCTGTTCGAGCCGCATCAGACCGAACAGATGGGATGGAAGCCTGATACATTCCTCGACATTACGCCGGTATGGGACAAGAAACGCGCGGCGATCGAATGCATGCAGGGGCAAGAGCATCTGTGGGAGTACTACACCAGGGTGGCGCAACAGCGCGCCAATCATTTCAAGCGCAATTCGGGCGGTCAGTCCGGAGGTCGCGACTGCAGATATGCCGAAGGATTTGAATCGATCTTCCCGCGCACGGTGGATGAGCTGTGAAGGCCCTGTTTGCCTGCGGACCTGAAATGACTGGAGCAAACCATGACTGAACCCTGTTTTGATCTCGCACATCTGGCCCATGTCGAGATGTACACCGACAAGTTCGAGGAGAGTCTCGACTTTTTCACCCGGGTCTACGGTCTGACGGTGTCGGGGCAGGATGAAAATTCGGCCTATCTGCGCGCCTGGGATGACTATGAGTTCCACAGCCTGAAGCTGACCCGGCACCACACCACTGGTGTGGGTCACATTGCCTATCGCGCCTCTTCGCCGGAGGCGCTGGAACGGCGCGTGGCCGCAATCGAGGCAAGCCGCTTCACCAGCCTGGGCTGGGTGGAAGGCGATCTCGGCCATGGTCGCGCCTACCGGTTCGAGGATCCGTTCGGCCATGTCTTCGAGATCTACTGGGACACGGTCAAGTATCAGCCCGACGCGGCGCACAAGCCCGCGCTCAAGAACATGTCCAGCCGCTTTCACGCCACCGGCGCCTGTCCGCGCCGCATCGATCACCTGAACCTGCTGGCGACCGATGTGAGCGAGTTCCGCGCCTTCATGGAGACATGTCTCGGTTCGCGCGTCACCGAAATCATCCAGCTCGACAATGGCCGCCTGGGCGGTTGCTGGTTCACGATCAACAACAAGACCTATGATCTGGCATGCACCGAAGAGCATGGCGGCGGCGATGGCCGTCTGCACCATGTCACCTATGCGACAGATACTCGCGAAGACATTCTGCGTGCCGCCGACATTTTCCTCGAGAACGGCGTTCACATTGAAACCGGACCGCACAAGCATGCCATTCAGGGCACGTTCTTTCTCTATGTCTGGGAACCGGCGGGCAACCGCGTCGAACTGGCCAATTCCGGCGCAAGGCTGATGCTGCAACCGGACTGGGAGCCGGTGGTCTGGACCGAGGCCGACCGCAAGAAGGGCCAGGCCTGGGGTCTCAAGACGATCGAGAGTTTCCACACCCACGGCACCCCGCCGGTGGACAAGGATCACTGAGATGGCGGTCGTCAAACAGCATATCGAGCGCGCTGACGCGGAGATCATCAAGCGGTTGGGCGAAGCAGGTGTCGCCACCGTGCATGAGGCCCAGGGCCGGACCGGATTGATGAAGGCAATTATGCGGCCGATCCAGCAGGATTTCGCGATCGCCGGCTCCGCCGTGACCATTTCCGCAGCGCCCGGCGACAACTGGATGATCCATGTGGCGATCGAACAATTGCGGGAGGGCGACATCATGGTTCTGGCGCCGACGGCGCCCTGCGACATGGGCTATTTCGGCGACCTGCTTGCGACCTCGGCCATGGCGCGCGGCTGCAGGGCGCTGGTGATCGATGCCGGCGTGCGCGACACTCGCGATCTTCGCAGGATGCGGTTTGGGGTGTGGTCGAGCGCTGTATCGGCGCAAGGCACGGTCAAGGAAACGCTCGGCAGCGTCAATGTGCCGGTGGTTTGCGCCGGCGCATTGGTCAATCCAGGCGACATCGTCATCGCCGACGATGACGGCGTCTGTGTTGTGCCCCGTGCATCCGCTGAGACCGTCATGGCGGCGACCCAGAAACGGCTGGATGCCGAGGAAGCCAAACGTGTGAGGCTTGCCGCGGGCGAACTGGGTCTGGACATTTACGACATGCGGCCCCGGCTGGCCGAAAAGGGCCTGAAATATGTCTGAAGGCATTCCATGCCTGTGGATGCGCGGCGGCACCTCCAAGGGTGCGTTTTTCCTCAAACGCGACCTGCCCGAAAACACGGTGGAACGGGACGCCCTGTTGCTGCGGATCATGGGCTCGCCCGACCCGCGCCAGATTGACGGCATTGGCGGCGGCGATCCGCTGACCTCGAAAGTTGCGGTCCTGTCTCCCTCCACGCGGGATGATGCCGATGTCGACTATCTGTTCCTTCAGATCTTTGTCGATCAGGCGCTTGTCTCGGACGCGCAAGGGTGCGGTAACATCCTTGCAGCCGTCGGCCCGGCGGCGATCGAGCGGGGGCTCGTTGCCGTTTCAGGGGAAACCACGCCGGTGCGCATTCACATGCTCAACACCGGGGAGGTCGCAACCGCACGGATCTCGACCCCAGACGGCAAGGTAACTTATGCGGGCGATGCGGCGATCGACGGGGTTCCCGGCACTCACGCCGCCGTGCCATTGATGTTTGAGAATATCGCAGGCTCGATGTGCGGCGCGCTGCTTCCGACAGGCAATATTGTCGATCCGATTGACGGCATCGAATGCACCCTTATCGACAATGGCATGCCCTGCGTCATTGTCCGCGCTTCCGATTTTGGCATCACAGGGTATGAAAGCCGGGACGAACTGGACGCCAATTCGTCTTTGAAGGCGCAACTGGAAAAAATCCGGCTTCAAGCTGGCCCGATGATGAAACTCGGGGACGTCAAGGACAAATCGGTGCCGAAAATGACCCTGGTCTCAAAAGCTCGGGCTGGTGGCGCGATCAATACGCGCAGCTTCATTCCTCACCGCTGCCATGCCACGATCGGGGTATTCGCCGCCGTCAGCGTTGCCACCGCCTGCATTCTCGAGGGGTCGCCGGCACATGGCCTGGCTGTTCTCCCCAGGGACGGGCGGTTTTCCATCGAGCATCCAACCGGCGCCGCCGAGGTGCTGATCAGCCAGGACGGCAATGGCGAGATCACCGGCGCCGGCACGCTGCGGACCGCGAGAAAGCTCATGGATGGGCTGGTGTTCTAAAATCTCCGGCATCACAGGAACTGAGGCAGTTCCTGGCCGCTGTCCGGGCGCCGACTCAGGGCTGTTGCGCGAGCGTGTCCGGCGTTGCTGCGAGGGCCTGATCGCATGGCTCCAGAGCGGCTGCGGATTGCCGGACAATTTCCGAGATTTCGATCAGCTGTTTGGACAAGGGGCTGGTCTTGCGCCATATCATGCCGATGGTCCGCGTCGGCTGTGGCGCACTGAAGCGGGCGATGGAAACCGGCGCCGAGCGGGTTTCCACCGCGATCGCCATTTCCGGGATCAGCGTGACGCCCATGCCTGCGCCCACCATCTGGACCAATGTGGCAAGGGAACTGGCGTCGAGGATTTCCCGGGGCCGGGATGACGCGATGTTGCAGAATGACAGCGCCTGATTGCGAAAGCAGTGTCCCTCTTCGAGCAGAAGCAGTTTCATTTCACGCAAGGCCTTGCGGTTGGGCACCGGTTTGCCGGCATCCCTGTCTGGCCGGACCAGTACGAAGTTTTCTTCAAACAATGTCACCTCCGTCAGGGACGGCTCGGAGATCGGCAGCGCCACGATGGCTGCATCAAGCCGTCCCTCGATCAATTCCTCGACGAGTTGAGGCGTCAGCGTTTCGCGAATCTGCAGATCGATCCCATCGTGCATCCGGGTCATGTTGCCAATGATGGCGGGGAGCAGATAGGGGGCGATCGTCGGGATGATGCCGATGCGAAGGCGGCCGACCAAACGATCCCGGGAGGCGAGCGCCAATTCGCTCAGCTCATCCACGGACCGCAGAATCAAACGGACACGCAAGGCGAATTCTTCCCCGAAACTGGTGAGCCGGGCCCGACGCGCGCCTCTTTCAAAGAGCTTGGCGCCGAGCGAGATTTCCAGATCCCTGATCTGCACGGACAGGGCTGGCTGAGATACCGCACAGGCATTGGCTGCGCGTCCAAAATGGCTGTGTAGCGCCAGCGCCTCGAAGTAGCGCAGTTGTTTGAGGCTCAGATTTTTCATAATTTCAAATTATCACTGTGATCATATAATTCAACTTAAATTAATGATCTGATTTTGCTATACATTAAGGGGAGGAACGGGGGAGGTGATAGGACTCACCTGTTATCTGTCTCGATGGCCCTGGTGCGCATGGCCCCAGGTTTTGCGTTGCGTGGAATGCAATCAGACGGGCCTGTTGAGACAAGATCTACCAGCTTCCAGAGATTTCCGGGCTCATCGAAAGTGAACCTGATCAACCCAGATGTGATTGGAGAAAACAATGAATGTCGTTGCAAAAGTAGGTAAATGTCCGGTGGCGCATGGCGCCACGAACAACAGTATACGGTCAAACCGCGACTGGTGGCCGAACCAGCTCAACGTCAAGATGCTGCACCAGAATGCGGCTGCCGCCAGCCCGATGGATGCGGACTTCAACTACATTGAGGAGTTCAAGAAACTCGATCTGGCGGCCGTGAAGCAGGACCTTCACGCCCTGATGACAGATTCGAAAGAGTGGTGGCCTGCAGACTTCGGGCATTATGGCCCGTTCTTCATCCGCATGGCCTGGCACAGCGCCGGCACCTACCGCACCGCCGACGGCCGCGGCGGCTCGACCTCCGGCGCCCAGCGCTTCGCGCCGCTCAACAGCTGGCCCGACAATGTCAATCTCGACAAGGCCCGCCGCCTGATCTGGCCGATCAAGCAGAAATACGGCAACAAGATCTCGTGGGCTGACCTGATGATCCTGACCGGCAATGTCGCGCTGGAATCGATGGGCTTCAAGACCTTCGGCTTTGCCGGCGGACGCCGCGACGTCTGGGAACCGGAAGAAGACATCTACTGGGGCGGCGAAAGCGAATGGCTGGACGACAAGACCCGCTACAGCGGCGAGCGCGAACTGGAAAACCCGCTTGCCGCGGTTCAGATGGGCTTGATCTATGTGAACCCGGAAGGCCCGGGTGGTCAGCCCGATCCACTGGCGTCGGCGCGCGATATTCGCGACACCTTTGCCCGCATGGCGATGGATGACTATGAAACCGTTGCGCTGATCGCCGGCGGTCATACATTCGGCAAGACACACGGCGCCGGTGATGCCGGTCTGGTTGGCGCCGACCCGGAAGCCGCCGGCATTGCCGAGCAGGGCCTGGGCTGGACCAGCAAGCACGGAACCGGATTTGGCGCGGACGCGATCGGCAGTGGCCTGGAAGTCACCTGGACACAGACTCCGACGCAGTGGAGCAACCATTTCTTCGACAATTTGTTCGGCTTCGAATGGGAGCTGACCAAGAGCCCGGCAGGCGCCTGGCAGTGGACACCGAAGGACGGCGCCGGCGCGGGAACGGTTCCGCATGCGCATGATCCGTCCAAGCGGATCGCACCAGCGATGCTGACCTCCGATCTCGCCCTGCGGTTCGACCCGATCTATGAGAAGATCTCGCGCCACTTCCATGAGAACCCGGACGAGTTTGCCGATGCCTTCGCACGGGCCTGGTTCAAGCTCACGCACCGCGATATGGGTCCAAAAACCTGTTATTTCGGCCCGGAAGTTCCGTCCGAGGATCTGTTGTGGCAGGATCCGATTCCTGCTGTCGACCACCCGTTGATCGATGCCCAGGACATTGCGGACCTCAAGGTCAAGATCGCCAACACGGGTCTGTCAGTGTCCGAACTGGTTTCCACCGCCTGGGCCGCGGCCTCGAGCTTCCGCGGTTCGGACAAGCGCGGCGGCGCCAATGGCGCGCGCGTCCGGCTCTACCCAGCTAAAGCCTGGAAGGTCAACGAGCCCGAAAAGCTGGCCAAGGCCCTTGGCGCCCTGGAAGCCGTGCAGACGGCCTTCAACGACGCGCAGACCGATGGCAAGAAAGTCTCGATGGCAGATCTGATCGTGCTGGCGGGTTCTGTCGGCATTGAAAAGGCCGCCGCCGCCGCCGGGCGGAAAGTCGAAGTTCCGCTGGCTCCGGGCCGCATGGATGCGTCGCAGGAGCAAACCGACGTCGACGCCTATGATGTGCTGGAACCTGCAGCTGACGGGTTCCGCAACTTCCTCAAGGCCAGATATACGGCTGCGGCTGAAGAACTGCTGATCGACAAAGCCCAACTGCTGACGCTGACGGCCCCGGAAATGACGGTTCTGCTCGGCGGAATGCGGGTGCTGGGCGCCAATTATGATGGCGCCAGTCACGGTGTCTTCACTGATCGGCCCGGAACGCTCACCAATGACTTCTTTGTCAATCTGCTGAGCATGGACACCAAGTGGCAGCCCGTGGACGAAGACGAGGAAGAGTTCGAAGGCCGTGATCGTGTCACAGGTGAGCTGAAATGGACCGCCACGCGCGTCGATCTGGTGTTCGGGTCCAACTCGCAGCTCAGGGCGATTGCCGAAGTTTATGCGCAGGACGATGCCAAGGACAAGTTCGTCAAGGACTTCGTCGCCGCCTGGACCAAGGTGATGAACGCCGATCGCTTCGATCTCGCCGCCTGATCCGGGCAGCAAAATTCCCGGGCGCGGATGGATTTTTCGTCCGCGCCCGGGGCTCAGGTGAACGCCGGCATTGGAAAGATGACTTATCCGTCTGCATGATCGGCGGCGACGGCTTCATGCGGATTGCGCAGAAGGTCTGGATCAGCGAACTGGATCGCTTGCGCGCTCAGCAATAGGATTCGACGCCGATCGCCTGGGTGCCGGAATAGCGGCCGCCATGGGCAAAGCCTGCGGGAAGGATACGCTCGATCTCGGCGAGATGGGCGGGAGTGAGCTTAAGCGAGACACCGTTTGCGCAGTCTGTCAGGTGACTGGCCGAGCGCGTGCCAGGAATGGGAATCACATGCGGGCCGCGAGCCAGAAGCCAGGCAATGGCCAGGGCTACCGGTGTGGCGCCGATGTCGCGCGCATAATCCTTGAAGGGGCTGATGGCGGCAATGTTGCGGGACAGGTTGGGCTCAGTGAAGCGTGGATTTGACTTGCGGAAGTCCTGATCCCCGAATGTCGCGGGATCCGGCGCCTGTTGGCCAAAAATGCCGCGTCCGAGCGGGCAGAACGCAACAAAGGCGACCCCAAGTTCCTTGCAGGCCTGAACCAGTCCCAGATCGGGTTGCCGGGTCCAAAGGGAATACTCGCTTTGCACCGCCGCCACCGGCGCGACCGCATGCGCTGCTTTCAGCGACGCCGGCGAAATTTCCGAGAATCCGAAACCGCCGATCTTGCCTTCCCGTTTGAAGCGCCCAAGCGTGTCGACCACCTCCTCTATCGGCCGGTCCGCCTCGCGCCGGTGGATGTAGAACAGATCGACATGATCAACGCCGAGACGGCTGAGCGACGCTTCGAGCTCGCTTCTCAGGTGATCGGGGGAATTGTCGAAGAACCGGGCACCGGTGGAGCGATCAACGCGAATGCCGGCTTTCGTGGCAATCCTGAAATGACCCGGATGTTTCCTGAGATAATTTCCGATGACCGTCTCCGACACGCCCATGCCATAGACATTGGCGGTGTCGAGCAGATCGATGCCGAGATCCCGGGCTGCGGCCAGGGTTTCATGGCTTTCCTGCTCGGAGGTCGGTCCGTAGGGGCCCGCAAAGTTCCAGCAGCCAAGCCCGATGGCCGAAACGCGCGGGCCAGCTTTTCCCAATTGACGCTGTTGCATGATCTCTTTCTGAAGGTCGACGCGTGGAATCGCCATTCGACACCGCATTATCCAAAGAGTCCAGAACACCTTGCGCTTGCGAGAGAACAGTTACGACGAGGCGCTGCTGATCTGATGCTTGGAGCGCTCCAGCCAGGCGGGGTTGATGTCGACGCCCCAGCCGGGCGCATCGGTCACGGTCGCCTTGCCGTCGACAATCGCATAGGGCGATTCAACGAAAAGCCCGTCCTGCCAGGGATAGTAATCTTCGCCCTCGATGGAGAATTCGAGGTATTTTCCGGCGTTGGGGATGGCGCGCAGCAGGTGCATGGTGAACAGCGTCACCATCGACCAGTTGGCGCAATGGGGCGTGCAAGGCAGCCCCGCCTTGTGCGCCATGTCGGCGACGCGCAATGTCCGCGTCAATCCGCCGAGATAGCAGATGTCGGGCTGGACGATATCGACGGCCTTCATTTCGATCATCCAGCGCCAGTTTGTCAGTTCGCAATCCTGCTCGCCGCCGGTGACATCAATGGATAGCGCCTCGGTGACCTGTTTGGTTTGCTCATATTCCCAGTAAGGGCAGGGCTCCTCAAAATGGCTGATGTCATTGTCGATCAGCAGCTTGCCGATCTCGATGGCCTGTTGCGGCGCATAGCAGGAATTGGCGTCGACCAGCAGCGCGATCTTGTCCCCCATCGCCTTGCGCATGGTCGGGACGATTTCCTCGGTCCGGCCAGGCCATTCGTCCTTGCCGCGGCCGCATTCGGCGCCGATCCGGAACTTGAACGCGTCAAAGCCGAATTCGTCGCGCAGGCGGCTCAACCGCGCCGCTTCATCCTTCGGTGTGATGTCGCGTTTCATCGACGAGCCATAGGCGCGGATGGTTCCCGGCGTTCCGCCGATCAGTTCGCAAACCGGCTTGCCTTCCAGGCGTCCGCGCAGGTCCCAAAGTGCCGTATCGAGCCCGCCAAGGGCGCGCTTGAGGTAGGAGCCGGGGAATTTGTGCTCCTTCTCGGGAATCAGATCGACGAGGAAGTCGATGTCGAGCGCCGATTGGCCAAGGGCATGGGGGGCGATCTGCCGGTGGACGATTTGGGCAGTGATATCAGCGCAGTATGGCGCAACCTGGCCCCAGCCAATGTCTCCTGAATCGGTGGTGACCTTGACGAAGCAGACATGCTCGTTGGTGAATGTTTCGATGTGGGCGATTTTCATGATCAGCGAATCCATGCCTGTGTTTGAGGAAACCGTAGCGGGTAGATTGGACTTACGATAAGGTCCAATCTCGCAAAGCTTCCAGACCAATTTCAAATTATCGCGGGATATCCTTCATGAAGACCAGGGCAGGGGCGATTCTCTCTTCGATCCGGATCGACAGAGGTCAGGACCGCAAGATCAGCGTTCAGCTCTACATGGGATTGCGCGACATCATCCTGTCCGGCGGGTTGAAGGGCGGCGAGCGCCTGCCCGCAACGCGGACGCTTGCCGGCGAGCTCGGCGTGTCGCGGACAACCGCGCTCGACGCCGTCAGCCGGTTGATATCGGAAGGTCTGCTGGAATCGCATATCGGCGCCGGCACTTTTGTCAGCCATACGATGACCGGCCGGGTGCGGGTCAAGCCGGAGACAGCCACAAGCAGGGAAGCACCCAAGCCTCGGCTGTCTTCTTCGACGCTGCTGGCCTGCCAGATGTTCGCCGAACGCCGGCGGCTTCCCCACAAATCCCAGGCTTTCGTCACGGCGCTGCCAGCGCTCGGCCTGTTTCCGATGGCACAATGGGCGCGGCTTTCGGCGCGTCATCTCCGCTCGGACCGGGATGCGGTGATGGGATATGGCAATCCGTTTGGACTGTCGCGCCTGCGTGCGGCGATCGCGGCGCATCTCAATGCCAGCCGTGGCATTCAATGCGAACCCGAACAGATCTTCATCGTCGGCGGGGCGCAGCAGGCCTTCTCGCTGATTGGCGGCATGCTGCTGGATCAGGGCGAGAAGGTCTGGTTTGAAAATCCCGGCGCCATCGGTGCGCGCAATGCGTTCATTTCACAAGGCGCCGAACTTGTTCCGGTGGCGGTGGATGATGAGGGCATTGTCGTGGAAGATGGATTGGCGAAGGCGCCAGACTTCAGACTGGCGTTCGTCACGCCCTCGCACCAGCAGCCCTTGAGCAAGGTGTTGAGCCTGTCGCGCCGGCTGGCGCTTCTGGATGCTGCTGACCAGGCCGACGCCTTTGTCGTGGAGGACGATTATGATGGCGATTTCTATTTCGGGGATCAGCCGCTTCCGACATTAAAGAGCATCGATACCCATGACCGGGTGATCTATGTCGGCACCTTTTCCAAGACCCTGTTTCCGTCGCTTCGGCTAGGTTTTCTGGTGGCTCCCGTCAGCATGGTTGACGCCATGTCGAGCATTTTTTCGTCTGCACTAAGCGGGGTGCCGACCTGGCCACAGGCCGTGGTTGCCGATTTCATTGATGAGGGGCATTTTTCGACACATATCCGAACCATGCGGCAGCACTATAAAAAGCGGCATGAGATTCTGCACAAATACGCCACCCAGCTTGCCGGGCATATGCATCTTCAGAAAGCGTCGGCGGGGTTTCATACGGTCGGGTATTTCCTGGATCAGGCCAGGGACGAGGATCAGTTCATCAAGGCGGCCCATGCGGCCGGCCTCACCCTGTCCGGCATCGGCCGCTATTGCCTCACCCCTATCGACCGCAAGGGCGTCGTGATCGGCTACGGAGCGGCGAGCGAAAGCGAAATCAGGCACGGCATGGATGTAATGGCGCAACTATTCGCCTGAAAGCGGAGTTCCGCGCTGATCCTGCGCCCGGTTGGCGTTCAATCGGCTGCCGGACTTGACCCCCAGTTCGCTCAGGGGCAGGTTGGCGCATGCGGGGAGATGTCACAAATTGGTATGGAAAAATATCTATAATGGATATGCGGTGCAGTCCAATGAGGGACTACGCTTCTTGTCATCCGCGCGGGGCATAATCAATAATGCGCTGATATTCAGAGGGTTCAAAGGGAGTTCGACATGATCATGAAACTAGCAATTGCCGGGCTGTTGGCCACAACAGTGATGGCGGCCGTGCCGGCGCAGGCGGAAACCCTGCGGCTTTTGACATGGGGCTCCTACGCTCCTGATGAATTGGTGAAAAAGTTCGAAGCCAAATATCCCGACATCACCGTCGAGGTGACTTTTTCCAACAACGAGGAAATGATCGCCAAGCTGCGCGCCACCGGCGGCGCTGGCTTCGATCTGGCCCAGCCGAGCCATGACCGCATTTTTGCGGTGCAGCAGGAATACAATATCTACAAGCCGATGGATCTGTCCAAGATCAACACTTCGGCCATGCAGGCCAAGCTGCTTGAGGGCGTGAAGGCCAACACCACCATCGACGGCGAAGTCTATGCCGTTCCGCACCAGTGGGGCACATCGGGACTGATGGCCAACAAGACGATGGCTCCGGATATCAAGGCCTGGGGCGATCTTTGCGATCCGCAGTACAAGGGCAAGACCTCGATGCGCCTGAAGCGTACGATCCTGCTCGGGATGGCGTTCGACATGGGTGAAGATCCGTTTGCGGCTTACGCCGATCTCGACAAGTACCAGTCCATTTTGGACAAGGTTGCCGACAAGCTGATCTCCTGCAAGGACAATCTCAAGGCCTACTGGAAGGGCGGCGACGACCTTTCGGCGATGATGATGTCGGGCGAGATCGTGGCGTCGGAAACCTGGGACTCGACCGCTTACAAGCTCTATGGCGAGAACAAGGACATCGTCTTCGTGCCGCCGAAGACCGGCGCGCTTGCCTGGATCGACACATTTGCGATACCGCGCAAGGGCGAAGCCGATGATGCCGCCTACAAGTGGATCAACTTCGTGCTCGAGCCGGAAAACGTCAAGATCATGTCGGCCAGCACCGGTGCGATTGCAGCCGTTGAAGGCGGCAAGGACCTGTTGCCGGATGACAAGAAGGCTGCCGTCAACGCCGCCTTTACCGACGAAGACATCAACAATCTGAAGTTCTTCGCCAATATCCCGGCGGGCGTCGAGGACATGGAAGGCAAGACACTCGAAAAGATCAAGGCTGCCACCGGCTCCGAATAAGCCAGGCGCCACGATTGTCCTTTCGTGACATGATGCGGCTGCGCAGTAAAGAATTGCGCAGCCGCATCCAGACCTTCAAGACCTTCGATGACACTGCACTGGGCACTTGATGCAATCAAACACCGAGAACGATCTGGAATGTATTCAGGTCAAACGGCACTTCGGTTCAGTCCGCGCCGTTGACAACGTTTCCTTTGAGATTCCCAAAGGCTCCTTCTTTTCCATCCTTGGCCCTTCGGGTTGCGGCAAGACGACCCTGATGCGGATGATCGCCGGGTTCGAGCAGCCGACCTCCGGCGACATCCGGATCAAGGGACAATCCGTTGTCGGCACGCCACCGAACCGGCGCAATGTGAAGATGGTGTTTCAGCACCTCGCCTTGTTTCCGATGATGAATGTCTATGAAAACATCGCCTATGGCCTGCGCTGTGCCGGGGCCTCGAAAGAGGTCATCCGCACCAAGGTGCACGACGTTCTGGAGCGCATTTCACTGCCCGATGTCGCGGGTCGCGAAATCACCCAGCTTTCCGGCGGCCAGAAACAGCGCATCGCGATTGCCCGCTGCATGGTGCTCGATCCGGATGTGCTGTTGCTTGACGAGCCGCTCGGCGCGCTGGATCTGAAGTTGCGCGAGGCGATGAAGATCGAGCTCAAACTGCTGCAGCACCAGTTTGACACGACCTTTGTCTACATCACCCACGACCAGTCCGAAGCGCTGGTGATGTCGGACAATGTGGCGATCATGAATGAGGGCAAGTTTGTCCAGATAGGCACCCCGCAGGAACTTTATCACAAGCCTGCCGCAGCTTTCGTCGCTGGGTTTGTCGGAGACACCAATCGCTGGTCCGGCCGCGTGTCGCGCGTCGAGGGCACAATTGTCGAGGTTGAAACCGGGGCCGGCCTGACCATGCGCGGATCGGTGCGCGGCAGCGGCGGCGTTCCCAGTGTTGGCGACGCGGTTAACGCCTTTGTCCGGCCGGAATTCATCACGGCGGAAAGATCCGACGGGAAAGCAGGCAAGGTTGACGCAAACCAGAATGTGATCGAAGGCAAAATCGATTCAATCCTGTTCAATGGCGCCAACAGCCGGGTTCTCGTCCGCGATCAGGCGGGCGAACTCATCGAGGCTGATGTCGTGTTGACCGGCGGGACGCAGGACCTCAAACCAAAAGATCACGTCACACTTTCATGGTCAGCCGAACAGACCATGAGCTTTGCGGTTTGAGGGCGATCCGATGATGCAAAAAGACATCAAGCGGCTTTCGCTCATTCTGCTTTTTGCGCCGTTCGCGCTCTGGATCGTGCTGCTGATCATCCTGCCACATGTGGGAATGCTGTTTATTTCACTGCGGGAGAAAGTGGCGCCGCGGGTCTATGAGTTCGGTTTTTCGAATTACGTCAATTTTTTCACCGAGCCGATCTACTGGAATACTCTCCTGCGCACCGGTTCGATGTCGCTGCTGGTCACCGTGCTGGCGCTGCTGCTCGGATTTCCGATCGCCTATTACATCGCCAAGATCGCCGGCAATCGCACACGCGGCGCGCTGTTCCTGATGTGTCTCATTCCGCTGTGGGTGAGCGATCTCATCCGCGCGTTTGGCTGGATCCTGTTGCTCAGGGAAACCGGCGTCATTTCCAGCAGCCTGCAATGGGCCGGACTGATCGATGCGCCGATCGAGTTTCTGTACAATGACGCCACGGTGATCATGGGACTGGTCTACACCGTGATCCTGTTCATGATCGTGCCGCTGGTCTCGACGCTTGATGGCATGGACAATGCGATGATAGAGGCCGGCTACAATCTCGGCGGCAACGGCCCGACCGTTCTGCGCCGGATAATCATTCCCTATGCCATGCCCGGCATCGTTTCGGGCTGTATCGTCGTCTTCATGCTGACGGCCGGCAGCTATCTCACGCCAATCCTGCTTGGCGGCAAGAATTCAAGCTGGTTCACCGAGCAGATCTATGACCAGTTCATTACCCGTTACAATTGGGAATCGGGCGCCGCCTTTGGCTTTGTGCTGCTGGCCTTCACGTCGCTGGTGATCTGGATCGGTCTGAAGCTTTCGGGCCAGACCCTCAACAGCACGGTGGCGAGAAGCTGATGGCGATCAAACCCAACACCGCTTTTCTGGCCAGCTATCGCATCTATGTGGCCGCCTTCTTCGTGTTCCTGGCGGCGCCGCTGGTGGCCGCGGGCATGTTTGCTTTCAATGATTCGGTTTTCCCGTCGCTGCCATGGCAGGGCTTCACGCTCGATTGGTTCTTCAATGACACCGAGCCGAAGCTCGGGATGTTTCATGACCGCAGATTGCTGCGCGGGCTTTATTACTCCTTCGTCATCGCCAGCTTCGTTTCGCTGCTGTCGGTGTTCGTCGGCACCTGCAACGCCTTCCTGTTTGTGCGCTGCAAGTTTCCGGCGAAGGATTTCTTCTACATCATGATGGTGGTGCCGCTGGTCATTCCCGGCGTCATTCTGGGCATCTCGATCCTGCTGCTTGCCAGCAATATCGCCAACGGAGCGGAAGAGAGCCTTTCGCTGGATCTGGATTTCCTGCGCCCGGGCATCGTGCTCGTGGTGCTCGGGCAGTTCTCCTTCATCACCACGATCACCTCGCTGGTGATCATCGCCCGGTTGAAGAAGTTCGATGAGTCGATGGAAGAAGCGGCGTACAATCTTGGCGCCAGCCGGGTGCGGGTGCTCAGGACGATCACCCTGCCGTTCCTGTTCCCGGCAATGGCGGCCGCCGGCATCGTGGCGTTTCTGGTCTCGTTCGAGAACTTCAACACCACGCTGTTCCTGGTCGGCTCCGAAGCGCCGTTGACCATCACCATGTATGACCGCATGGTCAAGGTCGGATCGACGCCGGTGCTCAATGCGGTCTCGTTCTTCCTGATGGTCGGCTCCGCGCTGCTCGCCCTGGTTTCCGTGCTGGTTCAACGCGACAAACCCCAAACCTGAGCCCCCAAACCCAAGACTGGCGCTTTTACGTGCAAACCTATGACTTTGTGATTGTTGGCGCCGGATCGGCCGGGTGTGTGCTCGCCAACCGGTTGACCGAGAGCGGCAGATATTCGGTGCTGCTGCTCGAAGCCGGCGGCCATGACAAGAACTTCAAGATCTGGATGCCGATCGGCTACGGCATGGCGTTTTACGACAAGCGCATCAACTGGATGTACCGGTCCGAACCTGATCCAGGTACGGACAATCGCGTCAGCTACTGGCCGCGCGGCAAGGTGATCGGCGGGTCGTCCTCGATCAACGCGATGGTCTATGTCCGCGGCCATCCCGGTGATTTTGACGATTGGGAGGCAATGGGCAATCCGGGATGGGGCTGGAAAGATGTTTTGCCCTATTTCCGGAAAAGCGAGACCAGCGATCAGGGCGGAAGCGAGTGGCGCGGCAGTGATGGCCCGCTCCATGTGTCGACCATGGACCGCGATCTGCACCCGACCTGCCAGAATTTCATCCGGGCCGGCGAGCAGTGCGGGCTCGCCCATAATGCCGATTTCAATGCGGCCACGAATGAGGGAATCGGGTTTTACCAGAACACCGCCAAGGGCGGTTTTCGCATGTCGGCGGCGCGCGCCTATCTGCAGCCGGCGCGCAAGCGATCCAACCTGACCGTCAAGTCACGCGCCCACGCCACGCGGATCCTGTTTGACGGCCAGCGCGCCACCGGTGTCGAATATATCCGCAATGGCAAAGTGGAGCGGGTCCATGCCGGACGCGAGGTCATTGTCTCCGGTGGATCGGTGAATTCGCCGCAATTGCTGATGCTGTCCGGCGTCGGACCCGCTGATGTGCTCAAACGCCATGGACTTGATGTCGTGCGCCAGCAACCGAATGTTGGCCAGAACCTGCAGGATCATCTGTGTATCGATCACACCTGGAAAGCCAGGGTTCGGACCCTCAATGACGAACTCCGGCCGTTGCATGGCAAGCTGTGGCACGGGCTGAACTATGTCTTGCGCCGTCGCGGACCGTTGTCGCTCGGGGTCAATCAGGCCGGCGGCTTCATCCGGACACGGCCAGAGCTTGAGCGCCCCAACATGCAGCTCTATTTTTCACCGGTCAGCTACACCAAGGCGCCGCCGGGCAAGCGGCCGCTGATGAGCCCTGATCCGTTCCCCGGCGTGATCATGGGGACCCAGCCGACACGGCCGACCAGCCGGGGCCATCTGGAACTCAGATCGGCCGATCCCTTCGACGCGCCGGCGATCCACCCCAATTACCTGTCGACCAATCATGATGTGGCCGAGCAACTTGAAGGCGCGCGGTTCCTGCGCAAGCTCGCCGCCGCGCCTGCTTTTGCCGAAATCCTTGAAACCGAGATCCGGCCCGGGCAGCAGGTGGAAACGGATGAGGAGATGATCGCCGACATCAGGGCGCGCGCCGGGACGGTGTTCCATCCCGTCAGCACCTGCCGCATGGGCGCGGACGAGACTGACAGTGTTGTCAATGCCCGGCTTCAGGTTCACGGTCTGGCGGGGCTTCGGGTGATCGATGCCTCGGTCTTTCCGGCCGTCACCTCGGGAAACACCAATGCGCCGACTATCATGGTGGCGGAAAAAGGCGCCGACATGATCCTCTCCGACCACGCGGGAACATGACATGACACAGCCAGAAGATTGCTTCAGTCCGGAATTCAAGCCTGAGCCCTATTGGTGGGAGGCGAGCCCCAGGCCGGCGGGTGATTTGACGGCGCTGCCTGCCTCGGCCGATGTGGTGATCATCGGATCGGGCTACACCGGCCTGCATGCGGCCGTGCAGACCGCGCGGGCGGGTCTGGAGACGGTTGTCGTCGACGCGGAGGCCGCCGGCTTCGGCTGTTCCACCCGTAATGGCGGGCAAATTTCCACCAGCGTCAAACCATCCTTTTCCGCACTCACACGGCGATATGGCGAACAGCGTGCGATCGCCATTCTCAAAGAAGGCCAGGCATCGCTCGATCATGTCTCGGATTTCGTCGGCCAGGAAAAAATCGCCTGTGATTTCGGGGTCGTCGGCAGGTTTCACGGCGCGCACACCGCGGGCCAGTACGACAAACTGGCGCGGGATTGCGAGGTCCGTCATCCTGGCTTTGAAACCGGCGCCTTCGTGGTGTCGCGCGACAAGCAACACAGCGAACTCGGCACTGACGCCTATCACGGCGGAATTGTCTTCCCGCGCCACGCCAGCCTTGATCCCGGCAAGTATCATTCCGGTCTTCTGGGTGTGGCGAAAGCCGCGGGCGCCAGCATCGTCAGCCAGTGCCGCGTCAATGATCTCGAACGTAGCCCGCAAGGCTTTGAAGTTTCGACCGACAAGGGCCGCATCCGCGCCAACAAGGTGATTATCGCCACCAATGGCTACACGGGGCCGCTGACGCCGTGGCATCAGCGGCGGGTGATTCCGATCGGCTCCTACGTCATAGCGACCGAGGAAATCCCTGCCGAGGTGATGGACCGGTTGTTTCCGACCAACCGTATCCTCTCCGACACCAGAAAGCTTGTCTATTATTACCGGCCGTCGCCGGACCGCAAACGCATCCTGTTTGGTGGGCGTGTTTCGCTGCAGGAGACCGATCCGCGCAAGAGCGGCCCGAAGCTGCTTGCCGAGCTGGTCAGGCTTTTCCCCGAACTCAAACACACCCGTATCAGCCATTCCTGGTCCGGGATCGTGGCCTTCACCTTCGACACGCTGATGCATTGCGGCGAGGACAGCGGTCTTTACTACGCCATGGGTTATTGCGGCTCCGGCGTCGGCATGGCGGGTTACCTGGGATCGAAGGTCGGCAAAGCGGCAGCGGGGTTTGAAAAGGATCTCGGCGCCTTCAGCCAGATCCCGTTCCAGACCAGGCCTCTCTACACCGGAGATCCGTGGTTTCTTGCTCCGTCCGTCGCGGTTTACCGGTTGCGAGACCGGCTCGGCATCTAGAGCCGATCATCTTTAGATGGAATCGTTTGAACGCCGGGATTTCGTGATCTGGCTAGGAGCGTGAGGCGACGCGGCGCGAGCGCCGTTAGCCTCGCGCGACGCTGTCCAGAGCGCGAAAGACCAAGTTCAGACGATTATAATGGCTCGTTCCTGAGCCAGTATCCCGGCTTCGCCATGCTTGGACGTCTTTTCCGCGGCAGCGTCGTCAAAATCCTCGCACGATGCGCTGCATCGCGCTTGCGGTTTTTCCTAGCTGACGCGAAAAATCCTGTCCATCAAATCGCTTCCAGCTAAAGATGATCGGCTCTAATTCAGCTCCGCTTCGGGCTCACGACTGCCTCGGCTTCGATCTCCACCCGGAAATCGCCAATCAGATCGCCGACCAGGAACGCGGTATTGGCCGGTGGGTTGGCGGTGAAGCGCAGCCCGTGGGCACGCGCTGCCGCCTCCACATCTTCATCGCCGCGCAGATACATGCGGGTGCGCAGGATATCTTTCGGGTCGCCGCCAAGCGCCCGCACCGCGGCGGCGATCTTGTCGAGAATGTAGGTTGCCTGCGCGCCTGCGTCGCCGGGAGCAACGGTGCGGTCAACGCCGTGGGTGGCGGTGGTTCCCGACACCACGATCCGGTCGCCATCGCGCAACGCACGGCAATAGCCGGCGATCGGCTCCCACAGCGAGCCTGAAAAGACCCGAGCCCGGTCCGGGATTTCGGGGTCGGCGACAGCCTGCATGGCGCTGGGCATTTCGGCCAGATGATGGCTCAGATCTCCCGACGCGGTGAGAAAGGGGGGCTGGCGATATTCATCGCCGCAATCGCCGGGGATTGGGCGGGTCGCCGCGAACGCCAGATTCAACAATGCATGGTCGTCGGAATCAAGTTCAAACCGGAACAGCTGCAGATTATCGGCGCGATGCTGATTTTCGCCCAAGCGCGCCCCGACGATCACACCGGCGACATGGGCATGTTCCAGCACCCATCGCGTCGCCACGTTGGATATCGAAACCTTGTGTTTCCGGGCAATGCGTTCTGCGGCGGTCAGGATGCCCTGATAGCCCTCCCAGCCGCCGGCGGCATGGATGAAGCGCAGATATTTGGCGCCGCTCCAGTCCTGGACGGAGTCCGGCTCGGCCTTGCCAAGCCAGCGTTCTGACAGGAAACCGCCGCACAATGTGCCATAGGCCAGCAATTGCACATTGTGCTTTTTGCAGGTCTCCGCGAGATGGCCCGCCGCGCGGCGATCAATCAGGGAGAAAGACACCTGGTTGGAGACCAGGGGAATGCCATCAGCGAGCGCAAGGTTGAGATGGGCTGAATCAAAATTGGTGACGCCGATTTCGCCAATCAGACCTTCCTGCCTAAGCCGCGTCAGTTCGTGCAGAGCATCGAGCCAGGCGGGATGCTCGAACGTCCACCAGTGGAATTGCAGCAGATCGACACGATCGACGCCGAGCCGGTCGAGCCGCTGCTGAACGCCGGCGCGAACGATCTCGGCAGTCATTGGTCCAGGTTCCGGGCACCATTTGGTAAAGGCCCTGGGACGGGGCGAACCTTTCCAGCCGCGCAACATTTCGCCGGCGATCAGTTCGGCGCTGCCGTAGTGATCGGCCATGTCGAATGTGTCGAAACCTGCTTCGGCATAGTCTGTCAGCGCCTGGGCGCCGGCCAAGGGGTTGAGCGCCACGCCGTCCTTCTCCTGATCGGCAACCTGCCAGAGGCCGGTGAGAATGCGACTGATGGAGAGGCCGGGCGCGAGATCCTTGCGGTCGGGTTTCATGGATTCACTGGTCCTTGTTGCGGCGGCCGAGGTGGCGCGATACCGAGCGCACCTCGGGCAAAATGCCTTGCGGCCGCCAGAGAAGAATGACACAGAGCATGACGCCGATGGTCACGATCTGCAGGGATGCGGCGCGGGCCTGCTGATCGGCGGGGAAGACTTCCGAAATCAGCGCGCCCGACAAGGCCCAGATCGCCCAGACAAGAACAGCGCCCAGCAGCGCGCCGCGATTGTTGCCCGAGCCGCCGACGATCAACATGGCCCAGACCTGAAATGTCATCATCGGCAGATAATTGCCCGGTGCGATGAAGCCGATGAAATGGGCTTGCACCGCACCCGCCAGCGCCATGATGGCGCCGCCAAGCGCAAAGGCCTGGATGCGCAACAGGACCGGATTCTTGCCGAGCGCCTGCGCTGCCACTTCGTCCTCGCGCACCGCCCGCAGCGCCCGGCCCCAGGGGCTGCGCAGCAGGTGCTCAAGCAGCAGATAAAGCGCTGCGACGACCAATCCGGTCAAAGCCAGATTGACAATGTTGAAGGCGAAGGCCTGTCCCTGCAACCCGGCAAACGGGCGCGGGATGAAAGCCATTCCGAAGGCGCCACCGGTCAGGATTTCGGCGTTCTGAAACACCAGTTGCAGGGCCACGGCGATGCCAAAGGTGGTGATCGCCAGGTAATCGGAGCGCATTCTGAGGGTGAGCAGACCGACAGCCAGCGCCAGCAAGCCACCCGCCGCCATGGCCGCAAGCCAGCCGACAACGATGGGCAAGTCGAAGCCGCCGATGCGATCCGCCGCATCCGGCGTGGTCAGCGCGGCAGAGACGTAGGCGCCCAATCCGACGAAACCCGCAATGCCGACATTGAACAGGCCGGTTTGTCCCCATTGCACATTCAATCCCAGGCACATGATCGCATAGGTCAGGGCCACGGTGAGAAAGAACGCGGCATAGGCGAGAATTTCCATCATGCTCCCCTTTGACCGAAAAGGCCCTGTGGGCGCAGCATCAGCACCAGCACCAGAATGATGAAAGAGATGGCCGCCCGCCATTCGGCGCCGATGATCTGGACGGTGAAAGCCTCGGCGAGGCCGATAATCAGGCCGCCCAGCATGGCGCCGGGAATGGAGCCGATGCCGCCGAGAATGGCCGCGGCGAAAAGCGGCAGCAACAGGTCAAACCCCATATAGGGCCTGATCTGCACCAACAGTCCGGCCATGACGCCGGCCAGACAGGCCATGCCCGCGCCGATGATCCAGGTAACGCGCACGATCTTGTCGACATCAACCCCGAAAACGCTTGCAAGATTGGGGTTCTCCGACACCGCGCGCATGGCGCGCCCGGTGTCGCTGCGGGTGACGAACAAATGCAAGGCCAGCACGAGAGCGCCGGTGAGACCGATCACCAGAAGCTGGTCCGGCGTTGCGCGCATGCCCAGGCCCAGCGGCTTGGCGATCTGCAGCGCCTTGGTGAAATAGGCGGGCTTGGCGGTGAAGATGAATTCCAGCAGGGAGCGCAGCGCCATGGACGCGCCAAAGCTCGCCATCACGATGATGATGGCATCGGCGCCGCGGGCGCGCAGCCGCCCGAACAGGATGCGATCAAGTCCGAGCGCCAGCGCCACGGTCAGAATGACGCCGCCCATCACCGCCAAGGGCAGGCCCCAGCCAAAGCTGAACGGATAGAGCGGCGCGCCGAGTCCTGCCGCCAACCCGCCCAACACGCCGGCGACAGTCAGGGTGAGGTAGGCGCCCCAGGCGAGGAAGTCGCCATGGGTGAAATTGGCGAATCGCAGGATTGAATAGGTCAGCGTCAGGCCGATGGCGCCGAGACCAATGGTTGATCCGGATATCAGCCCGTCGATGAAGGCTTGCGGGTTCATGCGCTCGCCTCCACGCTACGATGGCCGAGAAACAATTCGCCCAAGAGGTTGCCGTCATGCAGCGCGGATGTCGGTCCGTCATGTGCCAGCTGCCCGTCGACGAGCACAAGCGCACGTGAGGTGAGCGCCAATGCCGCGCGGACATTCTGTTCCACCAGAACCAGGGTCACGCCGGCTTCGGAAATGCGCCGCAAGGTGTCGAACACCTGTCCGACCAGTTTCGGCGACAGGCCGGCAGAGGGCTCATCCAGCATCAGCACCGGCGGTTCGGTGAGCAACGCCCGCGCCGCCGCAAGCATTTGCCGCTGCCCGCCTGAAAGCGCGCCGGCGAGTTCACGCGGACGCGCGCCAAGATCGGGGAACATGTCGAACATTGCCGCTATCCGTGCAGCGCGATCCGGGCGCGGCAGCAGCTGGGCCGCTATCTGCAGGTTTTCCAGGATGGTGAGGCGGGTGAAGATGTTCTCGGTCTGCGGCACGAACCCCATGCCCTTGCGCACCAGTTCGTGGGAGGAGAGCCCGGTGACATCGGCTTCGCCGAGGCGGACCTGTCCGCCGAAACAGGGTACCTGACCGGCAACCGCCTTGATCATGGAGGATTTTCCGGCCCCGTTGGGCCCGAGAATGCACACTGCTTCACCCTTGTTCACGGTAAAGCTGACGCCCTTGACGATCGGGAGATCACGATCGTAGCCGGCGCGCAGGTTGGTGAGGGAAAGCGCCGTCATGCCGGCATTCCCTCAAGATAGACATCGATCACGTCGGCGCGTTTGGTGATCTCCGATGGTGCTCCCTCGGCCAGCGCCTTGCCGGCCGCCATGACGATGACGCGCGGGCAAAGCCTGGCGATCATCTCCATGTTGTGCTCGATCAGCAACACCGCGATCCCGAGCTTGTTGATGGCGATGATCCTGTCGATGATCAGATCGAGAAGCGCCGGATTGACCCCGGCAGCGGGTTCATCAAGCAGAATGGCGCGCGGCTCGGCCATCATGACTCGCGCGAGTTCGAGCAATTTCCGTTGTCCGCCGGACAGCACCGCCGCCGGCTGGTCTTCGAGATGCGCGAGCGAGACGAAATCGAGAATGTCGCGGGCCCGGTCCGCATTGGCGCGCTCCTGTGCCGCGACCTGACGCGGCGCGATCAACGCCTTGAACAGGCTTTCACCGCGCTGGTTCTGAGCCGCAGTCATGACATTTTCCAGAATGGTCATGCGCGGAAACGGCCGGGGAATCTGGAATGTCCGTCCCAATCCATGCTGGATGCGGGCCTCGGCGGGGGCGTGGCTCAGGTCCTTGCCATCAAGAATGATGGTTCCTGCGTCAATCGCAACCGCGCCGGCCAAAAGATTGAAAAGAGTGGTTTTCCCGGCGCCGTTGGGGCCGATGATGCCCAGAATTTCGGAACCGCCCAGATCCAGCGACATATCGTTGACCACACATTGTCCGCCATAGGATTTGCTGATGCCGCGCGCCTTGAGGATGGGAACCTGAACGGGTTTGGTCATTCAATCAGCCAAAGTTGATCAACTATCAATTATCATTTACAAGATCATGTTTCAGGCCTAAAGTAAAGTCTCGAACGCAGAAGGCGGACATCAACGGAATGAACATTCAGGCCAGCACAAAGATGGACGGACCCGGCTTGGACCGGCTGTCGCCGGTTGAGCGCGAGACAGTTCAGGACCGGATCTACCGGCAGCTGCGTGACGCCCTGATCCAGGGCCGCTTCGACGCAGGCGAGATATTTCTCGCGGGCGATGTGGCGCAGCGAATGTCTGTGAGCTCCATGCCCGTGCGCGAAGCGCTGGCGCGGCTGGTGTCGGAAAGGGCGCTCGAGGCCATGCCCAATCGCCGGGTCCGGGTGCCTCTCTTAACGCTGGAGCGCGCCCGCGACATTGCTCAGGCCCGCGC
Source organism: Hoeflea sp. BRH_c9 (assembly GCA_000961635.1). Classification (GTDB taxonomy): domain Bacteria; phylum Pseudomonadota; class Alphaproteobacteria; order Rhizobiales; family Rhizobiaceae; genus Hoeflea. The sequence continues at coordinate 25,384 of LADQ01000241.1, read as the reverse complement.
GCTGATCGAGGGGGAATTGGCCGCGCGCGCGATCGCGAACCTCTCCGGCGCCGATATATCCCGGCTTGATGCGTTGACCGCCGAATATGAGGGAACCCGGGAAGCGCCGGATGTCGCCACGCTGAACCATGCCTTCCATTTCCAGCTTTATGAGGCGGCCGGCTCTTCGGTGTTCCTTCCGATCGTCGAAAGCCTGTGGATGCAGGCTGGACCCTATGTCCGGGCAGCAGCAAGACTTCACAGCCCCCTCACGGATACGGCGGCAACATTGCATCACCGCGGCATCCTCGCGGCGATCAAGGCCGGCGACAAGGCGCTGGTGGCGGCCGAACTGAAGGCGGACATCAATCAGGCTTTTGCCATTCTGGAACGAGCCGGCCCGGACTTCTGGGTTGCAGAGAACGGAGCTGAGTCATGAGTGCGAACGAGGGATTCGATCTGTGGGATCTCAAGGTGGAAGTTGTGGCGCCGGAAGGGGCCAAGATCTGGTGCGGCGCGGAAGTCGGCGACTATTTCGAATTGCGCGGTGAAATGCTGCATCTGCCGCCTGGCCAGGGAATGTCGATTTACTCGCTGGCCTCGGTGCTGCCATTGCTGGCGGCCAAGCAACGTCAAACCGACCCGAATGACTGGATGTCCACGGATGCGGAAATTGCCTGTCCCGATCCGCACTGCCCTTCGCGGTTGAAAATCACCCGCACAAAGCTACGCCGGTTCAATCATTCCGACACAACCGCAGTGCCGCTCGGAGACGATCATGCAGACCTTTGATCTGGCGCCCGGCCACCGGATATCGCGCGTGATCAAGGGCGGCTGGCAGCTGGCCGGTGGCCATGGCGAAATCGACCGGCAGACGGGGATCGAGGACATGATCGCCTTCGCCGATGCAGGCATCACCACATTTGACTGTGCGGACATCTACACCGGTGTCGAAGCGCTGATCGGGGCGTTTCGGGCCGAGTATGCGCGCGTTCGCGGCGCCGACGCCCTGAACCGCATCAAGGTGCACACCAAGTTCGTGCCCGACCTTGGCAAGCTCTCCAGCATCAGCAAGGGCGATGTTGCCAAGGCCATCGACGTCTCGCTGCAGCGGCTGGGCATGGAGCAGCTCAACCTGGTTCAGTTTCATTGGTGGGATTACGAGATTGACCGTCAAGTCGAAGTGGCGACCTGGCTCGCCGATCTGCGCCGGGAAGGCAAGATCGCCAATATTGGCGGCACCAATTTCGACACCGTGCAGATGAACCGCATCCTCGATGCCGGGGTGCCGCTGGTGTCAATGCAAGTGCAGTACTCGCTGATTGATGACCGGCCGTCGCGATCCATGGCACAAGCGGCAGCCGCCGCCGGAGTCAGCCTGTTGTGTTACGGCTCGGTTGGCGGCGGCTTGTTTTCGGAGCGGTCGCTTGGCGCGCCCGAACCGCAAGCCCCTTTCGAGAACAGGTCCCTGATCAAATACAAGCTGATCGTCGATGAGTTCGGTGGCTGGGAGCTGTTTCAGGAATTGCTCCAGGTGCTCTCCGACATTGCCGCGCGCCATGGCAGCGACATTGCGTCGATCGCCAGCCGGGCGGTGCTCGAGCGTCCGGGCGTGGCGGCGGTTATCGTCGGCGCGCGCAATCGCGATCATCTGGCGCGCAATCTGGCCATTCCCGATATTGCCCTGACCGGGCAGGATTTTGCCGAGATCAACGCGGTTCTGGCGCGGGCCAATCCGGTCCCGGGTGACGTTTACACGCTGGAACGCGACCGCAATGGCAAGCACGGATCGGTGATGAAATACAATCTGAACAAAGAGGGACATTGACCCGATGGATCTGATCTCGTGCGCAAAGGCGGAAGTCATCAACCGGCACCAGTTCTTTGTGGAATGGTTCACGGGCCGCGCCGCTGAGGCGGAGCTGGAGATGTCATTGCGCGCCTTTGCGCCCGACATGATGATGATCGAACCGGATGCCTCGACCATCGGCCAGGCGGACATCATCGCGATGATCACGTCCGCGCGCGGCAAGCGCCCGGCGGATTTCGAAATCAGAGTGGAATTGGTCGCGGCGCGGCAGATCGGAGACGATGTTGCGCTGGTGATCTACGACGAGCATCAGGTGATCGATGGCGAAAAAACCGCCCGTCGCTCTTCTGCTGTGTTCACCGCTGACCCAGACGCGCCTGAAGGGGTGGTCTGGCGGCAGCTTCAGGAAACCTGGATTACCACGGAATGAAAGCGGGCGAGAGAGGCCCCATAACAAGGAGAACGAGAATGAACATGATCAGGAAATCGGGCCTTGCCATGGCCATGCTTTGCGCCTCGGCGTTGAGTTCACAGGCCTGCGACATCACCATCGGCATGGTGATGGAACTGACCGGTCCGGCGGGCGCCTACGGGCAGGCGGGAGCCAAATCTGTGGAAATGGCTTTCCGCGACATCAATGAAGCCGGCGGCGTTCTGGGTTGCGATCTTGTCACCGACACCCGCGACAGCCAGAGCCAGGGCAATGTGGCTGTGGATCAGGCGACGCAATTGGTCAACATCAAGCAAGTGCCGGTGGTGATCGGCGGCATCATCTCGTCGGTGTCGATCCCGATCCTGACTTCGGTGACCGCCGCAGCCGGGGTTGTGCAGGTTTCTCCGGCGTCGTCCAGCCCGACGCTGACGCAGTTGAGCCGTGACGGCAAGACTGGCGGCTATTTCTTCCGCACCATCACGTCTGATGCCTTGCAGGGAATCGCGGCCGCGAAATACGCCATTGATTCAGGCCTGACAAAGCTTGCCATCATTCATGTCAACAATGATTTCGGGCTCAACATGATGCGCGAGTTCACCGCCTCCTACGAGGCTCTCGGCGGCGTCATCACGTCAGCCACGCCCTACAATGAAAACCAGCCCAATTACAGCGCTGAAGTGACCGCGGCGATGGCGGGCGAACCGGAAGCGCTTTATCTGGTCAGCTATCCTGTCGATGGCGCCACCTTGGCGCGGGCCTGGATCAGCCAGGGCGGACCGCAGAAATTCCTGCTCAACGACGGCATGAACTCGACGGACTTCATCGAGGCTGTCGGCGCGGACTATCTCGAGGGCGCCTATGGCACCTCATCGGGAACAACCGAGACCGACTCAACCAAATATTTCTATGCCAATTATGAAGCCTTCTCCGGCGGTATCGCGCCATCGGCGCCGGCGGCGGACAGGTCCTATGATGCGGGCGCGATTGTCGGACTGGCTGTCGCCAAGGCTGGCAAGGCCGAAGCCGACGCCATCCGCGACGCCATCCGTTCAGTGGTCGACCCGGCCGGCGAGGTGATCTATGCCGGACCGGAAGAGTTCAAGAAGGCGCTGGCATTGATCGCCGAAGGCAAGCCGATCAACTATCAGGGCGTTATCGGCAATGTGTCGTTTGACCAGTATGGCGACATTTCCGGTCCGTTCCGGCTCTGGCAGATCAAGGCAGGCGAGGTTGTCACCAATGGTCAAATGACCGCCGAGGACGTGGCCGCGGTCAAAGCCTCGATGCAGTAGGCTTCACGGTCCAATCAGGTAGATAGTACAGAAAAAGGGGCGCTGCGGGAGGCGCCCCTTAATTGTCTCATTGCCGAGCGTTCGGCGTTGGCAGGCAGGTTGCTCAGCGTCTGAGGAAGCCTGGAGTGATCAGATGGACATCCGTGGCTTCGTCACGATGATTGCCGCCAAGGCTGGCAAACCACCAGGCAGCACCGGCGCCCAGTGCAGCCGCGGCGCCTGCTGCGAAACCATACACCACGGTAATCGTCCTGGTGTATTGAGCAACGTTTTCCGGGATCTCGGAAATCGCGCCCGTTTCCACGCCGATGCTTGACAGCGCTGCCGTGATCGCCACGAAAGCCGCGACGGCCAGGGTCGAGACGGCCCACACGGCCAATCCATGCACGCCGTCACGGAATTCGACTTCGGTCTTGGCGGCGTCGTTCCAGCGGCTGCGCATGCGACCGGCTATGTACCCGCCGCCGGCTGAACTCGCCAATGCGGTCACGAACAACCACAGGCTTGCCACCAGGACTTGCCAGGATGGTTCGCCGTTGGCAAGCATCGGCTCACCGAGCGCCAGACCAGCCGTTCCACCAAATTGTCCAAGGACGGTTGATGTGGCGATAGCGACGACGCCACCACCCCATACTGCACCCCATTCGAGATAGGATTGCCCGCTGGGCAAGTTCTCCGAATGAACCGGCGCAGTTTTGACTGCTAAGGGTTCCATGGTCTTACCGCAAGCCGAGAAGCGACAGGATGAACAGGACTACGACCACGAGGCCGACCAGATAAATGATTCCGTGCATTGGGTATCTCCTTGAAAGTCATCAGGCCAGCACAACGCGTCGGCCCCACCGTTCCCCAACGTTGATGCGCGGATAAAGTTCCCGGGTTGTGACGTGCCGGTGCAGATGGCGCGCGATGGCCTATCGCGTCAAACCGGCAAGCCAATGCTGGTAGAGGCCGGATCTCATGCGGCTGAGATCGGCTTCGGCTGCGGCAAGATTGTCAAAAACATGATCCGCGGCGTTGCCGATCTCCTGCCTCAGAACCTCTTCGCAGCCGTCGATGTCGTACCAATCCGCAAGCGTCGCCGCATCGAGTTCGGCGTGGAATTGGACCGAGCTGGCCGTTTTTCCCCAGGTCATGGCCTGCACGGCACACTGCTTGGAACCTGCCGTGATTTCGGCGCCATCCGGCAGACGGCTGACCTCGGCGCTGTGCCATTGGAAACACGGAAACTGCTCCGCAATACCGCTGAACATTGGCGGTTCACCGGATTTTGTCACATGGAGCAAGCCTATCTCTGACTCCGCTGCCTGACCGACCTTGCCGCCCAGCACATGGGCAAGAAGCTGATGGCCGAGACAGACGCCAAAATAGGGCATTTTGCGATCCAGCACAGCGTGACGGATTACCTCGATTTCCCGGCCAAGCCAGGGCAGCTCGGCCGACTGCCAAACCTGCATCGGGCCGCCAAGCACCCAAAGGCCATCGAACGCGCCCAGATCGACATCGCCGATATCACGGGGCGCCACGCAGACGGAGATCTCGTGACCGTCACTTGCAAACATCGGCCTGAAGCCGCCGGCATGCTCTTGGTCTGAATGCTGTATGACAAGAATACGCATCGAATGGACTCGTTTTCAGAGGTGAACGGCGGTTGTTGGGAGCGCCAAGGCAAACCTGGCGCTCTGGTGCGAAACAGCTTCTACTTGATGTACCAGCCCCAGGGCTCGTCCGACAGATAGCTGGTGATCTGTTTGGTCTGGAGATAGTTCGACAGTCCCCAGCGTCCCAGTTCACGGCCGATACCGGATTGCTTGTAGCCGCCCCAGGGGGCTTCGGTGAAGGTTGGCTGGGAGCAGTTGATCCACAGGATGCCCGCCTGCAGCGCGCGGGCGACACGCTCGCACCGGGCAAGGTCCTTCGACATCACCGCAGCCGCCAATCCGAAGCGGCTGTTGTTGGCGCTTCTGACCGCTTCGTCCTCGGTCTCAAAGGATCTGACGCAGACCACCGGTCCGAAAATCTCCTCCCGCCAGGCATAATTGTCCTCGGACATTCCGGTCAGCACCGTCGGCGCGATGAAATAGCCCCTGTCGAAGCCTTCCGCGCGGCCACCGCCAGCGGCAATCGTGGCGCCTTCGGTGCGGCCGCGTTCGATCGCCGCAAGCACCTTGTCATATTGCCCCCTGGACACGATCGGCCCCAGCAGAGTGCCATCGTCGAGCCCGTTGCCGATGCGGATTTTTCCAGCCGCCTCGACCAGCCGCGCCAGCACGGCGTCGTAGACCGGCGCTTCGATCAGCACCCGTGACGTGGCCGAGCAGACCTGCCCCTGGTTCCAGAAGATGCCGAACATGATCCATTCGACCGCCTGCTCGATATCGCTGTCGGCAAAGACGATGAAGGGCGACTTGCCGCCCAGTTCGAGGCTGACATTCTTGATGTCCTGGGCGCCGGCGATCATCACCTTGCGGCCGGTGGCCACCGACCCGGTGAAGGCAAGCTTGTCGACATCCGGATGCCGGGTGAGCGGCTCTCCGGCGTCCGGGCCGGTGCCAGTAACAATGTTAAGCACGCCCGGCGGCAAACCGGTCTCCTGAGCAATCAGCCCGAGTTCGAGCGCGTTCAGCGGCGTCAGCTCCGACGGCTTGAGCACGACCGTGCAGCCGGCCGCAAGCGCGGGCGCGACTTTCCAGCTGACCATCAGCAGCGGATAATTCCAGGGCGTGATCGTGCCTGCAACGCCGATCGGCTCCTGAACCACTTTCGAGGCGAAGCGGGCGTCGCCGAGCGGAACGATCTCTTCCGGATTGGCGTCGAGTTCCTCGGCAAGGCCGGCATAAAACTCAAAGCAGCCAGCGGCGTCGTCAATGTCCCACAGCGCCTCGGGAAGCGGCTTGCCATTGTCGCGGACTTCAAGCAGCGCCAGCGCCTCCCGTTTCTCGGTAATCTTCCGGGCGATCTTGCGCAGGTAGACCGCCCGATCGGCGCCGGACATTTTCGGCCAGGGTCCGGTATCGAACGCGGTTCGTGCGGCTGAGACGGCGCGGTCGATGTCTTCCGCGGTCCCGGCCGGCGCTTGATGGATGACCGCTTCGGTGGCCGGATCGATCACCTCCAGAGTGCCGCCTCTCAAAGGGCTTTCCCAAGCGCCGTTGATGAACAAATGTGTCTGCATGGTGGCCTCCGGTGTCTGGTCAGGCGGATGCGCGGGCCTGGCCGCTGGCGGTTTCGGTGAGCTTGAGAATTTCGACGGCGGCGCGGCTCGTGCCCGCGGCATTCTGCATGATTGCGGCGTTGGCCTTGAGCCGCTGGCGCATGGCTTCGTCGCTCAACAAGGACCGTATGGACTGAGCGAGGTCCGCATCACTCCAGGAATAGCGGTCGAGCGTCTTCCCGACGCCGGTTTCCACGGCACGGGTGGCATTGTCATGGCCGTCCCAGCAATAGGGCATGATCAGCGAGGGCACACCGAAATAGAGCGCTTCGCAGAAGCTGTTGTTGCCGCCATGATGGATGAAAAGGCTCGACTGCTCGACCACCGATGGTTGCGGAAACCAACTGTCGATGAAGACATTGTCGGGGACATGTTGATAGGCGTCGCGCCAGTTGCCGGCATTGATGAGAAAACGGCCGGGAAGGTCGGCGAAGACCGCGATCATCCGCTGCATCATGTCGACATCGATGGCGCCCAAGGATCCGAAACTGGTCAGGACCAGCGGATCGTCATTGTTGCTGGCAAACCGAGGTGGCGTGTAGGGAGCCTCCTTGCGGACGCAGCCGTCGAGAAACACGAAAGTCTCGGGATCAAGTGCGATTGCTCGCTCGTGGCGGATGATTTCGGGCGCCAACAAGAGGTTGAGCCAGGGCGACGGGTCAAGAAAACCCGGCGCTTGCGGCGCCTTCAAGCCGGTATCCGCCACAAACGCGGCAAAGCGCTTGTGGGCTGGCGCCACAGCCTTTTCATAGGCGCTTTCGAAGGCTCGCCACCCGGCCGGATGGCCGCTCTGGCAGCCGGACAGATAGGGTGGCACATTTGGATCGGGAATCTCGGTCTCGGCACAGGAAACGACCCGGACCCAGGGCACGCCGGCATTGGCGATCGCCGGAAACATGACGACGTTGTCGAGCACGATTGCGTCCGGCTTGAGCCGCGCCAGCAATTTGCTCAGCGGCTCCTCGGCGCGAATGGCGGTGTCGACAATCGCATTCCAGGTCGGCGCGACATAGGATTGCAGTTGTTCCATCGGCGATTGCCGGAAGGCATGCTTGTGGCTCTCGATGAATTCGTTCCAGTCGGTGGGGGCGCCGGCGATTTCGCCTGCCAGCTGGTATTCCGCAAAGCCATATTCAGCAAAGACACCGCTGAAACCCGGGTGACAGATGAAAACCGGCTGAGCGCCGTTCCGGCGCAGCTCTTGGGCGATGCCGACGCAATTCAGAGCCGCGCCGTAACTGGCTTCGGGAAACAGGACAATGACCTTGGAAGCGGGCATCTGGCGTTGCCTCATGCAATCTTGAAGGTGGGGGGAACGCCACGGCCGGCAAGCTTTGGGCGATGCGATTGTGACATCTGTATATGCACACGCATGAGGTCTGCCGCAAGTTCCATCCTGCCGGTTTCGATCTGCTCGAGGATCTGGATATGGTCAATATTTGACTGCATCAGCCGAAATGTGCCGACCTTGCTGCCGCCGTGGGTCTCGCGGCGCATCCGGTGATGGTTTGTCAGCGCCTCGACCATGAACGGGTTTCCGCAGCCCTTGGCGACCATCATGTGAAATTCGAAATCCGTCCGCTCGAACATGTTGCGGTCAAATGTCGCTTCATTCATCACTCTGAGCGCCTGCATCATCTGTCTCAATGAGGCGAGAGCGGTGAGGTCGCGATGGAAATCCGGCAGGGTCAGGGCGAGGGGCTCCGTCGCCAGCCGGAATTCATAACTCTTGGCGATCGCTTCGCGGCTGACGGCAAACTGGTTGAGCAGCCATTGCTGGCCCGAGGCGCGCTCGGCGAGGTTCTGTTCGGCCAGTTTTGTCAGCCCGTTCTGTATCGCCTGCCGGGAAACGCCATAGCGCCGCTGCAGGCTTGCCACGGTTTGCGTGGCGGAAATCCGTCCGGCGGTCAGATCCCGCAAGATAGCGCTGTTGATTTGCTGGTCATTGGCGATTTTGACGGCGTCATCAAGCCGCGGCGTGCTGGACGGGTCTGCGGTCAGAACGAAGCCGCCATCGGCGTCAGCGGTAACCAAGTCATTGTCGGCCAACAGCTTCAGCGCCTTGCGGATCGGCGTGCGCGAGACATTGCACATTGACGCCAGCGCCTGCTCGGCAAGCCTTTCGCCGGGTTCGATCCCGCGCTCCAGCGCAATGTCCAGTATCATTTGAGCCAAAGATACATGGCGCGGATTGGGGCGATCTGTCTTGGCGGTCATGGTCGCATCCCTTCGTTATGGGTGCATTCTGTTCATTTTTGAGAATTCCGCAAGGCCGCAAGCAAGAAATCCCCAACGCATCATTTTCCCTATTGACGTATTATTTTTATAAATTGTACCGTTGTAATCAGGGCGGAAACAGACCGGGCCCAAACCCGGCGGGCGCTGCACAGAGGTGGAACAATCGAAACGGAGGTCTTCCATGACCGTGAAGAACAGATTTATTGCGACATGCAGCGCCGTCGCGCTCCTTGCCGCGGCGCCAGCCGGGGCCGCGGATCTCGTCATTTCCAATTGGGACGGCTACATGGCGCCCGATATCGCGGACAGTTTCAAGGCCGCGACCGGGCTTGAGTTGGAAGTTGTCAATCACGCCACCAATGAAGAGATCATGGGCAAGCTGATGGCGAGCCAGGGCAAGGGATATGACGTGGTTTTCGTCTCCTCGCCATTCGCCGAAGTGCTCAACAAGCAGGGTCTGGCCGAGCCGATCGACAAGGCAGCCGTGCCGAATCTCGCCAATCTCTATCCGGAAGCTGCGGCGCTCGCCTATGATCCGGGCACCGAGTTTTCGGTGCCTTACACCTGGGGCACCACTGGCCTGTGCTATCGGTCGGATCTGGTCGCGGGCACGCCCGACAGCTGGATGAACCTGCTCAAGCCGGCCGATGACGTCACCGGCAAGACAACGATGCTGGCCACCGATCGCTGGCTGATGGCCGCCGGGCTTTTCGCCACCGGCTCGTCGGTCAATGAATCTGATCCAGCCAAGATCAATGCCGCGAAGGATCTTCTGATCGAAGCCAAGAAAACGCTGCTCGCCTATGATGACACAACCTTCTACTCGAAGCTTGTCTCCGGAGAGGCCTCGCTGGTGCATGCCTGGGATGGCTGGTGCAATTACGGCATTGGCGAGAATGCCGAGATCAAGTTCATCGTGCCCAAGGAAGGCTCAGACCTCTGGGTCGATACCATCGTGGTGATGAAGGGCTCGGAAAACAAGGATGCGGCAATGAAGTTCATCAACTTCATTCTCGACACCAAGAACCATGCCTGGGCAGCGGAGAACATCCTTTACAAGGTGCCCAACAAGGCCGCCATGGAAAGCCTCGATCCGGCGATCGCCGCGCAGTATCCCAACATGGCGATGGCGCCCGCGGAATTGACCAAGCTTGAATTGATGCGCGATCTGGGCGACGCCCAGAAGGACTATTCGCGCGCTGTCAGCGAGATCAAGGCCTCGAATTGACCCTTTAGGCCTCCCGGCGCCTCCCCGGCCGTCGCCTACGTGGCGGCCGGGGAGGAATTTCTTTCCGCGGTGGAAACCGATGTCCTTTCAAGCTTCAAGACCCAATCTGCTCGCGGCGCCGGCCGTCGCCTGGCTGCTTGTCTTCATGGTGCTGCCGTGCCTGTTGATCCTCAGCTACGCCTTTTTCGAGCGCGGTACGTGGGGTGGCGTCGTCTATGATTTCACGCTTGAGAACTTCCAGCGCGTTGTCGACCCGCTGTATGCGAAGATTTTCCTCAATTCCGCCCGGATCGCCGGTCTGGTGACCCTGATCGCCATCCTGATCGCCTATCCCGCGGCTTACGCCATCAACCGCGCGCCGAAACACCGGCAGGCGATGCTGCTGTTCTTCGCCGTGTTGCCGTTCTGGAGCAATTATTTGATCCGCACCTATGCCTGGATCGTGCTGCTCAACCGCGAAGGATTGCTCAACAACCTGTTGCGCATGGCAGGATATGACGGCGAACCGTTGTCGCTGCTCTACAGCGAAGGGGCGGTGATCGTCGGTCTGGTCTACAATTACCTGCCCTTCGTCATCCTGGCGATCTATTCAACCCTGTCGCGCCTCAATCCGGAATTGATGGAAGCCTCGCGCGATCTCGGCGGCGGACCGGTGAGCACCTTCCTGCGGGTTACGCTGCCCCTGACCATGTCCGGCGTGGCGGCCGGCGGAGTCTTCGTTTTCGTGCTGTCGATCGGCAATTTCGTCACGCCCGCGCTCCTGGGCGGCGGCCGGTTCCAGATGATCGGCAATGTCGTCTACGACCAGTTCCTTACCGCCAATGACTGGCCCTTTGGCGCGGCCCTTGGCATGGTTCTGATCGCCACCATGATCATCTTGCTGTTTCTGCAGGGTCGCGCCACGGCGCATGCCAGCGGCGAACGCGCCGGAGCGCCGTCATGAGCTCCGCTGCCGGCGCCAGGCTGCCGGGCCGGATCGTGCTGTTTTGCGTCTTCGGGTTTCTCTACCTGCCTATCGCGGTTCTGGTGCTTTTGTCGTTCAACGAGGCCGGCCTACCCACCACATGGTCCGGTTTCTCGACGAAATGGTATGTTGCGCTGGCCGGCAATTCCGAGATCCTGGGTGCGGCCTGGAACACGTTGGTGGTCGCCGTCGCCGCGACACTGATCTCCACGGTGCTCGGAACGCTTCTGGCAATCGGCATGGAAACGCGCCGCCGCAAGAGCACGGGGCTCGAAGCCCTGGCCTTCGCGCCGATGGTCATTCCCGACATTGTTCTGGCGGTGGCATTGCTCACATTCTTTTCGCGCCTCAACCTGACCCTCGGGCTGCACACCATCATCCTGAGCCACGTGATCTTCGATCTGGCTTTCGTCTGCTCCATCGTCAGGGCGCGGCTCAAGCATTTCGACTATTCGATCGTGGAAGCCTCGCGCGACCTCGGCGCGTCGGGCTGGACCACGTTCTGGCGGGTGACGTTCCCGGTGCTGCTGCCGGCAATCATCGCCGGCGCGCTGCTGGCGTTCACGCTGTCGGTGGACGAGTTCATCATAGCCTTTTTCACCGCGGGGGCCGGTCGGTCATCAATCACCCTGCCGATCCAGATCTACTCGATGATCCGCTTCGGCATTACCCCCGAAATCAATGCGCTGGCGACCATCGTCATGGGCGTGAGCGCGCTGGCGCTTTTGATTTCCCAATGGGTCAACAAAGAACAGATGTCATGAACCAAGAGCCGACAGCGCAAGAGCCAATCCTGAGAATCGACGGACTGTCGAAGTCGTTCGGCCCGGTCAGGGCCGTCGACAATGTGTCGCTCGATATCCAAAGGAACGAATTCTTCGCGCTGCTTGGTCCGTCGGGCTGCGGCAAGACCACGCTGCTGCGCATGCTCGCCGGTTTCGAGACGCCGGGCAGCGGGCGCATCCTGCTCGATGGAACCGATATCGCGCCATTGTCACCCGAGAAGCGCCCGCTCAACCTGATGTTCCAGTCCTATGCGCTGTTTCCGCATATGACGATCCGGAAGAACCTCTCCTATGGCCTGGAGATGGAGCGCCTGGCGAAAACCGAGATCAATCACCGTGTCGACGAGATCATGGCTGTCACCGACCTGACGCCTTTTGCCGAGCGCAAGCCCGAGCAGCTGTCCGGCGGCCAGAAACAGCGCGTGGCGCTGGCCCGGTCGCTGATCAAGCGGCCGAAAGTGCTGCTGCTCGACGAGCCGCTCGGCGCGCTCGACAAGAAATTGCGCGAGCGCATGCAGCTTGAACTGAAGCGGCTGCAACACGAGGTCGGCATCACCTTCATCATCGTCACCCATGACCAGGAGGAAGCGCTGGTGATGGCCGACCGCATGGCGATCCTGAAGGATGGCCGGTTGCTCCAATGCGGCGCGCCGGAGGAGATCTATGAACACCCGGCAGACCGGTTTGTCGCCAATTTCATCGGCGTGATGAATTTTATCAGTGGCGTTGTCACGCCAAACGGCAGCTTCGAGGCGGATGGATTGTCAGTGCCGATGCCGGGCGCCGCGGCGGGACCGGCGACACTTGCGATACGTCCCGAGAGCATTGCGGTTTCAATGAATGGCGGCGGCATCGCCGGTTCCCTCGTTGACGCTGCCTATCACGGACTTGACCGGGTGCTGCACGTCAAGATCGCCGCTTGCGAGACGCCGCTGCAAGTGCGTGTTCCGGCCCACACCAGTGCTGATCTTGGCATCGGCAGCCCAATCCATCTTGGCATCGATCCTGATCGTTGCCGGCTATTTCCAGATTAAGACACGAAAAGGGGAGCACCATGTCCAAAACCATCGCATTCTTTCCCGAAGCCGCTTATGGCCCGGCATTGAACTCGGTCGGCATCGCGCAGGCGGTTCAGGCGCTTGGCCACAAGGCCGTGTTCCTGTCCGATCCGGGGTTCGTCGCGGTCTACGAAGGTTACGGTTTCGAGGCCCATCCGGTCGCCCTGTCCGCGCCGATGCCGCCGGAACAGATGGCCAAATTCTGGGAGGACTTCATCAATGGTCATATCCCGAATTTCCGCAAAAGCCCCTATGAGCAGATCGACACCTACGTCAAGGATTGCTGGGAGGCCATCGTCGACAGCGCCAAGTGGGCGGAGAAGGATCTGCCGGCGGTTCTCGCCCGGATCCAGCCGGATCTGATCTGCGTCGACAATGTCATCCTGTTTCCGGCAATCAAGCAGTTCGGCAATCCCTGGGTCCGGATCATATCGTGCTCGGAAAACGAGATCGAGGATCCGAACATCCCGCCGCACCTGTCCGGCTGCGGCGAGAATGATCATGCCTGCCACACCGCGTTTCAGAACCGCTTCAACGAAGTGATCAAGCCGATCCATGATGATTTCAACAGCTTCCTCGCTTCCTGCAACGAAGATCCCTATCCACTGGGCCAGTTCTTTGAAGCCTCGCCATTCATGAACCTCCTGCTTTATCCCGAGCCGGTGAAGTTCAACCGCGCGCATCCGCTCGACCCCAAGCGGTTCCAGTATCTCGAAGGCTGCATCCGCACCGAGAAACCCTATGAGGTGCCGGAATTTGCTCAGAACAATGACAAGCCTCTGCTCTATGTCAGCTTTGGCAGCCTCGGCGCCGGCGACACCGAATTGCTCAAGCGGATCATTACCACCGTCGGCAAGCTGCCATACCGGGCGCTGGTCAATGTTGGCGATTACAAGGGCGAGTACACCGATCTGCCGGGCAATGTCATCATCGACAGCTGGTTCCCGCAGCCGTCAGTGATCCCGCAGGTGGATGCGGTGATCCATCACGGCGGCAACAACTCGTTCACGGAGTGCCTCTATTTCGGCAAGCCGGCGATCATCATGCCTTATGTCTGGGACGGCCACGACAATGCCACCCGCGTCGATGAGACCGGTCACGGCTTCAAGATGCCGCGTTATGACTGGACCGATGCGGACCTGGCCCAGAAGCTCGAAGCCTGCATCACGGACCCCGCGATGAAGGCAAAGCTTGAAGCGACATCCGCACATATGCAGGCCCGCAATGGCCCGAAGAAGGCCGCGGGCATTCTCGATCAACTGGTGACCGGCGGTGTCTTCAATGGTTGAGACGCTCACTTCGTCGGCGCCGCATATTCATGGCGCCACCAGCTTTGACGATCTGGCCGATTGGGGTGAACAGGCTGACAGTCTGGAGGGACGATCGCATTCGTCCGGCAGGCTTCTGTACAAGGGACCGAACAACCAGCCGGAAACCGGCATCTGGGTTTGCACTCCCGGCCGCTGGCGGCTGTCGATTCCGCGTGACGAGTTCTGCCACTTCGTCGCGGGGCGGGCGGTCTACACATCCGATGAGGGTGAAGTCATCGAAATCGGACCGGGAGACGCCGTGATGTTTAGGGCCGGATGGACCGGCGAATGCAACGTCATTGAGACCATGCGCAATATCTACATGCTGGCCTGAACCGCCAGACAAATTCAAGGATCGATCCATGACCGCAACCCCGTTGATGCGCAAGCCACTCGAACAGACTGATTTGAAAGACTGGGGCGTGATCCCCACCATGATAGAGGGTGAAAGCCGCACATCCGGACTTGTCATTCACAAAGGTCCCGAGGGCCGGAGCGAGTGCGGATTGTGGGTCTGCACGCCGGGCAAATGGGCCTGCCATGTCACCAGCGACGAGTTCTGCCATTTCCTGGAAGGCAGTTGCACCTATGTGCATGAAAGCGGCGAGGTCATCGAGATCACGCCGGATACCGCCGCCTTTTTCCCAAAGGACTGGAAAGGCGAATGCACCGTCCATGAGACGGTCAAGAAAGTCTACATGATCCGCTAGGCTTGGGCCAAAGCGGATTATCCGGAGTTTGTCTTAAAATCAGGAATGCCCCTATGTTTGACCCCAATGTACCCGTCTACTTTGCCGACAACCGCTATGTGGCGAGTACCGGGGTCGCCTGGGACGTGATCGACCCGGCCAATCTGGAGCATGTCGGCAAGGCAGCCGAGACCACTCTGGAGGTCATGGAGGAGGTGCTGACCACGGCCACGGAAGCACAGCGGAAATGGAACAAGCTCGACGCGAAATCCCGCGCCACCATGCTCCACCGTGTCGCCGGAGCGATCGAGGCGGCCGACATGCGCCGTTGCGCCGAGTTGATGTCACGCGAGATGGGAAAGCCCTATCCCGAGGCGATTGGCGAGGTGGCCAATTGTGCAGGCGCGTTTCGCTATTTCGCCGAGATGGCGCGCGATGACGCGGGCAAGGTGGCGGGCACCACCCAGGCCGGCTCCTTCCAGCATTGCCGCTACGAGGCGCTTGGGCTGAGTGTGCACATCATGCCGTTCAATTTTCCGATCCTTTTGATGTGTTGGACGGTTGCCGCGTCACTGGCCGCGGGCAATGGTTGCATCATCAAGCCGGCGCCGGCGACGACCTTGTCGACGCTTGAGTTCATGAAGATCTTTGCGGCGCTGCCCGATGGTCTGGTGGCCTGCCTGCCAGGTGGCGTCGAACTGTCCCAGGCGCTGATCGCCTCGCCGCAAACCCATGCCGTGGCCTTCACCGGATCCGTGGCTGCCGGCAAGGCCGTCGCCATGGCGGCCACCGCGCAGATGAAACCGGCGGTGATCGAAGCCGGCGGCAGCGATCCGATGATCATCACGGCTCATGCGCCGCTGGATGTCGCGGCCGCTGGCGCGGTCACCGCCGCCTTTCACATGTCCGGGCAGGTCTGCACCTCGGCGGAGCGCTTCTTCGTGGTCGACGCCATCCATGACGAGTTCGTGGCGTTGTTCAAAGCCAAGGCCGAAAAGCTCCGGATCGGTCATGGGTTGAAAAAGTCGGAGATCGGTCCATTGGTGAGCAAGGCCGCCCGCGACAAGGTGATCCGCCTGGTCGAGGATGCCAAAGCCAAGGGCGCCACCGTTGTTCTAGGCGGCAGGATTCCGGCTGACCAGCCTACCGGCTGGTTCTATGAACCGACCATTCTCACCGGCTGCACCACGGACATGGCGATCCTGCGGGAGGAATGTTTCGGGCCCGTCGCCGCGATCATGCGGGTGGCGGATTTTGACGCGGCGATCGCCGGCGCCAATGACAGCGAATTCGGTCTCGGCGCCTCGGTGTTCACCACATCGCTGGAAGAGGCGATGGAAGCCGCCGACCGGCTCGAGGCCGGCATGGTCTGGGTCAACAATCCGCTGATCGACAATGACGCGCTGCCGTTCGGCGGCTGGAAGAAATCCGGGCTGGGGCGCGAGCTGTCACGGCTCGGGCTTGATGCGTTCCGCCGCTCGAAAATGGTGATCATCGATCACAAGCCGGTGGTCCAGGACTGGTGGTACCCCTATCCGGACGACTGGTTTTATGAGGAAAGCGGGCGGTCCCACGTCTGACGCCACCAATACCAACACTGCGTGCGTGCACGCGATCGACAATTCAAAGGACACTGCAATGATTATCACCCTGCTTGGCGGCGCCGGATTGATGGGCGCGGGCATACTCCGCGATCTCCTGTCCGACCGCGCCATCATCGACATCAGCCGGATCCGGCTGTGCGACACGTCGCGTCCGCGAATGCAGGCGCTGGCCGGTGAACTGGCGGATCCGAAGATCGAGCTGGTGGATCTCGACGTCACTGATCCGGAACGGTTGAAGAGCGCGATCGAAGGCGCTGATATCTGTGTCAATTGCGTGCCGACATTGCTCGGTTTCCAGATGCGGATATTCGAGGCGGCGCTGGCGGCAAAGGTCAGCTATGTCGATCTTGGTGGTCTGGGGACCTACACGGTCAAGCAACTGGCCGAACATGAGCGGTTCAAACAGGCGGGCGTCACCGCGGTTATCGGCGTTGGCGCCGATCCGGGCATGTCCAATGTAATCTGCCGCGCTGTCGCCGACGAACTTGACGAGATTGACAGCATCAATCTCTATTGGGCGGCGGAATTTGTCGGCGATGAAAACCCGGTGCTGGTGCCGCCCTACAGCGTATCGACGGTGTTGGCCGAATACGCCCACCCGAGCACCCAGTTCTATGACGGCAAGCATGTGCAATGTCCGCCGATGAGCGGCGTCGAAATCCTCGATCTGCCGGAGCCCTGGGGCAGATGCGAGTTCATGCACTCACCCCATTCAGAACAGCTCACCGTGCCCCTGGCTGACGGCATCAAAGAGAAGGGCATCAAGGAATTTTCCTGGAAACTGCATCTTCCTCACCGCGAACACGAGGCCTGGGTCGGACTGGTCAAGGCTGGATTCGGCGATTTCGACACACCGGTGACGATCGGTGGGGTCGAGATCAAGCCGCTGGATGTTCTCAACAAGGTGATTGAACGCAACATCGCCGCCAATGCCGACAGGATCCCTTCACAAGACAGCCACGAGATCCATTTTGCCATTGGCCGCGGCCGCAAAGACGGTGCCGCGCGGACCGTGCGTTTCGATGTGACGGTTTCTCCCGATCCCATGTATGCGCCCTACACCGACGCCTGCACGTCGATGAACGGCTCGATCGCGGTGCAGTTGATCCTGGCCGGATCACGCCGGCCTGGCGTCTGGGCGCCGGAGGAATATTTCGAGATTCCGGCCTATTTCGCGGAGCTTGAGAAGCGCAAATTCAAGATCTCCCGCCATTTCGAGCCGAGATAATCAGGCGGAGTGCAGGGTGGCCAGACTGTCGGCGAATTCGGCGCTGGCCATCAGTGTCTTGCAGCGGGCGAAACGGCCATCGGCATAGGCGCGGAAGTCTTCGGCCGGATTGCCGTTGGCGAGTTGGATCAGCCCCCAAAGCGTCCACAACAGGTCGCACATGGCCTTGTAGATGATCATTCGGGCGTGATCGGAAGGACCGGGCGCGCCGCCGCAATAGGCATCCAGCAGGGCCGCGTCCTGTGCCGCATCAAAGCCGCCTTCGACGGAAAGATCGCCCAGATCCCACATCGGATCGTTCATGCCGGAATATTCCCAGTCGACAATCCAGATGCGTTCGCCGGTGTCGAGAAAGTTCTCGCACAGCGGGTCGCAATGACACGCCACAGAGGGCAGCGGCCGGACGGCAAGTGCGGCGCGCACCATTTCGGCCCGCGCGACCACGTCATGATAGCCTTCGGGCAGCGCCACATCCTTTTTCGACAGGATGCTGAGATAATCATCGATCATGGCGAACAGGTCGAAGGTGAAAGGGAAGATGGCGCCGGATTGGTGCAACTGCCGGAATGCTTCGCCGGCGCGGCGCACCGAGCCGGGATCGGCGCGAAATGCGTCAGGCGACATGGTCCTGGCGCCCTCGATGAAGCGGGTGACCATTACACCGGTTGCCGCATCGGCGTGGATCAGTTCCGGGCTGACCAGGGCCGCCGCCGCCAGGCGCGCCGCCACCGCCTCGTGTTCACGGTTGATGTATTCCTCGGTTCCCCGGCCCGGCAGCCGCAGACAATAGTCGCCGACGCGAAACACCAGATTGGTCAGCCCGCCAAGCCGCTCGACCGGCCCGATATGACCATCCAGCGCCGCAATCGTTGCCAGCGCATGCGAGATCCGGGCTTCGGTTTCGTCGTCCATCCTCATCTCCCTTCGCCGATTTTTTTGGAATACCGTGCGGGCACAGTTCCACAATGCGTCCGGCAAGGCTATGGTTTGGTTGACAAAGATTCAATCACCATGGGAGAGCTTGATGAACGACCAGGACAAGACGGCAAGGCTGGGCCAGGTCTATTCGGCGCAAAAACCCGAGGAACTGGCAAGGGTCTACGACGCCTGGGCGGAGAATTACGATTCCGACATGTCGACAGTCGGTTACCGGCATCCGGCCATCGGGCTGGCGATGCTGGCACGCCATGTCGAAAAAGGTGCGACGCCGCTGCTCGACGCCGGCGCGGGCACCGGCCTGGTGGGTGAATGGCTGGCGATCATCGGCTATCCGGAGACCGAAGCGCTCGACATTTCCGAAGGCATGCTGAAAGTGGCCGCGCGCAAGCAGGTCTATTCGGCGCTGCACCAGGCGCCGCTGGGCGGCGAATTGCCGTTTCCGAGCGACCGTTTCGCCGCCATCATCTCCACCGGCGTGTTCACCGCCGGCCATGTCGGCGTCGAAGGGCTTGATGACCTCATCCGCATCTGCCGGCCCGGCGGCGTCATCGTGCTTACCATCAAGGATTTGATGTGGGGCAATGGATTTGGCGCTTATGTCGCCAGCTTCGAGGCCAAGGGCATGCTTGCGCTGATTGACGACACCGGTCCCTATATCTCGATGCCGGGCGAAGCCGGGACCGAACCAAGCCGCTGTGTGGCATTGAAGGTACTGTGAGCCTGCAATTGCCTGTTTGTTTTAAAATGAAAGACAATGTTTAGACATCCCGTTGCTAATGGATGCTACTTCCTGGGCCAGTCCGGCCTTGGGTGGCGAACAATCGAGAGCGAATTTTCATGACACTGCACAGACTCTGCACCAGAACGACCATGCTTGGCTGCTCAGTTGCGGTGTTGATGCTTCCACTCATGGGCGCTGTGTCAGCCCAGGATGCGACCGCCCCCGGGATCGGTTTCGAAATCGGCCTGGGCGGCATCGTGGCGCCGAGCTATGAGGGGTCGAAGCGTTACCTGTTGAGCCCCTACCCGATCATCAGTTTCAACTATCTCAAACTTTCCAACGGCTTCTCGCTTGGCGGCGGCGACGGTCAGGGCCTGTCCTTCCGTCCCTCCTTTGGCTTCATTGGAGAGCGCAATGCCAAGGATGAACCGGCGCTCATCGGGATGAACACCGTTGATGCCGCGCTCGAACTCGGTGCCGGATTGAAATATACAGCCGGGCCGATCAGCGTCTTCGGCGACATCCGTTATGGCGTCAGCGGTCACAATGGCGTGGTCGGCGAAATTGGCGCTGACTATGCGATCAAACCCACCGAGGCTTTGACCCTGTCCCTGGGACCGCGGCTGTCCTTTGCCTCGTCCGGTTACACCAATACCTATTTCGGCGTGACGGCCGCCGAGGCCGTCACCTCCGGCTTCACCGCCTACAGCGCCGGCGGTGGCATCAAGTCCGCCGGCGTCGCGGCCAATGCCCGCTATGATTTCAACGACCAGTGGGCGGGCGAAGCGGGCGCCAGCTGGAACCGGCTGGTCGGTGACGCGGCGAACTCACCGCTGATCGCCGCCGGTTCGAAGGATCAATACACCGCCAAGATCGGCCTGATCCGCAAGTTCCAGTTCGATTTCTGATCCGGCTACGACCGTCCGATACCTGCTTACGCTTTCACGCGTGCATTCTCCGGGTCAATCAGCGGCTCGAGATGGATGCTGGCCGGAAATTTCGTGAGCGCGATGACCAGTTCGTAGCTGGCGCCGGTGAGGAAATCGTCCGATACGCCGTCTTCATTGCGGACATAACCGTAGCCGATGCTCTTGCCGATCGTATAGCCGTAGCCGCCCGAAGTCAGATAGCCCACCGGCTCGCCATTGCGAAGGATGGTTTCGCGGCCAACCAGAACTGCATCCGGATCATCGATGACGAAACCGGCGAAGCGCTTTGTCAGCGGTTTTCCGGCGATGGCGCGAAGCGCCGGCGCGCCGATGAAATCGGTGTTGGATTTGAGTTTCACCGCCCAGCCGAGCCCGGCTTCGAACGGCGTGTCATTGGGGGTGATGTCGGAGCCCCAGGCGCGGTAGCCCTTTTCCAGCCTGAGCGATTCCAGTGCCCGATATCCGACCGGGCGGATCTTGTACGGCGCACCGGCCTGCATCAGCGCGTCGAAGACCTCGCCGGTGGCCGCGATCGGAATGTGCAACTCCCAACCGAGTTCGCCGACATAGGTCACGCGCAGCGCCCGCACCGTGTGGCCGCGAATGTCGATTTCGCGGACATGGCCAAAGGGAAATGCCGCGTTGGATACATCGCTTGCGGTAACCTTGGTCAGCACGTCCCTGGCATGCGGCCCCATCAGCGACAAGGTGCCAAAGTCTTCGGTGATGTCGTCGATCCGGACATCGGCGCCTTCCGGCACGTGCTCGCTGATCCATGCCAGATCGTGGGTGCGGAAGCCGGTGCCGGTGACGACATAGAAGCGTTCATCGGACAGGCGCGCCACCGTCAGGTCGGCCTCGATGCCGCCGCGGCTGTTGAGCAGTTGCGTGTAGGTCAGCCGTCCGACAGGTTTGGCCACGTTGTTGGCGCAAATGTTGCTCAGAGCGGCAAGCGCGCCCGGTCCGCTGATCTCGTATTTGGCGAAAGAGGACTGGTCGAAGATGCCGACATTCTCGCGCACATGGCGGTGTTCCTCGCCCACGGCGTCGAACCAGTTCTGGCGGCCCATGGTCGGGATGTCGGCAGCATCCATGCCAATGGGCGCGAACCAGTTGGGCCTTTCCCAGCCTAGTTTGGAGCCGAAAACCGCACGGTGTGATTTCAGCCGCTCGTACAGCGGCGAGACGATGCGCGGACGGCCGGACTCATACTCCACATGGGGAAAGCCGATGGCATAGTGCTTGCCATAGGCTTCGAGCGTACGGTCGTTGACCCACTGCCGGTCCCTGTGCATGTCGGAAAAACGGCGGATGTCTACGACCCAGAGATCGAGCGGTGCTTCGCCGTCCATCACCCATTGCGCCAGCACCCAGCCGGCGCCGCCGCCCGAGGCGATGCCGAAGGCGTTGAAGCCGGCGCCGACGAACATGTTGACGCATTCCGGCGCGGGCCCGAGGATGAAATTTCCGTCCGGCGTGAAGCTTTCCGGACCGTTGATCATCTGCTTGACGCCGACCGAGTTCAGCGCCGGAACCCGCTCGATCGCCTGCAGCATGTGCTGTTCGAAATGATCGTAATCATCATCGAACAGCTGGAATTCCCACTCATTGGGAACATCATCCATGGTCCAGCCCACAGGGTTGGGTTCATAGCCGCCGAAGCAAAGGCCGCCGACCTCTTCCTTGAAATAGGTGCGGCGGTCGGGGTCGCGAATGGTGGGTGCGTCGCTCGACAGCCCGTCGATCTTCTCGGTGATGACATATTGGTGCTTGACCGGCTGCAGCGGCACATTGATGCCCGCCATCACGCCGATCTGCCGCGCCCATTGTCCGGCACAATTGACCACCTTCTCGCAGGCGATGTCGCCCTTGTTGGTCTTGACCGCCAGGATGCGGCCGTCCTTCATCTCGAAGCCGGTGACCCGGACGTTCTCGAATATTTTCGCGCCGTGCATGCGCGCGCCCTTGGCCAGCGACTGGGTGATGTCGGACGGGCTCGCCTGTCCGTCGGTGGGCAGCCAGCTGGCGCCAACCAGATCATCGATTTCCATCAGCGGAAATTTTGATCTGGCTTCCTGCGGCGACAGCAACTGCATGTCCATGCCGAAGCTCTGCGCAGTCGTCGCCAGCCGCCGGTATTCGATCCAGCGGTCCTGGTTGGTGGCAAGCCGCAGGCAACCCGACATCTTCCAGCCGGTTTCAAGCCCGGTTTCCTGGTCGAGCCGCTTGTAGAGATCGACCGAATATTTGAGCACCTTGGTGATCGAGGCCGAAGAGCGCAATTGTCCGACAAGACCCGCCGCGTGCCAGGTGGAGCCCGAGGTCAGCCGGCCCTGTTCCAGCACAATGACATCGGCCTTGTGATCGCGGGCCAGATGGTAGGCTGTCGAGCAACCGATGATGCCGCCGCCGATGACGACGATTTGAGCCCGGTCAGGGAGTGTCATGATGATGTCTTTCCATAGGTCGTTTGGTACTGGTCAAGTGCGGCGTCAAGGCGAGCAAGGTTCTCGGCGGTATAGGCCTGATAGTCGACGCCCGGCGCTTCGAGATGGAGCTCCGAGACAAGGCTCCACAGCGTTTCACGCAGCAGCGAGGCGCATTGCATGGCGTGGAAGGAGCGGGTGAGAGCCGCGTCTGGCCGGATGCCCAATGCAGCCTCGATCAGAATGCCGGCTTCGTGCTCGCTCATTTCAGCGTTCGAGGCCGCGCCAGCGATGTCAAACATGGCGGTGGAGAATCCGGCATACTCGAAATCGATCAGCCACAGCTTGTGGCCGTCGTCGAGAAAATTGGCGGGCAGCAGGTCGTTGTGGCCGAAGATGATCGGCAGCGGCGACTGGATAGCCTCAAGCTGATCGGAAAGGTCAAGCCAGGCAGGCAATTGGTCGACCATGCGCGAACCGCCCGATCTGAGCGTGCGGGCATAGTCGCGGATCACATGAAAGACCCAGAACATAAAACCGGGTCCCTCGATGTGGCCGGGCATCGTTCGGTGGAAATCGCGGATCAATTGTCCGATCCGCGCGGCATTGGCGCGGACATCGGCCGGTGCATAGGTTTTCGCATCGAGAAAGGCCGACACCATGATGCCCGGTTCAGCATATTCGACGCGCGGGGCGAAGCCTGCTTCATGGGCGGCGCGGGCGGTCATCACTTCGCGGCTGCGGTCGACATGGTGAAAAGGAAAGTCCCGCCCAAGCCGGACGACATGCCGGCCCGCTGCATCGGTGACCAGCCAGTTCTCATTGCTCAACCCGCCTGAGAGCGGCTCGATCTCGATTGAGCCGTGGAAGCAGGGCAGGGCGCGGATATGGTCGAGAGAGGCGAGATCAGTCATGGTTCACTCCAGACCGAGGCGGCGGCGGGCGTGGCTGGCGCCGGCTGAAATCAGCCGGTCGGCGATGATGGCGATGGCGGCGATGGAGAGGCCCGCGACCAAACCCCTTCCGGTGTCGGCCTTGGTCAGCGCGATATAGACTTCCTGGCCGAGGTCGCGGGTGCCGACCAGAGCGGTGATGACCAGCATCGACAGGGCGAACATGATGGTCTGGTTGAGCCCCAGCATGATTTCCGGCAGCGCCAGCTTGAGCCGGATGCGGGTGAGGATCTGCCACTCGGTGCAGCCCATGGCCCTGCCGGCCTCGATCAGTTTCGGGTCGACCTTGCGGATGCCGAGCGCGGTGTAGCGGATTGCGGGTGCGATGGCGAAGGCCACGACGGCGATCATGGCGGTGAAATCACCGACTCGGAACAGCATCACCGCCGGCATCAGATAGACGAAGCTCGGCAAGGTCTGCAGCGTGTCGATGGCCACCTGCACCCAGGACCAGACCCGGTCGCGGGTGGCGGCAAAGATGCCGATCGGCAGGCCGATCGCTGCTGCGAGCACCGCGGAGATGCCGCAGAGATAGACGGTGATCATGGCCTTTTCCCATTGGCCGGTGGCGGCGATGAAGGTGGCCAGGCTTGCTGTCAACAGCGCCAGCTTCCAGCCGCCAAGCCGGTATCCGGCAAAAGCCAGCAGTGCGGTTACACCAAACCACGGCAGATCGCCGAGAAAGCGCTTGAACGGGATCAGCACATTGAGCAGCATCGCGTTCTTGATGGCTTCGAGCGTGTCGAAATAGTTGATGTTGATCCAGGCCACGACTTCCGACCAGAATGTGCCGGTCGACAGTTGCAGCGCCTCGGGATAGGTGTGGATGCCCGGCACGACATATCCCAGCAGCGTGGTGATTAGCACCAGAGCCAGCGCCGCGATCAGATAGGGGTGGCGGGCAATCAATCCGGAATTCTGAATTTCGGCGGCAGGCGCCGACAATCTCTCGGCCGCAGCCTGGCTCAACCGGTCCATCGCGATCGCCAATGCCACGATGGCGAATCCCGCTTCCAGGCCGGCGCCAAAATCAAGCCGACGAAGCGCCGCCAGCACATCGAACCCCAGGCCGCCAGCGCCGATCATCGAGGCGATGATGACCATGTTGAGCGACAGCATGATGACCTGGTTCATGCCGACCATCAGGCTTTCGCGCGCGGCAGGCACCATCACTCGCCAGGTCATCTGGCGCTCGGTGCAGCCAACCATGTGCCCGAGATCGATGATTTCGCCCGGCACCGCGCGCAAGGCCAGAATGGTGATGCGGGTGATTGGCGGGGTGGCAAAGATCAGGGTGGCGATCACCGCCGCCGTCGGGCCGAAACCGAACAGGAAAAGTACCGGGACGAGATAGGCGAACACCGGAATGGTCTGCATCAGATCGAGCAAGGGCGCGATCATCCGCTCGACCCAGCGCCAGCGCCAGGCGGCGATGCCGAACAACAGTCCGAAGAGAACGCCCAAGGGGGCGGCCACCAGGATCGAGGCGAGCGTGATCATGGCGCTGGTCCATTGTCCGAACACCGCCAGAAACAGAAAACAGCCGCCCGCCAGCAGGGCGAGCCGCAAGCCGCCGAGCCAGTG
>LADQ01000117.1 GCA_000961635.1 Hoeflea sp. BRH_c9 | reverse complement strand
GCCTCGCCATCGGGCGCGGGCGGCGGTTCGGATGCGGCCTGTTCCGGCTGGGCGGCCTCGGGTTCGGGCGCTTCGGGTTCGGGTGACTCGGGCTCCGGTTGTTCGACTTCCGGCGGCTCGGGCGCCGCCGGTTCAGCCTCAGGCTGTTCGGGCGCCGGCGGTTCAGGTGCAGGGGGTTCCGGCTCAAGCTGCTCGGGCTCAGGCTGCTCGGGCTCAGGCTGGTCAGCTTCGAGCTGTTCGGGGGGCTCGACCAGAGTGACTTCGACGGCCTGTTCTTCCGGTTCCGGCTCGGGCGTGGGCAGGGTGATCAGCAGCGCCGCCAGAACGAGGCCGTGCAGAAGGAGCGAGAGCGCCAGCCCCCGGCTCAAACCATTCACCCTGATCTGCCGCAAGAATTTCATGGCGCGATGCATAGCAGCAAATCGGGCGGAACAAGGGACGCGGATACGGTATAAATCGATGACAGTTTACTTTTTCGGCCCTGCCGCAAAAGTAAACCGTCCCCCGGCTCGTCAGAGGCTCGCGTGCTCGCCTCGATCAGGAAACCGGCGCGCGGCGGGTCAACGCTCGCCTTCATGTCTGATCCGGGACCGGCAGGTCCTCGGGACAAGCCCGAGGACGACGCGAGAGTGGGGTGGACGACGACGGCAGGAGGCGGGGAGGACGACGGAGGGGGAGCGCCCTGCCCGGCTGGTCCGGCTTGCGCGGCAGGCCTGATGCTGGCATGACAGCGGCACGGCAAACAGGGAAAAACCCACATGACCGGATACAGATTGTACTGGAAGAAGGGATCGGGCTCGATGGTGGTCGAGGCGGCGTTGCTGCTGGCCGGCCTGCCCTATGACGATGTCAGGATCGAGGACGCCGCCGGCCTTCGCGCGCCGGACTTCGTGGCGCTCAATCCGGCCGGCAAGGTGCCGGTGCTGGCGCTCGCCACCGGACAGGTGATCACCGAGAGCGCGGCGATCATCCTGGCGCTGGACGATGAATTTCCGGAAAAACGACTGCTGCCGCCGCACGGCGCGCCGGCGCGCAACACCGCCGTGCAATGGCTGATCTTCATGGCCACCAACATCTATCCGGCGGCGCTGCGCTACTATCATCCCGAACGCCACACCGCTGACAAATCGGCGGAAGCCGCGATCAGGCTCAAGGCAGGCCTCGACATGGACCGCGATTTCGCCCAGCTGGCCGATGCGATCGAGGGGCCGTTCCTGCTCGGCCAGACCATGACCATCACCGATGTCTATGCGGCGATGCTGGCCGACTGGCATCGTCCGGCGCTGTCGCTGCCCGAGATCGCCACGCTGGTGGCGGAAGTGCTGAAGAACCCGGCCGTCAGCCAGGCCTGGCGCAACCACGGATTTGGCGAGTAGCGGAGCTATTTCGCCGGCAGAACCATAACCGCCAGTTTCAGGCCTGCGAGCAGGAAGGGGGCGGCGTGCATCAGCAGGTCGAAAATGTCGATCGGCTTGCTGAGCGTGCCGGCCACAAGCATTTTCAGCTTCTCCCAGATATGCGGCTCCGGCACGAACGGCGCCAGCCCGAGCGTCAGGCAGGCGAGGATGACGATGGACCAGGGAAACTGGTCGAGGATCTGGGTCAGCTGTTGCATCGGGGCTCCGTCGGGGTGCGGCAAAATGCGGCGGTACCGCGCATATCATGCCGGAACCGCGGAAAATCCAGCGCTCAACATGCAATTGGGCGAATATGTCGCGGCGGAAGCCCAGATGCGCGCCCCGGCTGAACCTATCGGCGGGAATCCCGCAATCTCCGGTTGACGCCGCGGCGTTTTCATCCATGATGGACGCAAACCAGATCGGAGGCATTCCATGGCAGACCCGGCCCCAGGCAGCTTGCAGTTTGCGGAAATTCCGCGCCTTCCCGACCATTGGTGGGACGGCGCCCCCAAATCGGACCCCGCCCCGGTCTGGACGGTGTGGGACCGCTCGACCTGGTACACCTGGGGCGCCAATTCCGGCAATTACCTGCAAGGCCCGATCGGCAGCCTGATCGGCGGCGGCGGCATGGCCGGCGTCGCTCACGGGCCGACCCGCGGCCGCATGCATCCGCATTATATCGGCATCATCACCATGAACGACGCCGACATGCCACTTAACGCGCCGGTCTATGCCGGCCTTGAGGCGCTGATCGCCAAGGGCGACAATGTCGTCATCCCGGTGTTTGTCGACCCGCAGATCGTGCCGGGCTTCAAGCTCTCGCTCGGCACCGGCATCGGCAGCAACCAGCCCAATTGGGGCGATATCCAGAAAAACGTGCTGTCGGGCATCATCCAGCTCGGCAAGGCGGCAGGCAGCGTCGAGATCCCCAAGGGCACCTACTGGCCCGACCTGCGCCAATCGCCGCCCAAGATCTACCCGATCGCCAGCCTTGATGACATCAGCAGCATTGTGGATGATGTGTTGGGATAGGCAGGGGGCCGGTTTGCCTATGCCGCGGGTTTCCGCAACAGCCCCTTGTCGCGCATCTCCATATAGAGCGCGATGGCGTCCATGTCGAAACCGTGCGGCCATGCGGGCACGCCCAGTTCGACAAAGACCCGGGCGAAGACCGCCGGATCGCGCAAAGGCTCGACCATGGGCCCGCCCTTTTCGATCATGCCGGCCAGCGAGATCTCGCCGCTTTCGCCGGTGGAAAATGTAAGCGACAGCACATGGCCCGGCAGCGGCCTTGCGCTGATGACATCGACAAGTGGAATGTCAGTGCTCATGAGTTTCATCCGGTCCGGGCACTCGCTGCAGAGTCTTATGCCGCCTTCAGCCGCTCCCATTCCTGCTCGAATTGAAAGCAATATTGCGCCGCTTCCTCTTGGGGCAGCAAGCTCGCCATGTCGGGAAATATCTTCTTGTAGAGGCTCTGTTGCGACCAGTCCCACGGCATGGTTTGGGCCGCTCGCGCTTCAGCAAGAATGCGCTCCAACCGGCGGCGCACCTTATCAGGGTCCGGCGTCCAGTGTTTTTGCACAGACTCTGCCACTCCGAACAGGTCGCCCTGCGGATCATGTTCGCCGAAAAGATCGGGGCTGTCCTGCTTCGTCATGGCTTCCTCGAATCGCAGGAAGAATGACGCATCTCAACTCGCGGCGCGAGGGTTGTTTTCGGATTATCCCCGTTCGGGAAACGCCTGTGTATAAACCGCGTCGATCTTCTCCATTTGGCCGATGGTGAATGATAGGGCATCGCAGATTCGTCCGACCTGCGTGATCTCGTCCAGAGTCAGCGGATAAGGGTCGCCCGCATCCCTGCCCTTGTCGGAGAAATGCCTCCGACCTTTGCGCGATTTTAAATACTTGTCGAGCACCTGGTAGCCGCCGATATGGAAGTTCCAGACCTCTTCGGGAACAGGCGCGAAACCCTGCGTACTGTTGATGGAAACGGTCCGGTCTTCCGCTGACCAGCGCACATGCTCCACCAGGGCGTCGCCGCGCCCCTGCAATTGGCCGTGCCCTGAGCGCGGCAGGCCCCGCATCAGATGCGCTTGCACCAGCGCCCAGCCGAGCGCCGACAACGCCTCAAAATGCCCGCCGTCCTCCGGGTAGGGAATACGGGGAAAATCGATGCGCAGGAACTCGGCATAACGCATGCGATAGATCGGCGCATGCAGCACGGCATAGATATAGCCGAAGATTTCTTCTGAGGAATAATGGTGATCGTAGCGAGCATCGATGTATGTGCGGAAGTCTGGTGAAAGGTTTTCCGCAGTCGTCCCATTCTCCTGAAAAAGCTTCAGTGGAAAACAATAATTTTGCTCGGTTGAACCGTCTGAGATGCAGCAGCTTTCCGCAACATTCTCCGTAATGAGCGCATGGCGCCAATGCTCAGTCCCGAGCTGGCGCGGCACAAGTAGAACAAGGTTGTCCCGTCCGGCAACGTGATCAATCATTTCCCGACGCGGATAATCCATAAATTCTGGTCCGAAGAAACTCGGGCGACTGTCGAAAGGCCTGTAAGCACAGTCAATGACGCTATCATACGGTGCTTCTTTCGATCTCAGTGCTTTCCTTGCTCCGGACAGCTTCCAATCACGATTATCCTTGAGTGAATAACGTTCCCTCAGGGAAGCATCCGAGAGGGTTGGATCCAGCAAATCACGGATTCGCTTATCCATCTCAATTCGACCCGGCGCGATTGCAAAATGGTCTCGGTGGGTTTGGAAGCCAAGTACATTGATGTTGAATATCTGCTTCTTCTCATCGGTCGGATTCAAGCTGTCGGCAATTTGCCACCACGCGCCATATTCGTTCCACCCACGCCAATCGACCGGAGACATCATAAAATATGGAGCTATCACGTCCAACGTTGCCCAACTCACACTGGTAAATTCAGTTGATGCGCATTCCTGATATTTGGAGAGCCGATTCCCCCAGATATCGAAATGGAAGATTCCCTTTTCGACACCCGGCTTCTTGATAAAAAGAGCTATTGCTACGCCCTTCTGAATATCAAACACATTTTCATTTTCGAGTCCTTCGGGGACCAGTTCTTTCGGTTTGCTGCTACCGTGCAGATCAACGATGTAAATCTGGTCAAATGACCGCATCAGGCTCTGGCGCATGCCCCGGAAAGTGGGATTATCCAGCCAGGAATGATTGGTGATAATGCCGACGACACCCTCCTCCACAGCGTCCATTTTCAGCTGCGCAAAACGGATAAATTTTACATAGTCATCGTTCAGCCATTTAGGGTTTTTCTCGCCCAGAGGGACGATTTTTTCTTCAAATTGCATCTGGCCTGCGTCGTTCGTTCCTTTATCAATGCGCTCGATGAGATGCTTGTAGCCGGGGATGAACTTGTCCGCCGTCTTGTCCTGATAACCACTGATAGCATCACTGATCCAGTCGCCATTGTTCTTTGAATGGCCTGAATAAGGTGGATTGCCAAGGATCACGAGAACCGGCTGTTCCTTGACCTTTTGCGCCGCTTCCACCTCGTTGGAAAGCTCAGGCAGGAACGCTGATTTCTGCGGTTCCACGGGCTCCAGCGTGTTGGTGAGATAGACCTGCAGCCGCTCATTGTCATGCAGTGGATGGCCCTTGTCTTTCAAATATTGCGACAGTTTAAGATGTGCGATCGTGTAAGGCGCGATAAGATATTCGAAACCATAGAGGTTTTTCAGCATGTGCTCGCGCACCACTGCATCGGCCTTGCCGACCTCCGGCCCACCGATGGTGTCGAAAATGCGCTGCATGACCTCAAGCAGGAATGTTCCGGTGCCAGCCGCAAAATCGAGGACGGTCACTTTTTGGTGGTCGGCAAGACCATCGCTGATTTTGAATGTGCCTTTCAGAATATCGTCAACCGCGCGAACAATAAAATTGACCACAGGCGGAGGTGTGTAGTAGACGCCGCGGCCCTTGCGGGTCTCCTTGTCGTAGGCCTTCAGGAAGTCCTCGTAAAAATAGATGAACGGGTCGCGCTCAAAGAGCCGGTGTTCTTCCTCGTCGCCGGCGCGCACTTTGCGGCTGATCGCCTTACGCCGCTTAAAAGACAGGTCATCGCGGATATCGGCTATGGCGAGGCCATTGACTATGGAGAGAATTTCCTCGACCACCCATTTGATCTCATCATACTCGGCTTCCCTAATATCCTCAAGAAATCGCACCAGTTCACGGATCAGCCGGAACGAACCAGGGATGAACCGGCGCACATTGTCGAGAGCGATTACATCATCGTCGCCCGCATTGAGCTTGGCCAGAAACAGGCCGTAGGCGAGCATCTGCGCGAATGCGTCGGCGAACTCTGATAGCTTCATCTCATGGAACACTTGGTCCTTAAACACGTCAAAGAGAGCGTGAAGCCGGTCTTCCTGATGTGATTTCTCCTGGCGGATCAATTCTTCGGTCAGGAAATCGCGCAGCATACGTGAGCGTGTGGCGAGAGCCAGCGCCAGTTGCTCGGCGCGTTGCAAGCCTTGCGGCGGGGAGGAGAAAAACGTCGAAAGAAGCTTGGAAACCGCCTCCGATTTTTCCGGACTGACGCGAACAGTCCGTCCCTCCAGATCGGTCGGGAAACCGAGCGACTCGCGCTGCAGCACCTTTCCTGCACCATCGATCCGGATGAATTGCAGATAATCGGTGACGACGATGTTATCGGACAGCGTCCGGTATTTTTTGATCTGGTCGGATTTCAGCACCTTATCAAGGTTGGCTCCAATCTCCTTCACCTCGACATAACCGAGGATCATGCCTGCATGCTTGATCTTGAAATCCGGCGCGCCTTTGTCCTGCTCACGTTTTGGTTCGTGCTGGACAAAAATGTCGCTCCGCAACGCATCCGCGCCGAATGCGTTCAACAGATTTTCCAGCGCGGTTCGGCCAGTATGTTCCGTACCGCCGTCGCGATAGGCCGCCGCGAGTGCAGTCAGATAGGAATCAAATCGGTTGCTCATGCATCCTCCAAAAGCAGAGTTAAACCTGATTTGGTCCGAACATCAATTCTCAACCAAAGGTAGTTGCACGAAATCGACCGAACTATATATCAACAAAAACCCGGGCGTTTCCGCCCGGGTCAGCATGCTTGATTGCGGCTGGATACTAGCTATCCAGAAAGCTCCTGAGCTTCCTCGACCGGCTCGGATGCTTGAGCTTGCGCAAGGCCTTCGCCTCGATCTGGCGGATGCGTTCGCGGGTGACCGAGAACTGCTGGCCGACTTCTTCCAGCGTGTGGTCGGTGTTCATGCCGATGCCGAAGCGCATGCGCAGAACGCGTTCCTCGCGCGGCGTCAGCGAGGCGAGCACGCGGGTGGTGGTTTCGCGCAAATTGGCCTGAATGGCGGCGTCGATCGGCAGGATGGCGTTCTTGTCCTCGATGAAGTCGCCGAGATGGCTATCCTCCTCGTCGCCGACCGGCGTTTCGAGGCTGATCGGTTCCTTGGCGATTTTAAGCACCTTGCGCACCTTTTCGAGCGGCATGGCGAGCTTTTCGGCGAGTTCTTCCGGCGTCGGCTCGCGGCCGATCTCGTGCAGCATCTGGCGGGAGGTGCGGACGATCTTGTTGATGGTCTCGATCATGTGGACCGGGATGCGGATGGTCCGCGCCTGGTCGGCGATCGAGCGGGTGATCGCCTGGCGGATCCACCAGGTGGCGTAGGTCGAGAACTTGTAGCCGCGGCG
>LADQ01000118.1 GCA_000961635.1 Hoeflea sp. BRH_c9 | reverse complement strand
AGACCGTGGCGAGCGCAGCGAACGGCAGGAGCCACGCCCATCGCGCCCGGCGCCTCAGCCGAAGCCTGCCTATGACGCCGATGCACCGCAGCCGGTGATCGAAGGCGTTCCGGCGGAAGTGGCGATCGGGCAGGAAACCCCTGAAGCTGATGGTGCGCCACGTACTGCCCCGCGTCGCCGCGGACGGCCAAAGCGGGTTCGCGTGGAAGACGGTACAGATGCCGCAGGTACTTCCAGTGCCGCCCGCGCCGCTGAGCCCGAAGCGGCGGAGTAAGCGCCGCCCATCAAGTTCAAGATCAGACCCCGGTTGACTCTCAACCAGGGTTTTTTATTGCTGCGGGAGATCTTTTCAGACGTATTTTAATCCCCATATCAAAGCTATCAAAGGCCTGCCGTCTTCGGGGGCTTTCTTGACCCGCTGCCCCGCGCCGAACATGGGCGGGGCATGAAATGGAGATAGTTATGAACATTGAAAAATACTCGGAACGCGTCCGTGGTTTCATTCAGTCGGCGCAATCCTATGCTTTGGCCGAAGGTCACCAGCAATTCATGCCGGAGCATCTGCTCAAGGTGCTCATGGATGACGATCAGGGCATGGCGTCGTCACTGATCGAGCGCGCCGGAGGGCGGTCAGCCGAGGTTCGGCTTGGCAATGAAGCCGCAATTGCAAAATTGCCGAAAGTCAGCGGCGGCAATGGCCAGCTTTACCTGTCCCAGCCCGTCGCCAAGGTATTCCAGACCGCCGAGGATGCCGCCAAGAAGGCGGGCGACAGTTTCGTCACGGTTGAGCGGCTGTTGCTTGCGCTGGTGATCGAGACATCGGCTGCGACCTCGAAGATCCTGTCAAATGCTGGAGTGACGGCGCAGGGCCTCAACCAGACCATCAATGACATCCGCAAGGGACGGACAGCCGACAGCGCGGGGGCTGAACAGGGTTTTGATGCCCTGAAGAAATATGCCCGCGACCTGACGGCGGCGGCCCGTGAAGGCAAGCTTGATCCGGTGATCGGCAGGGACGATGAAATCCGCCGCACGATTCAGGTGCTGTCACGCCGGACCAAGAACAATCCGGTGCTGATTGGCGAGCCCGGCGTCGGCAAGACCGCGATAGCCGAGGGATTGGCGCTCCGGATCGTCAATGGCGACGTGCCCGAATCGCTCAAGGACAAGCAACTGATGGCGCTCGACATGGGTTCGCTGATCGCCGGGGCGAAATATCGCGGCGAGTTTGAAGAACGGCTCAAGGCCGTGTTGAACGAAGTCCAGGCCAACGCTGGCGGCATCATCCTGTTCATTGACGAGATGCACACGCTCGTTGGCGCGGGGAAGGCCGATGGGGCGATGGACGCCTCCAATCTGCTCAAGCCTGCGCTCGCGCGTGGAGAACTGCACTGCGTCGGTGCGACCACACTTGATGAATATCGCAAGCATGTGGAAAAGGACGCAGCCCTTGCCCGCCGCTTTCAGCCGGTGATGGTGGAAGAACCCACCATTGAGGATACGGTTTCGATCCTGCGCGGGCTCAAGGAAAAATACGAGCAGCACCACAAGGTGCGGATCAGCGATTCGGCGCTTGTCTCGGCGGCTGTTTTGTCCAACCGCTACATCACCGACCGGTTCCTGCCTGACAAGGCCATTGATCTGGTGGATGAGTCCGCCGCGCGGCTGAGGATGCAGGTCGATTCCAAGCCCGAAGAGCTGGATGAACTCGATCGCCGCATCATGCAGCTCAAGATCGAACGCGAAGCGCTGAAGAAGGAAACCGATCAGGCTTCCAGGGACCGGCTTGAGCGGCTTGAGCGCGAATTGTCGGACATTGAGGAAAAATCCGATGCGCTGACGGCGCGCTGGCAGTCGGAAAAGCAGAAGCTGGGTCTGGCCGCCGATATCAAGATCAAGCTCGAGGAAGCCCGCAACAACCTCGCCATCGCCCAGCGCAATGGCGAATACCAGCGCGCGGGCGAATTGGCGTATGCCGAGATCCCCGCCCTTGAGCGTGAGCTTGAAGCAGCCGAGGCTCATGGCGAGACCGATGCCGCCGGCATGGTCGAAGAGACCGTGACGCCCGATCATATCGCCCATATTGTCTCGCGCTGGACCGGCATTCCGGTTGACCGGATGCTGGAGGGCGAACGCGACAAGCTGCTCAGGATGGAAGACGAGATCGGCAAACGCGTCATCGGCCAGGGAGAAGCCGTCCAGGCGGTGTCCAAGGCGGTGCGGCGCGCGCGCGCGGGATTGCAGGATCCCAACCGGCCAATGGGCTCGTTCATCTTCCTCGGACCCACCGGCGTCGGCAAGACCGAACTGACCAAGGCGCTTGCCGAGTTCCTGTTCGACGATGAAACGGCGCTGATCCGGATGGACATGTCGGAATATATGGAGAAGCATTCGGTCTCGCGGCTGATCGGCGCTCCCCCCGGCTATGTCGGTTATGACGAAGGCGGCGCCTTGACGGAAGCGGTCCGGCGCAGGCCCTATCAGGTCATCCTGTTCGATGAGATCGAGAAGGCGCATCCCGATGTCTTCAACGTGCTGTTGCAGGTGCTTGATGACGGGCGGCTGACAGACGGGCAGGGGCGGACGGTTGATTTCCGCAACACCCTGATCGTGATGACCTCCAATCTCGGATCGGAATATCTGGCGGCGCTCGGCGATGATCAGGATGCCGATGCCGCGCGCGATGACGTGATGAGTGTTGTGCGGTCGGCTTTCCGGCCCGAGTTCCTCAACCGGATTGACGAGATCATCCTGTTCCACCGGTTGCGCCGGTCCGAAATGGGCGCGATCGTCGACATCCAGCTTATGCGTCTTGGACGATTGCTGGTCGATCGCAAGATCGAAGTCACGCTGGACGATGAAGCCCGGACCTGGCTTGCCGACAAAGGCTATGATCCGGCTTATGGCGCGCGTCCGCTCAAGCGGGTTGTGCAGAAATATGTGCAGGATCCGCTCGCCGAGAAGATCCTGCTTGGCGAGGTCGGCGATGGCGCCCGCGTGATGGTGGGCGCCGGCTCCGACAGGCTGGTGTTTTCGGTGTTAGGACCGGAGACGGCTGAAACCGACAAGGCGCCCAGCGAAGCGGCGTAAGCTGAAGCAGCCCTCGGCTTTCAACAGGACAAAGGCGGGTCCCCGGATCCGCCTTTGTCTTGAAATGGAAGAGCCTGTGCTGCCAAGCGCTGGTCAGCGGCTGGCTATTTCCTTGTTGGCCATTTCGATGCCGAGCAACGCATTGATGCGATCCCGTTCGCGGGCGAACATGGCGTAGGCGTCGTCCTTGAGGGATTTTCCGTCCGGAAGCCTGACCCGCATCGCATCCACCTTGTTGCCATTGACGATCAGCTCGTAGTGCAGGTGCGGCCCGGTTGAAAGGCCGGTCGAACCGACCGTTCCGATGACCTGGCCCTGACGCACCCTTGCGCCGGGCGTTACGCCTTTGGCGATCGAATTCTGGTGCGAATAGCTCGATACATAGCCATTGGCGTGGCGAATGATGGTTTGACGGCCGTATCCGCCTGAATCCCAGCCGGCCTTTTCCACGGTGCCATTCCCGGCGGCAATGATCGGCGTGCCGCGCGGCGCTGACCAATCGACGCCGGTGTGCATGCGGGAATACCTCAAAATGGGGTGACGGCGCATGCCAAAGCCGGAGCGGAACTTGCCGTTGGGCACCGGATTGCGCAACAGGAACTGCTGTGCGCTGCGGCCTTCCTCGTCATAATAGTCAATCGAATTGTCTTCCGGGTGCTGGAACCGGTAGAGCCTTGTGGTGGTGCTGCCGAATTTGGCGTTGACGAACAACAGTTCGGACTCATCACTGGCGGCGCCGCCTTCGTCGGCCACGGAGAAGAAGGCCTCCAGCGTGTCGGTGGGCCGCAATGACGACTGGAAGTCGACATTGCTGGCAAGCATCCTGATGATCTGGGCGACCATGTCGGTGGACATGCCGTAGGTCAGTGCGGCGCGATAGATGCCGTCATAGATATTGGGCAGGTCGCGGGCGGCGACGACCGGCATCGCGGTCTCGTCAAAGGCGGATTTGATCGCCGGAGTTGGCGGCGGCTCATTGCCGATAACAAAACCGTTGTGATCGGACAGGGCGACGGTGATCACATGGTTGGATTTCTGATAAACGCTCATCCGGATGACGCGCGTGCTTTCGCCGGACTGTTCGACGCCGACGCGGATGACGGAATGATCGGGGATCTTGTCGATCTTGATCTGCCCCGCCAGCACCGCCATTGCCGCATCATATTGCTCGGCCGAATAGCCGGCGCCATCGAGAATGTCGGACAAGGGCGCCGCTTTGCGCGATGGTATGATGTCATCGACATACTCAACGCGCTCCAGGCTTGTGGGCGAGTAGGACGCGACGGAAACGTTTTCGGCGATCACGCGCGCGTTCAGGCTGGCGCTGAAATCGAGGTCAAGCCGGTTGGACACAAAACGCCGCGGATCAACATAGTTGAGCGATGCCAGTTGAACCGAACCATCGGTCAGCACCGATCCGTTGGTCCGGACCGTCTCTTCGGCTTCATCCAGCGTCATTGAGGCGGCAAAAGGGTGTGCCGGCGCCTCCAGCGGGAAGTCGAAGGAGCGCAGGCTGATTTCCGAATCGACTTCCGCGCCGTAGATGACGCCGGTCCTGACGCTTGAAGCGGCTTCCGCCTGGCCGGCCGAGAATATCTTCAGCGGATCGAAGCGCGGATAGGTTTTGGCGGCGGCGCCGGGACGATTGGCGGCCAGCGCAATCTTGACATGGGCGAAAGGCTGTCGCCGGACCACGTCGCGGTCGCCATCGCGCACCATGGTCGAGACTTCCATGATGGCCCGGTCAACCGGTTTGGCGGTGACAACGGACTGGACCAGCCGGGAGCCTTTCTCGACCGCAGCAATTCCGCCGCCACTGAGATCGGCGGCAGCCAGGGCTTCGGCCGGAATTGCCAGCTGCTCGCGTCCCTCAAGGGCGCCGAACAGGGCCACGCCCATCAACAGGCTCGAGGTGATGCCGGTCATGAAGGTTCCAGAAAGCCAGCGCAGCGAGATCTCGCGTTTGTCCGGCGGCTTGCGGCCGCCAGCCAGCAGTGGCGGTTGATCGCCCATCTGCCGTGCAAGAAACTCGTCGTTCGGCATTGTTCCTCCGAGGCGAATGTGACTTCGGCCATGGGTGTGAGCCAAGGCAGGCGGCAGATGTGCCCTGCGGTTGGCCGCGAGTCAAATCCTTAGGCTGATTCGGGACGAATCGGGGCCTTGCGGGCGAGGTTCGGACCGTGGGTCGGCATCGGCACATGTTCTAGTGGGGAATCGGGCGGTGATAAGGCGATATTTGGGCCGGGCGCACACTTTATTCCTATGGCAGGGCCGCAAAGCGGAAGAGACATGACGGGTTGCCTCTATGGCGATGCAAAAAATGTCAGTTTCGTGAAAATGGTTGTTGACTCGTTGGATGGGTGGGACCTATAAAGCGCTCAACAACGAGGGCGGCGCGCCGCTGGCGCCAAGAAGTTCGCCCTTGTGTTTACCCATAGGGAGCCGCGCAAGCGACACTCGATCCGGCTGAAGCCAAGTGTGGAAAGCCGGCGATTTCATGTTTTGTGAGATCAGTTCTTTGACAATTGAATATTGAAGAAAGAGAAACGTGGGCGGCGGTCGTCGGCGGTTTTGGAAGTCCCTTTTGGGATTGAAGAAGCCATACCAGACTTTGGCGGTCACGTTTCAAGAGAAGTTACACTGTGTTTCTTTGGAACCCTTGCGAGCTTTTGCGAGCAAGTTAGGAATTCCAAAGCGAATATAGGTGTGAAGTTCTCGTCAATGAATGCGTGACCATAAAGCCAAAATCAGATTACTCA
Source organism: Hoeflea sp. BRH_c9 (assembly GCA_000961635.1). Lineage (GTDB taxonomy): Bacteria > Pseudomonadota > Alphaproteobacteria > Rhizobiales > Rhizobiaceae > Hoeflea. Next base: position 42 of record LADQ01000118.1, on the reverse strand, counting down.
ACTTGAGAGTTTGATCCTGGCTCAGAACGAACGCTGGCGGCA
>LADQ01000127.1 GCA_000961635.1 Hoeflea sp. BRH_c9 | reverse complement strand
AGCGCGTCGACCCTGTCGGGACCGGCCACGCCCTTCTTCGACAGCAGCGCCTCAAGCGCCGCGAGCCAATGCTGGTAGTAATCGCCGCCATCCTGCGCCGCACCGGGCTTTGCCAGTTCCCCGGAAAGCTGCGCCGCCCATTCGCTCCAGGTAAACAACCCGCGCTCATTGAGCGCCACGGCCAGCGCGAAGGCCTGCGCCTGCCAGGGCTCGGCGAACACCGGCGCATCTGGCCCGGTATCCCGCGGCAGGTGGAACGGGTTGTCTGACTCCGCGTTGCCGGCCGGATCCCTGATTGGGGCGGAAGCCGGATCAGGCGGGCTCAAGATAGCTCTCCCAGGCGTCGATCGACACGGTGAGCGCCGGATCGGCCGCCTGCCCCCAGAGCTCGCGGCCATCGAAACAGACGGTGTAGACATGTTGCGGGTTCTCGCCCTTGCCGTGGGCATTGCTGTCGGGAAACACAAAACCCTCGCGCACCGCCGCGATCACGCCAATCTTGCCGCGGGCATAGCGTGGCAGCCTTGTATGGCCTTCGGGATGTTCGTTGATGGTGCGCACCTTGTCGCCGGCCTTGAATTTCGGCTCCGTGGTGACCGCGCGGTCGCAGCGCGCGCCACGGGCGAGAACGGCTGTCACATCGGAAGCTGCGAGCACGCGGATCGGCTTGACGCCGGGCCAGATCCTGTGACCGGCCTCGCGCTCGTCATCGGCGACAAATCCGTGCCGTTCGAGCAGAACCTCGAGCGCCCGGATCCAGATTTCGTAATAGCTCGCGGAATAGTAAATCGCCGGATGCAGGCTCTCGCGGGCGTGGCGGCTCTCGTCGAGGGTCCAGGCGCCCATCGCCCCGGTGGCGATGGTAACGCCAAGCGCGCGGCGCTCCCACTCGGCATGAAACACCGGCTCGTCAAGCTCCGGCGCCACCGGGCCAAACCCCATCTGCCCGCCAAGATCATGCGGCCCGTTCATGTGGCCAGGCCCGGTTCTTCTGATGCCGGCCACAGCGCGCCGGGTCCGAGCGATCCGGGCCTGAGCGGCAGTCCGGTGCCGATCATGCTGTCGCGCGTCACCAGCCTGGCGAGTTCCTCCTCGCTCAAATCCTCGGTTTCCACCGGCCGCATCGGCACCACCATGTAGCGCAGTTCGGCGGTGGAATCCCATACCCGGATGCGCGTCTCCTCGGGCAGCACAAGCCCGAATTCGGCCAGCACGCCGCGCGGATTGATCACCGCCTGGCTGCGGTAGGGCGGCGCCTTGTACCAGACCGGCGGCACCCCGAGCACGGCCCACGGATAGCAGGAGCAGAGCGTGCAGACGATCAGATTGTGGGTGCCCTCGGTGTTGAACACCGCCTGCATGTGCTCGCCCTGGCGGCCGGTATAGCCGAGCGAGGCGATCGCCGCGGTGGCGTCACGGGCAAGCCAGCTTGCGAACTCCGGATCGGACCAGGCCTTGGCCACGACGCGGGCGCCATTGCGCGGCCCGACCTTGTGCTCGTAGGTCTCGACGATGGCGTCGACGGCGGCCGGATCGATCAGGCCCTTTTCGGTGAGGATGGTCTCGAGCGCCTTGACCCTTGCGGCGAAGGGATCGAGATCATTGTCGTGGTGGTGATCATGGGAATGGTGGTCGTGAGTCATGGCGCGAGATTAGCCCGCGGCAATGCTGACCGCAATATCGAACATGCCGCCAAAGTCCGGATCTGTATCCGACCAAGCCCTGCGGGCTTCCGGGCTCGATCACATCATCCTGCGTCCGGCGCTGGTCATCGGCCGCAACGCCCATGGCGGCACGGCGCTGCGATGCCCTATTTCAACATCGGCCACAGGCTCGCCACCAGCAGCACCGCCATGGTGATGTTGAACCATTTGAGTCTGACCGGATCGGACAGCCATGAGCGCATGGCCGAACCGAAACCGGCCCAGGTCGACACGCTTGGCATGTTGGTCAGCGCAAAGGCGAGGCCCACCATCAGCACCGAGAGCGCGTAGCGGCTCGGATCGGTGTAGAGCGTCATGGCGGTGACCGCCATCACCCAGGCTTTCGGATTGACCCATTGGAAAGCCGCGGCTTGCGCGAATGTCATCGGCTCGGCGCCGACCTTGCCGTCGGGCAGCGCCCGCGAGGCGCCAATTTTCCAGGCGATATAGACGAGATAGGCGCCGCCGAGCAGTTTCAGCGCCGTGTAAAGCACGGGCACCGTGGTCAGCAGCGCGCCCAGACCGAAGCCGACGCCGAGCAGCAGCGAAAAGAAGCCGCCGCCAATGCCGAGCATGTGCGGCAGGGTGCGGCGGAAGCCGAAATTCACACCGGAAGCAAACAGCATCATGTTGTTCGGCCCCGGCGTCACCGAAGTGACGAAGGCGAAGACGATCAGCGACAGGAAGGTTTCAAATGTCATGGCTCTACCCTACGGCGACGCGCCGGACGAGCTCCGCTGATAGCCCAGTCCTTCCACCCGCACCAACACATTCTCGTAATACTGGCATTTGAGGATATGATGCATGAGTCGCGCACAGGAGAACGCCATGAGCCAGCCGATCCCCACCGCCACATTTCCCGATGGCCGCCGGGCGCCGGCGCTCGGACTGGGCACCTGGCACATGGGCGAGAACCGCGTCACCGCCGCCGCCGAAATCCGCGCGCTGCAGGCCGGCATCGATCTCGGCATGACGCTGATCGACACCGCCGAAATGTATGCCTCGGGCGGAGCCGAGGTGATTACCGGCGAAGCGATCAGGGATCGCCGCGACGAGGTCTTCATCGTCTCCAAGGTGATGCCGTCCAATGCCAGCCGTCATGGCACGATCGCCGCCTGCGAGGCCAGTCTCAGGCGGCTCAGCACCGACATGATAGATCTTTATCTGCTGCACTGGCCCGGCCGCCATCCGCTGCACGAGACCGTCGAGGCGTTCGTGGAGCTGCGCGCGGCGGGCAAGATCGGCGCCTGGGGCGTGTCGAATTTCGACAGTCTGGCCATGCGGCAATTGTCGGCCTTGCCCGGGGGCAAGAATTGCGCGGCCAACCAGGTGCTCTACAATTTGTCGACGCGAGGCGTCGAATTCGAGCTGCTGCCCTGGATGACCGAGCGCTCCATCCCGTTGATGGCCTATTCGCCGCTCGATGAAGGCCGCCTGCTCAGGCATCCGGGGCTGGGACAGATGGCCAGCCGGCTGGGCGTCAACCCGGCGCAACTGGCGCTGGCCTTCCTGATCAGCCGCGAGAATGTCATCGCCATTCCGAAATCGGCCAGTTCGCAGCGGGTGGCGGAGAACCGCGCCGCCGCCGAAATCATTCTCAGCGCCGAACAGCTCGCCGAACTCGACCAGCTGTTTCCACCACCGCGCTCCAGGCAACCGCTGGAGATGATCTGACATCACATCCGCTTCTCACATGCCTTGCGGGCCGCGATTCATGGCGGCGATGCCGGTGCGGCAGATCTCGACCAGGCCGAGCGGCTTCATGATGGCGATGAACTGCTCGATCTTGGAGACCCGGCCGGTGATTTCGAAAATGAAGTGTTCGGTATTGGCGTCGATCACCTGGGCGCGGAAGGCGTCGGCCAGGCGCAGCGCTTCGACCCGGTTGTCGGCGGTGCCGGTCACCTTGACCAGCGCCAGTTCCCGCTCCAGCGGCTTTTCATGACCGAGTTCGGCCGAGCGCACGGTCAGGTCCACCACGCGGTGGACCGGAATGATGCGTTCGAGCTGGGCCTTGACCTGTTCAAGCACATTGGGCGTGGCGGTGGTGACGATGGTGATGCGCGACAGGTGCGCTTCGTGCTCGGTCTCCGAGACCGTCAGGCTCTCGATATTGTAGCCGCGGCCGGAAAACAGGCCGATGACCCGGGCAAGCACGCCGGGCTCGTTGTCAACCAGAACCGAGAGCGTGTGGGTCTCGGGCCGGGCGGTTTCGGCGGCCATGAAATAGGCCGAACCGGTGGGTTGGTGCTGAGCGTTCATGGGATCAGTTCCTGTGTGAAGGGCGGCTCAAACGAGCGCCCGGCCTTTGGCGTCAATGGCGTTGGCGACGGCTTCGTCGGTGGCTTCGTCCGGCAGCAGCATCTCGTTGTGGGCCTTGCCTGACGGGATCATCGGGAAGCAGTTGGCGAGTGCCGCCACGCGGCAGTCGAAGATCACCGGTCCGGGCGTGTCGATCATCTTAGTGATCGCATCGTCGAGATCGGCGGGCTTGTCGCAGCGGATGCCGACGCCGCCATAGGCCTCGGCCAGCTTGACGAAATCAGGCATGGATTCGGTGTAGGAATGCGACAGCCGGTTGCCGTGCAGCAATTGCTGCCACTGCCGCACCATGCCCATGTACTGGTTGTTGAGGATGAAGATCTTGACCGGCAGCTGATACTGCACGGCACAGGACATTTCCTGGATGCACATCTGGATCGAGGCGTCGCCGGCGATGTCGATGACCAGGCTGTCGCGGTGCGCCACTTGCACGCCGATCGCCGCCGGGAAGCCATAGCCCATGGTGCCCAGACCGCCCGACGTCATCCAGCGATTGGGCTCCTCGAAGCCGTAGAACTGCGCCGCCCACATCTGGTGCTGGCCGACTTCGGTGGTGATGTAGGTATCGCGATCCTTGGTCAGCCCATAGAGCCGCTGCACCGCGTATTGCGGCATGATCACATCCTTGTTGTGCGGATAGGCCAGCGAATTGCGCGCGCGCCACTTCTCGATCTGGCTCCACCATCCGGCGAGCTGGGAGCGGTCGGTCTTCTTCGAGGCGCGCCACAACCGGACCATGTCCTCAAGCACATGGCCGATGTCGCCCAGGATGCCGATGTCGGTGCGGACATTCTTGTTGATCGAGGATGGATCGATGTCGATGTGGATCTTCTTCGAATTGGGCGAAAACGCGTCGAGCCGGCCGGTGATCCGGTCGTCAAAGCGCGCGCCGATGCAGACCATGACGTCGCAATCATGCATCGCCATATTGGCTTCATAGGTGCCGTGCATGCCCAGCATGCCCATCCAGTTCTTGCCTGACGCCGGATAGGCGCCCAGCCCCATCAGGGTCGAGGTGATCGGGTAGCCGGTGAGGTCAACCAGTTCGCGCAGCAACTGGCTGGCCTCACGGCCGGAATTGACCACGCCGCCGCCCGAATAGATGATCGGTCGCTTGGCGGCCGCCATCAACTCGATGGCTTCGCGGATCTTGTCGAGATCGCCCGAGAGTTTCGGCTGGTAGCTCTTCTGCTCGATCACCGGTGACGGCGGCGTGTAGATGCCGGTGGCGAACTGGACATCCTTGGGGATGTCGACCACGACCGGACCGGGGCGGCCAGTGGTGGCGACACGGAAAGCTTCATGGATGACGCGGGAGAGCTGGTTGACGTCCTTGACCAGCCAGTTGTGCTTGGTGCACGGCCTTGTGATGCCGACCGTGTCGCATTCCTGGAAGGCGTCCGAGCCGATCAACGAGGTCGGCACCTGACCGGTGAGGCAGACGATCGGGATCGAATCCATCAACGCGTCCTGAAGCGCCGTGACCACATTGGTCGCACCCGGTCCCGAAGTCACCAGCACGACGCCGGGCTTGCCGGTGGAGCGGGCATAGCCTTCGGCCATGTGGCCGGCGCCCTGCTCGTGGCGCACCAGGATGTGCTCGATGTCGTCCTGCTGATGCAGTTCGTCATAGATCGGCAGCACCGCGCCGCCGGGATAGCCGAACATATGCTTGACGCCATTGTCCTTGAGCGCCTGCAGAACCATTTCCGCGCCTGTCATTTCCATTTGTTTGCCAGCCATTTCGCCAGACCCCTTATCCCGTCCGTTTGCCGGGCTGAATAACCCGGTTCAAGCCATAAAAAAAGGCTCCTTCCGGAGCCTTGTGTCGCGCATGGGAGCTTTCGCCGGGTGGCTACGCCACCCTGCCCATGCGCGGTCCTACCACGAGAATGTTCGCGATCTTTATCATGACAACTCTCGTATCGTCTCGCAAACGCCGGGTCAACGGCTTTCTTTCATGGCATAACGCCGAATTGCTCTTCAAATGCTAGCTTGGAAACACCCCATTAACCCTGGGATGCGATGCTGCCTCTAATGGAGAACGGGCAGAGCATGGACAGCGGCATACCTTCATCGACCCCGACCGAGGCCGACGAGCGCGAGCGCCGTGGCACATATGCCGCCGGAAACCGCAAGCTAGGTCGCGTCATCGGCTGCTCCGGTTCCAAGGCCACGGTCAGCGCCATCGCCGGGAAAGACGGCAACGGGCTGGCTGAACTGTGGTCGGTCGGACGGCTGATTTCGATCAGCGTCGGCGACAACCGGGTGGTCGCGCTGGTCTGTTCGATGGCCACCGACACCGCGGCATGGTCGGAAACCACCGACAACATCATGCATATCGAAGTCGAGCTGGTCGGAGAGATCCGCCCCGGCGTCAACGGCAAGATCGAGTTCTCCGCCGGCATATCGCACTACCCCTATCTCGGCGCGGTGGTTCACCGGATGCGGTCCTCGGACCTTGCGGTGATCTATGATCCCGGCGTGAGCGACACCGCGGTCATTGGCCGGCTGACCCAGGACACTTCGCTCGGCGCGCTCATTCACGTGCCGTCGCTGTTGTCGCGGCATTTCGCCGTGGTCGGCACCACCGGTGTCGGCAAGACCACCGCGGTGACGCTGCTCCTGCACAAGGCGCTGAAGGCGGATCCATCGCTCAGGGTGCTCATTCTTGATCCGCACAATGAATTCGCCGCTGCCTTTCCAACGGAATCCGTCGTCATCGACACCGACACTCTCGATCTGCCGTTCTGGCTGTTCAAGCTGGAGGAGTTCACCGAAGTGCTCTTCCGCGGGCGCCCGCCGATCGCCGAGGAAATCGACGTCCTGCGCGACCTGATACCGGAAGCCAAGCGGATGTTCAAGGGCAGCACCGATACCGGGCTGATGCGCCGCGGGCCGGAAAAGTCCTCGCTGACCGCCGATACGCCGGTGCCCTACAGGGTCGCCGATCTGCTGGCCCTGATTGACGAACGCATCGGCAAGCTCGAAGGCCGCGCCGAAAAACCGCATCTGCGTTCGCTCAAGGTCCGCATCCAGGCCGCGATCAACGATCCGCGCTACGAGTTCATGTTCTCGTCAAACACCATCCATGACACGATCCTGACCACGATCAGCTATATTTTCCGCATTCCCGGCGACGGCAAACCGGTCACCACATTCCAGCTGGCGGGCATTCCGTCCGAAGTGGTCAATTCGGTCGCCTCGATCCTGTGCCGCATGGCCTTCGAGATTGCGCTGTGGAGCGCCGGCGGCGTGCGCATTCTGGTGGTCTGCGAAGAAGCCCACCGCTACGTTCCGGCCGACCCGCAGCTTGGCTTTTTCCCGACACGGCAGGCGATTTCGCGGATTGCCAAGGAAGGCCGGAAATATGGCGTCAGCCTGGGGGTGATCACCCAGCGTCCCGGCGAACTGGATCCGACCATCCTGTCGCAATGTTCGACTGTCTTCGCGATGCGGCTGTCCAACGATCGCGACCAGGACATCATCCGTTCGGCGATTCCAGACAGCTCCGCATCGACCATGAGTTTCCTGTCGTCGATCGGCAATGGCGAGGCGATCGCATTTGGCGAGGCCGTGGCCGTGCCGATGCGCATGGTGTTCGAGCGGGTTCCCGAAAACGTGCTGCCACGCGCCAATTCCGGCCTGCAGCCGGTTCATCGCGGCGACCCGAACAATGTCGACCTTGGCAAGATCGTCATGCGCATGCGCCATATTGACGAGGGTTCAAAATACGAAACGCCGCAGGCGAAATCCTTCGCACCGCAGCCGCCTTCAATCGATCCGATGGATCAACTGGGCGCCACACCTCCGGCGCGCCGGATCGGCGATCATCCTTCCGGTTATGGGCAGATGCCGCCGGAACGTGATTACGGCACCTATGAGCCGCCCGCCGAACATCCTCAGCCGCGCCATGAGCTCAGCTCACTGCGGTCGAGCCTGCTCAGGAAACCGCTGTCCTCGCTGCTGAAAGATTAGACCGAGGTCCGCCAATCCCGCGGCCGGTTCACGGTCAAACGCCAAATAATTTTGCTTTTCACACGCTGCATAGTGTAACAGAAGCGGTGGAGATGCGCTTACGGAGCGCATGACCGAACGGGAGTTGACGACCAAATGAAGCACGTATCAATCATTGTGCGCGCCGAATGGGATGACGAAGCAAACGTCTGGGTCGCAACCAGCGGCGATGTGGAAGGTCTGTGCATCGAAGCCGATACGGTCGAAGCGCTGGAGCCGAAGGTCCTGGCTGCAATTCATGACCTGTTGGAACTCAACGGAACCCGTTTCGATACGCCGGAGATTCCCGTCCATATCGTGACCCAACAGTTTGCCAGGATCCCCAATCCGTGCATGTAATCCTGTATGGCGGGATTTCTCAAGGAACTGAAGGAACTGCTGACGGCTGCAGGCTGTTTCTTTCACAGGAACGGTAGAGGCGATCATGAGATATGGTATAGCCCGATCTCCGAGCGGTATTTCACGGTTGATTGTGGAACCAAATCCCGCCACACGGCAAACGAGACGCTCAAGCAAGCCGGGCTGCCGAAACACTTCTAGAGTGGTTTAAGAGACAACTAGGCGAAGCTGACGCCGGTCGCGTCAGGCCGCGCAGACGCGGTTGCGGCCCTGGCGTTTGGCTTCGTAGAGCTGCTTGTCGGCGCGGCGATAGAGGCTTTCGCCGCTTTCAATTCCATCCCAGATAGCCAGTCCGACGCTCACGGTGACTTTCAGCGTGACATTGCCGTTCTTGATCTTGAGCTCCGAGATGGCCTGACGAATCCGGTCCGACAGATTGTAAAGCTGCCGTTCGGTGATGTTGGGCGACAGGATCGCGAACTCCTCGCCGCCGAGCCGCGCCAGCACATCATGGTAGCGGGTAAAGACCTGCAGGCATTCGGCGACCTGACGCAGGACTTCGTCGCCGACATCGTGGCCATGGGTGTCATTGACGATCTTGAAGTGATCAAGATCGAGAATGACCATGCCGATCGGCTTGCCGATCCGTCCGAACGCATTGAGATATTCGGTCAGCGCGTCATCGAAATAGCGGCGATTGTGCATGCCGGTCAGCCCGTCGGTGACGGCGGCATGCTCCAGCGACAGCGACCGCACCGACAGCGATTCCGTCATTTCCTGCAGCTTGCCGCGTTCGCGCAGACCGCGCGACATGATCGGGAAGATCAAAAACACGCCACACACCACCGAGAGCGTTGCCAGCACCAAGCCCATGAAGGCAAATTTCGCGGATGTGTCCATTCCGCCGACCACAATGCCGCCCGTCGCGGCGGAAAACGCCGCCCACGAAAACACGCCGCCAAGGCCGACAAGACCCATCAGCAGGAAGAAAAACAATTCGGCCTTGTGAAAACGCATGAGCCCCCTACTGAAAGTCGCAATTTTGCACAGGCGCATCGTAGCCGCTCAACAGTTATATTTGCTTTAACGCGAGGGCCTGTCACCCGGTGCAAGGCATCAGGTCATTCAATTTTCGATTGCAGCCTCTCCCAGCTCTCGTCGAGCTGGTTTCGAAACCAGGTCATCTGTCGTTTGGCATATTGCCGTGTCGCCGTGCGTGCCAGTTCGATGGCCTGATCGAGCGATTGGCGGCCAGCGAGATAGGCGGCGATCTGACTGACGCCAATCGCCTTCATGGCTGGATATTGCGACGGAACATTCAGTGAAATCAGCGACTTGACCTCCTCGACCGCTCCCTCTTCCACCATTCTCGCGAAGCGCACGTTGATCCGCGCGTGCAACAGGGGGCGCTCCGGTTCGATCACGATGCACCTGGCGCTCAACGGGTCGACGACTTTCTCGCCGCCATGGCCCTGAAACCGGGTAATCGACTGCCCGGTCGCCACCACCACCTCAAGCGCGCGCAGGATGCGCTGGCGGTCGGCGGGGCGAAGCCGGGCGGCCGTCTCC
>LADQ01000005.1 GCA_000961635.1 Hoeflea sp. BRH_c9 | reverse complement strand
ACACCCGCACCTGGAAATCCGTGCCGATCATGACGATGCGCAACGGCTGGTCGGCGCGCCACTGTCCGGGCGAGAAGATCCGTTCGACATAGGGCGCGGTCACCGCCTGGTCCTGCGTCAGTCGCGCGCCCGGCCAGCGCCGGGTCATGTCCTCGAGCGCTGCCTGCTCTTCGCCCGCATCGGCGAAGGCCAGGCCGCACAGACCGCGCTCGGTCGCCATGATCACAGCGGTGCCGAACGGCGAGGGGTGAAATCCGTAGCTGATGCGGACGCCCGATCCACCGGTCTTGAAATCGCCCGGGCTCATCGCCTCATGGGTGACGAACAGATCATGCAGCCGCCCCGGCCCCGACAGGCCGAGTTCATAGCTGGCGTCGAGCAGCGGCAGGCCTTCATGGCCAATGAGCCGGCGGGCGTGATCGAGGGTGACGGCCTGCAGGAACGCCTTCGGTGTCAACCCGGCCCAGCGGCTGAAGGTTTTCTGCAACCGTCCCGGCGCGACGCCGATATCGGCGGCGATTTCCTCCAGCGAGGGCTGGGCCCGGTAATCCAGCGAGATCCGCTCGATGGTCCTGCGGACGAGATCGTAATCGCCGCCGTCCGGCGTGATGTCGCGGTCGAGTTGTGCGGTCATGTTCATGGTCAGGCTCCCGGCAGCGCCGTGCGCTGGTCAAACGCGCAAAGGTCCACTGTCTCAAACACTACGGTGTCCGCACTCAATCACGCGCAGCCTCACGCCGCCACCCGAAACCCGCCGCCACCAGCGCCGCGCATCCTATTGGATGCGCAAATCGCTTCAACGTTGCTTGACCGTCGCCAGCGCCCGTTGAAAGGCGGCGGCGAAACTTTCCTTGTCGTCGGGATTGAGAAAGGATCCGACATCGGTCTGCCGCCCCTGGCCGCTGATGCGCATGTCGGTGATGCCGATTTCCTCATGGCGGGCGATGTTGAAGCGGGTCCAGACCGGATTGAACCGGTGATCGACGGTCCGCCCCGAGGGCGCGACCTTGCGCACGGTCAGGTCGGTGCGCGAGACGGCCACGAATTCGCGCGCCCGCCCGGAACGGTAGCTGAGCCAGAACGCGCCGAACAGAAGCCCCAGGTCGAGCGCGAAGAACCCCAGCACCGGCCATGCCTTGGCCGCCGCGAACACCACCATGTGGGCGATGGTGATCGCCGTGGTGATGCTCATCAGGATGACGAACCCGGCCCGGCCCAGCGACCGGTGCGGTTTCAAGACAGCTTCAAACAGCGGCTCGTCGTTCATCGGGTCTCCATCGCGCCTCGTTGCCATAGTCCCTCGACCATGATTATAGGGAAGGAATGCAAAAGCCCAAGAGCCCAGATCCTGCCAAATTGTCGCCGGGGGACAAGACAGTGGCAAAGCCGGCCCGCGCCAAGCCGGCGACCGTGCGCAAGCCCCAGGCGCGCCGCGTGAAGATCCCTTACAGTCCGGAAGAAATCCACGAGATTTTCCGGCGTTTCTCGGTCCAGCGGCCCGAGCCCAAGGGCGAGCTGGAGCACGTCAATCCGTTCACGCTGGTGGTCGCCGTGGCGCTGTCGGCGCAAGCGACCGATTCAGGCGTCAACAAGGCGACCCGCGCCTTGTTTGCCATCGCCGACACGCCCGAAAAGATGCTGGCGCTCGGCGAGGACAGGGTGCGCGACCTGATCAAGACCATCGGGCTTTACCGCAACAAGGCCAAGAACGTCATCGCGCTCAGCCGGAAGCTGGTCGAAGACTTCGGCGGCGAGGTGCCGCGCACGCGCGAGGAATTGGTGACGCTGCCCGGCGTCGGCCGCAAGACCGCCAATGTGGTGATGTCGATGGCCTTTGGCGTGCCGACGCTCGCCGTCGACACCCATGTCTTCCGCATCGGCAACCGGCTCAGGATCGCGCCGGGCAAGACCCCGGACGAGGTCGAGGCCGCGTTCCTGAAAATCATCCCGGACGAATATCTGTTCCACGCCCACCACTGGCTGATCCTGCACGGCCGCTACTGCTGCAAGGCGCGCAAGCCCGAATGCGAACGCTGCGTCATCGCCGATATCTGCAAGTCGCCGGAAAAGACCTGCGACGTTCCGGCGGCGCTGGTGGAGCTGCCGGGGCAGGTTGTCTGATGCATCAGTCCGTCAGGCCGTCGATCAGGGCGGCGATGGCGTCTTCGCACTGACGGCGATCGGCTCCGCTTTCGATCGCCAGCGCCGCGCGGTCGAAAGCGGCTGACAGCAAAATGGCGAGCGTCTCCGCCTGGGGGCTGTTGCGAGAGCCCGATAGCAGGGCATGAAGACCTTCCCCCAGACTTGCCTCGGATGTCTCCTTGTCGATCGCGCGCATCATCTCCAGGCCCAGAACCGCGGGACCGTCGAGAAGCAGCAGCCGGGTGCGGCCTGATTCGGCCATTGCGTCGAAATACGCTCTCGTGCCTTCAAGAATGGCCTGGCGCGGGCTGCCGCCTGGTGGCGCCGCTGCTTCGATATTGGCAGCGACATCGGCCGCCTCGCGTTCGATGACGGCGCGGAACAGAGCCCGCTTGTCCTCGAAATGATGATAGAGCGCGCCGCGCGTGACGCCCGCCTTGGCGACGATGTCAGGGGTCGCGGTCTCGGCATAGCCCTTGTCGATGAAAAGCTCGCGCGCGGCATCGACCAATGCCTGGCGCATGGTTTCGGAGCGTTCCTTGTTTGATCGGCGCATATTGCCTCTTTACATACATGCAGAATGTTTGTAATTGATAGATACAAACCGACTGTATGTTAATCAGAAGGAACCGCAAACATGAAAACCACCAGCTATTACCCGGTCATCATGACCAGTAACGTCAAAGCGACGGCGGCCTTCTATGAACGCCATTTCCGCTTCCAGCCGCTGTTTACCAGCGACTGGTATGTGCACCTGCAATCGAAGGAGGACGAACACGTCACCCTTGCGGTCCTCGACGGCCAGCATGCGACGATCCCGGCCGAGGCTCGCGGAACGGTCTCCGGCCTGCTGTTGAACTTCGAGGTGGAGAATATCGATCAGGTCTATGACGTCTTGCGCGCAGCCGGCCTGCCCATTCTCAAGGACATTTGCGACGAGGATTTCGGCCAGCGGCATTTCATCACAGCCGACCCCAACGGCGTGCTGATCGACATCATCAAGCCGATCCCGCCAAGCGCTGCCTTCGCCGCCCAATATGATGCCTCGGTGCTTCCGGCCTGACTGAGAGCAGTCTCAGCGCGGCAAACCGGCGACACGGCCGGATAGGCGAGCGGTTTCAACAGAAACGGATCGTGCGTGGGACGAGGAGTTGCGATTGCGACTCGTTGACAATTTCATTATAGTAAACTATATCCAATAGCAGATTTGGGAGCCCGCTTTCATGGATCGCATAGTGGATGTGACTGCAATTCAAACCGGTGTCGGTGACTGGTCCGCACCGGCGGCTGCAGCGGCGCTTGTTGCCATTTTGGTATCCTGTGCCGCACTGATCCTGCTCCACCTGACAAGCCCCGAATTCGAGCCCTCCTGGCGCATGGTCAGCGAGTATGCCAACGGCCGTTATGCGTGGATCCTGACCCTTGTCTTCGCCGCCTGGGCAATAGCCAGCTTTGCATTGGTGCCGGCGCTGTGGCCGCTTTGGTCCACCCCTCTTGGCAAGATCGGCTTGGGTTTTCTGCTCCTTGCCGGGATCGGCCAGACAATGGGAGCGCTCTTCGACCTCAATCATAAGCTGCATGGGCCTGCGGCGCTGATCGGTATTCCATCGCTCTGCATTGCAGCGGTCATCCTGACAATCGCGCTCTCCCGCCGCACCGACATCGTGGCGCCGCCGATTTGGCTGGCGCACCTGCCGTGGATAAGCTTCGTTCTGATGCTCGGTACGTTTGCATTGCTCTTTTCCGCCTTGAAAGCGGCCGGTGTCGACCTATCGGGACAGCCGGGCCCGCTCGAACAGCTGCCTGTCGGCGTTACGGGCTATTTGGGCTGGGCCAATCGCCTGCTGTTCGCCGCGACCTATCTCTGGGTGGCGGCGGCGGCGTGGGCTGTGATCAAGACAAAGAACGGGGTGTCGTGAGGAGCGTATCCTGGTTGGGAGAACGCGCTGTCCGCACGTCTTCCGCCCGTAAAGTCATCTCGGGCGTATGACGTATCCTGATCCCCGCCCTTGCCGGTCAGCGGCCGCCAACCGCCCTCTGTGCAATCATCTTGTGCAGATGCACCATCATGCCCGCCGCGAACATCGGCGTCAGTAGGTTGAGCAGCGGCACCGACAGGAAGGCGGCGATGATCAGGCCGGCGAAGAAGATCGTCGTGGAGTTGCGGGCTCTTAGCCGTTTGGCGTCGGCGGGGCTCATGAAGCGCATGGCGGCGAATTCGAAATATTCCCGTCCCAGCAGGTAGCCGTTGACCAGAAAGAACGCCGCCAGATTGATTCCGGGCACGATCAGCAGGATCAGCGCTAGCAGGTTGCCCAGCCCCACCACCAGCAAAAACCCGAGCGATTGCCGGATCGACTGGCCAAGCGGCATCGCCCGGCCGGGCGTCTCGCCGGGATAATCCCGCGTCTCGATCACCTCGGCGATGTCATCGAGATAGAGGCCCGCCATCGCCGCCGTCACCGGCGCCACGAACAGCGCCAGCACCAGCGCCAGTCCGATTCCGGCGATGATGGCGGCAATGGTGCCCGCCCATCCGGCCCAGTCGGGCAGGCCGGGCAGCAGAGCGTCAAGCCATGGCATCGCCACCATCGAGAACGCTTCACCGAGCCCGAACCAGAGGCCTGCGAGCAGCAGGATGGTCAGGCCGAGCGACTTGAACAGCACCGAGCGCGAGGCGGGTGAGAGCAGGTTGGCTCCGGCCATCCGGGCGGCTTCAATGATCATCGCTGCATTTCCTTGTTCTGGCCCTTGTCCCGGCGCGAGGCGTATCCGGCATGTGGGGATGGCCGCCATCGGCGTCAACGGCTCTCGTCATGGCCCGCACTGCGGCCGGCTGCGGTATCTTGTTTTGTCCGGGTGACAGGCTGACACAAATCAGCCATGATTCACGCGCCTGAGAGGCAGGCCGTCAAAGGCTGTGAACCCTTGTTTTGCCGGATTTCCCATGTCCGCACCGCGGATCCGCCCAGCCACCATTTCCGACATTGATGCGCTCGATGCGATCGAGACCGCCGTGTTTCCGGCTGACCGGATTTCGCGACGCTCCTTCCGCACGCTGATTGACCGGCCGACCGCCGAAACCATCGTCATCGAGGCGGAGGGCCAGATCCGCGGCTACGCCATGATCCTGTTTCGCGCCGGCGCGGCGCTTGCCCGGCTCTACTCGCTGGCGGTTGCCCCCGGTCAGGCCGGCAAGGGCTATGGCAGGGCCTTGCTCACTGCCGCGGAATCAGCCGCGATGGAGCATGACCGCATCCTGCTGCGCCTCGAGGTGCGCGAGGACAATGCGACCGCGATTGCGCTTTACAAGACTGCATCCTACCGCCGCATCGGACGTGTGCCGGACTATTATGCCGATGGCATGGCGGCGCTCAGGTTCGAAAAACTGCTGCGCGGACCTGAAGCGCCGGCTGCGCGCACGCCGTTTTATGAGCAGTCAACCGATTTCACCTGCGGCTCGGCCTGCCTGCTGATGGCGCTGGCCCGGTTCCGCTCGCCAGCATTTCTCGATCCGGTCTGGGAAATCCGTCTTTGGCGCGAGGCCACAACCGTGTTCATGCTGTCGGGCCCCGGCGGCTGCGAACCCTTCGGGCTTGCCATGGTGGCGCGCGAGCATGGGCTTGACCCCGAGGTCTGGTGTTCGACCACCGAGATGCTGTTTCTCGAAACCGTGCGCGACCCGGAAAAGCGGCGCGTCATGGAACTGGCGCAGACCGATTTCCGCGCCCGGGTGGCGGCTGCCCGAACGCCGGTGCACATCGAGGCCTTCACGCTGGACTGGCTGCGCGCCCGGCTGGCCGAGGGCCACGTCGTCATCATCCTGGTCAGCGGTTACCTGATGATGGGCAAGAAAGTTCCCCACTGGGTGCTTGCCCATGGCGATGACGGCCGCCATATCTTCGTTCATGATCCCTGGGTCGAGGACGAGGTCGGTGAGACCGTGGCCGACGCCGCCAATATCCCGGTGCCCCATGCGGTGTTTGACCGGATCGCCCGTTTCGGCCGCACGGGGTTGCGCGCCGCAGTCCTTATCAAGGGAAATGTGCCTGATGTCTGACTGGATCATTCTGTCCACCGCGCTGGCTGGTTTCGATCACGCCGCCACCAAGCACAAGGTGCTCTCCACCCGCGATTATCTGGCCCGGCCGGAATTGTTTCGCGGCGCGCGGCCCAACATCATCAACCTGTCGCGCTCCTACGCCTATCAGAGCCGCGGCTATTACGCCTCGCTGCTCGCCGCCGCGCGCAGCCAGCGGGTGATTCCGTCGGTTGAAACCATCATCGATCTGTCCGCCCGCAAACTGCACGAAAACGCCATTCCGGAGCTGGAGGATGCGCTCAACAAGGGCCTGCGCGAGCGCCCGGGCGAGCCTTTGCCGTCACGGCTGAGGGTGTTCTTCGGGACCTGCACCGATCCGCGGCTCGAGCGCTTCGGCCGGCTGCTGTTTGACTGGTTCCGCGCGCCGGTGCTGGAACTCACCCTCAAGCAGGGCGACTGGGTGTCGATCGCCAAGATCGCGCTGCTGCCGGTCGGCAAGCTCGAAGGCGCCGATCGCGAGGCGTTTTTTCTCGCCATGGCGCGCTACACCGCGCGGCAGTGGAAGGACGCCAAGTCCCGCGCCCCGGCGCGCTATTCCTTCGCCACGCTGGTCGATCCGAACGAAGCCATGCCGCCGTCTTCCATCGACAGTCTCAAGCACTGGTCGCGGGTGGCCGCGCGCATGGGCGTGTCGGTGGAGCCGATCACCCGCAAGGATCTGCCCCGGCTCGCCAATTTCGACGCCCTGTTCATCCGCGAGACCACCTCGATCTCCAATCACACCTACCGCTTCGCCCGCCGCGCCCAGCAGGAGGGCATGCCGGTGATCGACGATCCGGTGTCGATGATCCGCTGCACCAACAAGGTCTATCTCGACGAATTGATGTCGTCCAATGGCATCCCGGTGCCCGACACGGTGATGCTGATCGGCCCGGAGGATTTCCAGCGCGCCGCCGATCTGCTGGGCTTTCCGATGGTGCTGAAAGTGCCCGATTCCTCGTTCTCCCGGGGCGTCTCCAAGGTTGCCACCATGGAGGAGCTCAAGGCGCTCGCCGGCGCCTGGCTGCATGATTCCGAAGTGCTGATCGCGCAGAAATTCATGCCGACCAAGTTCGACTGGCGGATCGGCGTTCTCGGCGGCAAGCCCTTGTTCGCGGTGCAGTATCTGATGGCCAAGAAACACTGGCAGATCGTCAAGCACGACACCGGCGGCAAGCCGCTGGAGGGCGGCTTCAAATCATTCTCGCTGGCTCAGGTGCCGCCCTTAGTGCTCGACACCGGGCTGCGCGCCGCCTGCTCGGTCGGCGACGGGCTCTACGGCGTCGACCTCAAGGAGACCGATAACGGCGTCTTTGTCATCGAGGTCAATGACAACCCCAATCTCGAGCATGGCGTCGAGGACTCGGCCGAAAAGGACGAGGTCTGGATCCGGCTGACCAACTGGTTCATCGAACGGATCGCCACCTGAGCCGCTCCATCCTGGGACCAGCGCCCGCGCCCAAGGCCTGAGCAAGGCGACTGGGCATGGACCCGCAGCCGCGGGCTGTCGTTTCCCCGCGAAACAGGCTATAGCAGCCCCGTTTGGCGCTCCGAGCCCGAACGCTGACAGTGACCAGGACCCCGAAGCATGCTGAAAGCCGCCGAAGACCGCCTCAGTCTCGACCAGATCGTCGATCCGGCCGTGCTGCGCGACAGCCTCGACGCCATCGCCGCCGAACATGGCGGCGCCAGCATCGAGGCCCGCCTGGCGGTGCTGGCGGAAGTCAAGCGCGTCAATGCGTCAGGCCGCGAGAGGGCCCGGGTCATGCTGCTGGAAGACGGCGGCGGAACCGCCTGCGCCACCAGGATCTCGCATTTGCAGGACGTCATCACCGCGGCGCTCTATGATTACGCCAGCGTCCATGTCTATCGCGTCGAAAATCCCTCGACGTCGGAGCGGATGACGGTGACCGCGGTCGGCGGCTACGGCCGCGGCACGCTGGCGCCGGGATCGGATATCGATCTGTTGTTCGTGCTGCCCTACAAGAAGACGCCGTGGACCGAACAGATCGTCGAGTGGATCCTCTATATCCTGTGGGACATGGGCCTGAAGGTCGGCCACGCCACCCGCAAGGTGGATGAGTGCATCAGGCTGTCGCGCACCGACATGACCATTCGAACGGCCATTCTCGAAGCCCGCTTCCTGTGCGGCGAGCGGACGCTGTTTGCCGATCTGGCCGATCGGTTCGACAGGGAAGTGGTGGAGGGCACCGGCCCGGAATTCATCTCAGCCAAGCTTGCCGAGCGCGATGAACGCCACCGCAAGGCCGGCGACACGCGCTATCTCGTCGAGCCCAATGTCAAGGAGGGCAAGGGCGGCTTGCGCGATCTCAACACGCTCTACTGGATCGCCAAATATTTCTACCATATCCGCGACACCCAGGAGCTCGTCGGGCTGGGCGTGCTGTCGCGCCGCGAATTCAACCTGTTCGTCAAGGCCGAGGATTTCCTCTGGGCCGTTCGCTGTCACATGCATTTTCTCACCGGCAAGTCGGAGGAGCGGCTGTCCTTTGACATCCAGCGCGACATCGCCGCGGCCCTGGGCTATCAGGATCACCCCGGCCTTTCCTCGGTCGAGCGCTTCATGAAGCACTATTTTCTCGTCGCCAAGGACGTCGGCGACCTCACCCGCATTTTCTGCGCCGGGCTTGAGGATCAGCAGGCCAAGCAGGCGCCGGGTCTCACCGGCGTCATCAGCCGCTTCGCCAACCGGCCGCGCAAGATCCCCGGCACGCTCGATTTCATCGAGGACAAGGGCCGTATCAGCCTCGCCGACGCCGACGTCTTCAAGCGCGATCCGGTCAACATCATCCGGATGTTCCATCTCGCCGATATCCGCGGGTTGGAATTCCATCCCGACGCGCTCAAGCGCGTCACCCGCTCGCTGCGGCTGGTCAACGCCGACCTGCGCGACAATGAGGAAGCCAACCGGCTGTTCATGTCGATCCTGACCTCCAAGCGGCGGCCGGCGATCATCTTGAGGCGCATGAATGAAGCCGGCGTTCTCGGCCGCTTCATTCCCGAATTCGGCAAGATCGTCGCGATGATGCAGTTCAACATGTACCATCACTACACGGTCGACGAACACCTGATCCGCACCGTCTCGGTGCTGTCGGGCATCGACAAGGGTGAGGAGGAGCGCGAGCATCCGCTGGCCAACAAGCTGATGCCGGGCATTGAGGAGCGCGAGGCCCTCTTTGTCGCCGTGTTCCTGCACGACATCGCCAAGGGCCGGCTGGAGGACCACTCGCTCGCCGGCGCCAAGGTGGCGCGCAAGCTGTGCCCGCGGCTGGGCCTGTCGGCCAATCAGACCGAGCTTGTGGCCTGGCTGGTGGGCGAGCATCTGACCATGTCGATGGTGGCGCAGACGCGCGATCTCAACGACCGCAAGACGATCACCGATTTCGCCGAAAAGGTTCGCACGCTGGAGCGCCTGAAAATGCTGCTGGTGCTGTCGGTCTGCGACATCCGCGCGGTGGGGCCCGGCGTCTGGAACGGCTGGAAAGGCCAATTGCTGCGGACGCTCTATTACGAGACCGAACTGATGCTGTCGGGCGGCTTTTCCGAGGTCTCGCGCAAGGAGCGCACAGCCCATGCCCGCCATGCCCTTGGCGCGGCCCTGTCGGACTGGAGCGAGAAGGAGCGTGTGGCCTATCTCAAGCTGCATTACGAACCCTACCTGCTGGCCGTGCCGCTCGAGGAGCAGGTGCGCCATGCCAAATTCATCCGCGACACCGACAAGGCCAAAAAGCAGCTTGCCACCATGGTGCGGACCAACGCCTTCCACGCCATCACCGAAATCACGCTGCTGTCGCCGGACCACCCGCGGCTTTTGTCGATTGTCACCGGCGCCTGCGCCGCCGCTGGCGCCAACATCGCCGATGCCCAGGTCTTCACCACCTCCGATGGCCGGGCGCTCGACACGATCCTGATCAACCGCGAACTGCCCGATGACGAGGACGAACTCAGGCGCGGCGCCTCGATCGGCCGGATGATCGAGGATGTGCTGGCCGGACGGGCCTATATCCCGGAAGTGATCGCCCGCAAGACCAGTTCCCGGCGCCTGGCCCGGCCGTTCATCGTCAAGCCCCAGGTCACCATTTCCAACACGCTGTCCAACAAGTTCACGGTCATCGAGATCGAATGCCTTGACCGCACGGGTTTGCTGTCCGAGGTCACTTCCGTGCTGTCGGACCTTTCGCTCGACATCGCCTCGGCGCACATCACCACCTTCGGCGAAAAGGTCGTCGACACATTCTATGTGCGCGATCTGGTCGGTCAGAAGATCACCAGCGAGAGCCGTCAGATCAACACCGCGGCGCGGCTCAAGGCCGTGCTCGCCCGCGAGGCCGACGAGGTGCGCGACAAGATGCCCACAGGCATGATCGCGCCGCAGGGCTCGGCCCGGCGCGGCCGGACGCCGGCATGAGAAGGCTGCAAGCGGCATGAGCCTGATTGGAAAATTCGCAAGCGTCGGCGGCGCCACCATGGCAAGCCGCGCCCTCGGATTTGTCCGTGAAGCGATGATTGCGGCGTTTCTCGGCGCCGGCCCGGTGGCGGATGCGTTCTACGCCGCTTTCCGTTTCCCCAATCTGTTCCGCCGGCTGTTTGCCGAAGGCGCGTTCAACGCCGCCTTCGTGCCGCTTTTCGCCAAGGAGATCGAGGGCGGCGGCCAGGCGGCGGCAAGGAAATTCGCCGAGCAGGTTCTCGCCGTTCTGGTGCTGTCGCTGTTTGCCATCAGCGCGCTGGCGATGATCTTCATGCCGTTCCTGGTCGGCACCGTCATCGCGCCCGCATTCGCCGCCGATCCGGATAAATTCGATCTCACCGTGCTGTTGGCGCGGATCATGTTTCCCTATCTCGCCGCCATGAGCCTGGTGGCGATGCTGGCGGGCATCCTCAATTCGCTCAGGCGCTATTTTCTCGCGGCGCTGGCCCCGATCCTGCTCAATGTGGTTTTGGTCGCGGGCCTGGCGGCCGCCGGCTATCTCGGCCTGACGGCTCCGGAAATCGGCAAGGTGCTGGGCTGGTCGGTCACCCTGTCCGGCGTGCTTCAGCTCGGATTGCTGGTCTGGGCGATCCGCCGCCAGGGCTTCGGCCTCGGCTTTGTGCGGCCCAGGCTGACCCCTGCCGTCAGGCGGCTGTTGTGGCTGGCGCTGCCCGCAGCGATCACCGGCGGCATCACCCAGATCAACCTGCTGGTCGGCCAGATCATCGCCTCGGCTGAGTCCGGCGCCATCGCCATCATCAATTACGCCGACCGTCTCAACCAGTTGCCGCTGGGCGTCATCGGCATCGCCATCGGCGTGGTGCTGCTGCCTGAGCTGTCGCGCGCGCTCAAGGCCGGCGACATCAAGGAAGCGCAATATCTGCAGAACCGCAGTCTCGAATTCGGGCTGGCGATCACATTGCCCGCCGCCGTCGGCCTGGCGCTGTTGCCCGCGCCGATCATAGCGCTGGTGTTCGAGCGCGGCGCCTTCAATCGTGAAACAACGCTGGTGACGGCGTCCGTGCTTGCCGCCTTTTCCGTCGGCCTGCCGGCCTTCGTGCTGTCCAAGATCTTCACTCCGGTGTTTTACGCCCGCGAGGACATGCGCACCCCGTTGCGGGCTTCCATGGTCTCGGTTGTCATCAACATCGCCGGCAGCCTGCTGCTGTTTCCGGGCTTGGGCGTGACCGGTCTGGCGATCGCCACCAGCCTGGCCGGCTGGATCTCGGCGCTCTATCTCGGCCAGCAGCTGGTGGCGCGGAATCTGTTCCGTCCTGCCGCCGCCGCGCTCAGGCGCATCGGGCTCATTGTCATCGGTGCGGCGCTGATGGGCGCGGCTCTGTGGTGGGCCGGGGCCACATTCCGGTATTGGCTGCTCGACGCCTCCCTTCCGGTCCGTCTGGCCGCCATCCTTGCCACCATTGCCGTGGCTGCGGTGCTCTATTTCGGCTTTGCCTTCGCCACCGGCGCGCTCGACCGGGCCGAGTTCGCCCGCCTGCTCAAGCGCCGCAGGAAAGTATGATCCCTGGCGCCAGCGATGATTTGGCCTTGACCTAAAATCGCCGCCGCCGCATAACCCCGCCCGATTTCAATGAGGTATGCGGGCCCTCCACAAGCCCGCCGGGAGCGCATTATGTCCGCCACGTTCAAGCCGCTGGTCTTCTCCGGCGTTCAACCCACCGGCAATCTTCATCTCGGCAATTATCTGGGCGCCATCCGCAAATTCGTGGCGCTGCAGGAGCATCACGACTGCATTTTCTGCGTGGTCGACATGCATTCGATCACCGCCCAGCTCGTCCATGACGACCTCAAGACCCAGACCCGGTCGATTGCCGCCGCCTTCATCGCTTCGGGCATCGATCCGGTCAAGCATATCGTGTTCAACCAGTCCGCCGTCCCCGGTCATGCCGAACTCGCCTGGATCTTCAACTGTGTCGCCCGCATCGGCTGGATGAACCGCATGACCCAGTTCAAGGACAAGGCCGGCAAGGACCGCGAGAACGCCTCGCTCGGCCTGCTCGCCTATCCGAGCCTGATGGCCGCCGACATCCTGCTCTATCGCGCCACCCACGTTCCGGTTGGCGACGACCAGAAACAGCATCTCGAGCTCGCCCGCGACATTGCCCAGAAATTCAACAATGATTTCTCCGCGCGCATCGCCGCGGCCGGGCTTGGCGTTGACATGATGGTGGGCGAAGAGAAGGTTTCGGGGTACTTTCCCCTCACCGAACCGCTGATCGAAGGTCCGGCGCCACGGGTCATGAGCCTGCGCGACGGCACCAAAAAAATGGCGAAATCCGATCCGTCCGATCTCTCCCGCATCAACCTGACCGATGATTCCGACACCATCGCCAAGAAGATCCGCAAGGCCAAGACCGATCCCGCGCCCCTGCCCGAAACACTCGAAGAGCTCGAGGGCCGGCCCGAGGCCCAGAATCTGGTCGGCATCTATGCGGCGCTGAGCGACCGCACCCGCAAGGACGTCATCAATGAATATGCGGGCCAGCAATTCTCGGTGTTCAAGCCGGCGCTGGTCGAGCTTGCTGTCACCGTGCTGGCCCCCATCACCTCCGAGATGACGCGGCTGATGAATGATCCCGGCCACAT
>LADQ01000026.1 GCA_000961635.1 Hoeflea sp. BRH_c9 | reverse complement strand
GGCGGGCGTGGTGCGCACGCCATAGACGAGCAGATCGATCTCGCCACGCTGGCCCCTCGCGCGGCGCTCATGCACGCGATGATGGTCTCGCAGGACTTCCAGTGGCAGGCTCTGGAAGCGTGATGGAAAAAATGAAAGTCTGGATGACATGATGCCGAAGCCTCAAACCCCTCCCATGACGGAACAAACCCTCGCGATCCCCGGCCTCGTCGAGGTCGCGACGATTCGCATCGACCGCTGGGGCGTGCCCCACATCAAGGCGAGCTCGCTGCCCGATGTGTTCCTCGCCCAAGGCTTCAACGCGGCGCGCGACCGGCTCTGGCAGATCGACCTGTGGCGCAAGCGTGGATTGGGCTGCCTCGCGGCGGATTTCGGCCCCGGCTATCTGCGGCAGGATCAGGCGTCGCGGCTGTTTCTCTATCGCGGCAACATGACGCCGGAATGGGCGGCCTATGCCCCCGACGCGCGCGAGATCTGCACCGCCTTCGCTGCCGGCGTGAACGCCTATATTGCGTTGGCCGAAGCTGACGAAGTTCCATTGCCGCCGGAATTCGCGCTGCTGGGCACGCGCCCCGCCCGCTGGGCGGCCGAGGACATCGTGCGTATCCGCAGCCACTGCCTGACCCGCAACGTCCTGTCCGAAGTGTTACGCGCCAACGTCCTGACCCGCGCCGGCGCGCGTGCCGACCTTTTGCGCGCCGATCTTGACCCACCCGTGACGCCCCACGCGGACTCCGAAGTCGCCCTCGCCGACATCCCCCTCGCCGCACTCGATCTCTTTCGCCTCGCCACGGCGGCAGTCACCTTTTCCGCCGAACGTCTTGCCGCGACGCTGGGACAGGCCGACCGCTGGCGGCGCGTCGATGCGATCGGCGACGTGGTTCTCGCCGCCGCCTCAGAAGGGTCCAACAACTGGGCGGTATCGGGCGCGCGAACCGTTACCGGTCGCCCGATCATGGCCTCGGATCCGCACCGCACCCATGCGCTGCCCGGCCTGCGCTATGTCGCACACCTGAGCGCGCCCGGCCTCGATGTCATTGGCGCGGGAGAACCGGGCGTGCCGGGCATTGCCCTCGGTCACAATAGCCACAGCGCCTTTTCGATTACCATCTTCGGCGCGGATCAGGAGGATATGCTGGTCTACGAAACCGACCCCGCCGCGCCAAACCGCTTTCGCTACCGGGGCGGCTGGGAACAGATGACAGAAGTCAGCGAACGTTTCGAAGTGCGTGGCCACCCGGATCAACACGCCACCCTGCGCTACACCAGCCACGGCCCTGTGGTGCACCAAAGCGAAACCCGCGCCTTTGGTATCCGCACAGTCTGGAGCGATCCGGGACACGCCCCCTATATGGCGTCGCTTTCCGTCATGCGCGCGAAATCCCATGACGACTGGCGCGATGCGCTGAAGGGGTGGGGGACGCCCTCGATCAATCACGTCTATGCAGATGTCAGCGGCACCATCGCCTGGCAAGCGGTCGGCACCACCCCGGTGCGCGGCATATGGAACGGCCTCCTGCCGGTTTCGGGCGACGGACGGCACGAATGGCAGGGCGCGCTCAGCCTCGACGATCTGCCCCATATGCGCGACCCGGACTGCGGCTTCATCACCACCTCGAACGAAAACAACTTACCCGAGGGCTGGGACAGCACCGCGCGCATGGTCGGGTTCGAGTGGATCGACCGCAGCCGCGCCGAACGTATCCGCGAGCGTCTGGCGAACGACCCGGCGCATAGCCTCGATGCGGCAGGGCGGTTGCAAAACGACCAGTTTACCCGCGCGGGCGAACGCATGAACGCCGTGCTGGCCGGTGTCGATTTCAAAGGCGATGCCGCCATTGCCGCCGCGCATCTCGCCGGTTGGGATTGCGTCGCGGGTGAGGATTCATCGCCCGCGCTGCTCTTTGAATATTGGGTGACGCGACACCTCAAACCGGCCATCTTCGCTGCCATGACCGTGGGCGAGGGGGCGACAGACCTGCTCTGGCCGGGCTCCATCCAGTCGGCACTCGATCTCGCCGAGCGGCCTGAGGCGTGGTTTGACGCTGATCCCTGCCAGCAGCGCGACGCGATTCTATCCGACACGTTGGCGGCGGCGTGGCGCGCCCTGTGCGAACGCTACGGTGCCGACCCCGCCAAATGGCGCTGGGGCGATCTGCACCGCCTCGATCTGGTGCACCCGCTCCACCAACTGGGGCGGCCGGAGACGCAAGGCTGGTCGCTGCCTTCCATGCCGCTCGGCGGCAGCGGCTCCACACCTAATTACGCCAACTACCGCACCGGCGACTTCCAGACCATCACCGGCCCGTCGGTGCGGTTGTTGATGGATGTGGGCGAATGGGACAACTGCCGTTTCATCAACCTGCCGGGGCAGTCCGGCAACCCTGGCTCCGAACATTACCGCGATCTTGCAGCGGATTGGCAGGCCGGTGCCTACCATCCGCTGCTCTGGTCGGATAAGGCGATCGAGACCGCGACTGCGACGCTGCTGCATCTCACGCCCAAACCCGGACCTGTCAAGTAAACCGGCTTGAGCCGGGTAGGCCCGTACCGTAGGTTCAGGTCATGACTAGGCGGTGTCAGACGTACGCAAACTCGTCTCAGTTTTCCAGTAAGAGCCAATCAGAGGGATAAGTGGAGTTTCTGTCTGAATTTGGCTTAGATGCCGGAAAAAGGAGAGACCATGACAAGACGACCGCGCCGGAACCACACCCCGGCTTTCAAGGCGAAGGTGGCGCTTGCCGCCCTCCATGCCCGCGCGAAGACCATGAACGCCATCCGCGAAACTCTTTTCTGATCGTGAAAGGACACATCACAATGACCACATTCACCCCAATGCAGCCAACGCTTCTTGATGCCACCCTCGGCGGCAAACGCAGCGTACTTCAGTCGGTGCTGCTCGCAGTCGTCGGCACGGCATTGCTCTGGGCTTCGACCAAGGTGCAGATCCCGTTCTATCCCGTGCCGATGACCATGCAGACCTTCGTCGTGCTGTTCCTTGGCTTTGCACTTGGCTCCCGCCTCGGGGCGGCGACCGTGCTGCTCTATCTTGCCGAGGGCGCGCTTGGCCTGCCGGTCTTCGCCGGAACGCCGGAAAAGGGTCTCGGCCTTGCCTATATGGCCGGTCCCACGGGCGGCTTCCTCGCCGGCTTCGTTGTCGCGGCTTACGTGGCCGGCTGGTTCGCCGAACGCGGCTTCGACCGCCGTCTTGTCACCGTGTTGATCGCGGCGCTGGCAGGCTCTGCTGCCATCTATGGCCTCGGCCTCTCCTGGCTCGGTGTGCTGATGGGCTGGGACAAACCGGTGCTCGCATTCGGTCTCTACCCCTTCCTCCCCGCGGAAGCATTGAAACTGGCATTGCTGGCGGCGGTTCTTCCGCTTGCCCGGCGCGGCCTTTCCAAGCGCTGAGCCCGTCATGTGCGGCGAAGCGAAACCCGGAACCGCGCGCGGGACCGTTCTTATCGAGAACAACCGCACGCGCGTAACTGAGTGGCGCTTCGATGCGCGCGGCGACAACACCGGTTGGCATCGCCATCAACATGATTACGTGGTGGCGCCCCTCTTCGACGGGGCGCTGGAACTGCGCGAACCAGGTGACACGACGCGGCTTGCCGATCTGAAAAACGGCGTCCCGTATTTTCGCGAAAGCGGCGTTGAGCACG
This sequence comes from Hoeflea sp. BRH_c9, assembly GCA_000961635.1. Classification (GTDB taxonomy): domain Bacteria; phylum Pseudomonadota; class Alphaproteobacteria; order Rhizobiales; family Rhizobiaceae; genus Hoeflea. Next base: position 2,559 of record LADQ01000026.1, on the reverse strand, counting down.
ATGTGATCAACGCCAACGACTTCGAGTGTGCCTTCATCGAGATCGAATTCCTCGAGACCTGAGCGCACGCGCACGAACTATCTATCACTCATCCGAAATCGGACTCCGGGGGAGTCCGGGGAGTAGCGCATGCTGAACAAGACAGTGGAACAGCGCCGGACCGGTGCTATTGCCCGCAGGGTCGGGGTCCAGACGGCACCGTAACGTTTACCCAGCATCGATCAAAAATGAGCGTCCGGCGAACACATTTTTTCGAAGCGTAGGGTCGGAGTTAGCGGCTTAACGCTCTGGCTCGTCTGCCATCACGCGCTCGATCATTTCGGCATCGCATTGTTCGTTGACCAAGAAGTGTCGGATACCCCCGTCCCATGTCCTGATATCCGCCAGGAGTTCCTGGAGGCATTCAATGCCCCGATCCGTGAAGCCGGTTGTGCCGTTCTTTGTCCCGTCGTGGACGTGCACCATTTCGCCGTAGTCGATATTGTCCGAGTTGGCGGAGATCACTCTGAGCAGTTCGAGGTTTTCACCAATCATGGCGGCGACGTCTTTAATCGTGTAGATATGCAATGAGCGAGCCATCAAGCGGCCTTTTGCGTAGTGGAGACCGTCGGAAGCATATTCCACGGCAATAGGTCTTCAAGCCTGTCTACCGGGTAATCTTTGATCCGGGTGAGAACGTCCGTGAGGTAGGTCTCTGGATTGTGGCCATGCAGTTTGGCCGTTTCAATGATGGTCAGGATATTGGCGATGCGCTCACCGCCCTTGTCCGAGCCTGCGAAGAGCCATTTTTTCTTCCGATTCCGAGGGGGCGCATGGCACGCTCGGCGAGATTGTTGTCGATCTCAACGCGACCGTCGTTGACTTAACCCTCAATGCTGCCCACCGCGCCAGCGCGTAGCGCATAGCTTCCGCCAATTTTTGTTTCTGCGGCAACGTCTGCAGCGTATCCTCGATCCAGACCTTCAGGTCCCCCAGGATGGGCCTGGCATGCTCCTGGCGCAGTGCGCGTCGCTCGTCGGCCGGCATGCGGCGGATACGATCCTCGATATCGTAGAGCGCGCCAATGCGTGCAAGCGCTTCCTCGGCGACCGGTGACGGCTTGAGTTTGATCACATCATGGAACTTGCGGCGCACATGCGCCACGCATGCAGCCTCGATGATCTGGTTTCCGTAAAGCTTCTTGTAGCCACCGTAGCCATCGGCATGCATCACGCCGCTGAAGTCTCAGCGAGGTGGTCTGCCGGATGCGCTCCCTTGCGGTCAGGGCTGTAATAGTAGGCAATGGCTCGGGGAGTCGGATCTTGATAGCCACTGCCATCGAAGACATAGACCCAGACCCTGCCGGTTTTCGTTCTCCCCCGCCCAGGGTCGAGAACATCGACCGGGGTATCGTCCGTATGTATTCGGTCGACCGCGGCGATATGGGCCCTGATCAGCAAGATGAGGGGCGAAAGCAGAACCGACACACGGCCCATCCAATCCGCCATGACGGATCGGGAGATGTCTATCCCCAGCCGGTCATACATCTCGGACAGACGGTAGAGCGGGATGTGATCGTCAAACTTCGCGACCATGATATGGGCGAACAATCCCGGGCCGGGCTTGCCTCGCTTGATCGGCAAGGTCGGCATTTCGCCGGTCACCGTCGTATCGCACTCCTTGCAGATCATGCGCTTTTCGACATGGCGGACAATCTTCACGGACGCCAGTATGTGCTCCATCACCTGCACCACCTTGTCCGCCGCTTTGAGGAAAGACGTGCCACCACAGGCTGGACAACTGCAGGGTGGCGCATAGACCACCTCTTCGATTGGCAGGTCATCCGGCAAAAGTTTGCGCTTCGGCTTGTCCGGTGCGTCATCCAACTCCGGCAAAGGGGCTTTCCCGGAGCGCATCTCAGCCTCCGCGCGAGAGGCCTCGATCTCCTCCAGCATCAGCTCAAATTGCTCGATCTTCCGGTCTATCTTTTCCGAAGAGGGGCCATGCTGCCGATGGCGGAGCAGATCCAACTGCGCGCGCAAGATGCTGATGATGGAGTCGCGTTTGCCGACCTCGGCTTCTTGCTCGCTGAGGCGTTGGTGCACGGATAAGATTTCAACGTTTTGCGGGCGTTGGTGCGTGGATCAGCAAATGTGCAGAATTCATTCTTTGATCGGTCGCTTATTTGGTTACTCCCGCCGATGCCTCGCAACGAACGAATTTCGGGCGTCCGCAGGCGAGCATTCGGTTAAGAATAGCGACGCCGATCGCAGCTTCTGTCTGTTGAGCGAGGAATGATCGAGCGCGCAAACGCGGTCCGATGATGCCCTTGTATCGACCCATCGCGGTTTCTATCAGCGCGCGCTTGCCATAGCCGGTAGATGCCTGCCATTTCAGCCGACCATCTGCCTGCATGGAGGCGATGTGGTCGTCTCTCCGGCAGGACGCTTGGGCGTAGGGCCGTTCAACCGCGTTCGAGCGCGGTGGAATGACGACCCTTGCGCCTGCGCTGTGACGCAGCACAGCCTCATAGGTTGAAGTGCCATCATACGCACCATCCGCAGTGAACTGGCTGATCTC